>CAZXMO010000026.1:0-40910 GCA_964641125.1 uncultured Spirochaetales bacterium
TCACGTTGCGGAGCTCGCGGGTCTGCCCGGAGATGTGATCTCCCGGGCCCGGGAGGTCCTCGCCGCTCACCTATCCGCGTCCGGAGCCCGGGCGGACGGAGGAAAGGATCACGGATCTTCCTCCTCCGGCCCCGCAGCGCATCCTCTCGGAGGAGGTCAGGCCGAACTCTTCGAACCGGGTGAGCTCGTCCTTCGAGAGATCGAATCACTCTCCATAGATACTCTTACACCCTTGGAAGCCTTGAACGCCCTCGCGGATTGGAAGCGAAAACTTAAACGTTAAACGGTTTCGAAGCGGCGGGCCCGAACATAGTGTATATACATGTATGATCCGATCCCTCGATACCCTGCGGAATACTTTTTTACCCCTGAACCCCTGTCGTATCTGCGGGGACCCGGTCCGGCATTTTTCCCGGGAATATTCCCGGATACCCGTCTGTCCCGCCTGTCTGACCGCTTCCCGCCGCCTTATTCCTCCCAGATGCACGGTGTGCGGGCGCCCTCTCATCTCCGAGATAACCGTCTGTACCGTCTGCCGGGAACGTTCCTACCCCTTCTCGGAACACCGGAGTCTCTACGAATACCGGGGAAGCGTAAAGCTGCTCATCCGGCTATTTAAATTCTCCCAGGTACCCAGCCTCGCACCGTTCTTCGCCGACCGGTTGGCCGAAGAATTGCACACCCTTATCCCCCGCGGCGACAATCGCGGCACGGTGGTAGTACCGGTCCCGGGGAACCCGGCATCAGTGCGCGGAAGGGGATGGGACCAGGTCAAACTCATTTCGAGATATCTCGTTCAAAACCACGGTTTTACCGTCTCCGAACTCCTCCGGAGGGGGAGATCGAAGACGCAGAAGAGCCTCGGATTCGACTCGCGAACGAAGAACCTCGAAGGAAAGATCCGGGTTGCCGCCGGCAGCGGAGCCGCCGGAGTTCCCCGGGATATAATCCTCCTCGACGACGTCTTTACAACGGGTTCGACCGCCGCGGAATGTACTCGGGTCCTCCTCCGCGCGGGCGCAAAGCGGGTGAGGGTGCTTACTCTCGCTATTGACTAAACTATTCCTTCCTGCTATTTTAATAATGACATCTTGGAATTATAAACCGGAGGAGTCGTTGCAGCGGCTCTTTTTTTATAGGTGGAATACGGACGGACGTTTGGACTGGAAACATTCAAACAGAGAAGAAGACAGGATCGCAGAGGTTATCGAGCCTTTACTCAAGGGACTCGGATATTGTATTGTTGAGCTCAAGGTGAAACAGATCAGAGACGGGAACTTGAGAATTCATCTCGTGATTTATAATCATTCCGGCGTTACCGTCGACGATTGCTCCAGGGTGTACAAGGCTGTCCTGCCCGTACTCACGGTGACCATGGATACCCAAGACGTTCATCTCGAGGTATCCTCACCGGGAATAACCCGGAATGTGAAAGAAGGGCGGGAACTCGCCTGTTTCATCGGACGGGAGATAGCCTTTATGCAAACCGGCGGGTCCGAATGGACCGAAGGCCGGCTTCTCGAGGCCGGCCCCGAGGAGATACGGGTACGGACCGGGGTGACGGAGACCAACATGCCCCTCCGTGACCTGAAAAAAGCTAAGCTCGCGTGAATAGGAGAAGAGTAAGAGATGGCTGAAGGATTGGCTGAAGCGGTACGGATGCTCGTACAAGACAGGGGAATTTCGGAAGATCTTGTCATTAAAACTATAGAAGAATTCCTTTTTGCCGCGTACAAGAAGAAGTTCGGAACCTCGGAAAACGCCGTGGTGCGCTTCAATGAAGAGGGAGACGAAGTAACCCTCGCCGCGAAAAAGAAGATTGTCGAAGAAGTCTATGACCCGGTCTTAGAGATTTCCCTCGAAGAAGCCCGGGAGCTCGTCGACGACTGCGAAGAGGGGGACGAACTCCTCATAGAGATAAATCCCAAAGAATTCGATCGGAGCGCCATTCAGAGCGCGAAACAGAAGGCGAAACAAACCTTACGGGAGATCCAGAAAGACACTCTCTACTCGGAATTCGAAAACAAAGTCGGTGAGATGATCATCGGGTACTACCAGCGGGAGAGGAACGGAAATATCTACGTCGACCTCGGAAAGGTCGAGGGGATACTGCCCAAGAAGTTCCAGTCGCCCCGGGAGGTGTACAGGCCCAATGATCGAATCAAGGCTATGATCCAGGAAGTCAATAAGACCCCGGCGGGACTGCAGATCGTTCTTTCCAGGACCCATACCGAGTTCGTAAAGCGAATCTTCGAGCTGGAAGTTCCCGAGGTGTACGACAAGACGGTCGAAATATTCAAGATAGTACGTGAGCCGGGGTACCGGACCAAGATCGCGGTCTACTCGAACAGAGAAGACGTGGACCCGGTCGGTGCCTGCGTAGGAATGAAGGGCGTCAGAATCCAAGCGATCGTCCGGGAGCTGGAAGGGGAGAAGATCGATATCCTCAAATACGAAACCGACCCGCGCACCTTTATCAAGAATGCATTATCTCCGGCCGAAGTGGAATCGGTAATGCTCCTCGACGAGGCCAAGCGTCAGGCCCTGGCCGTAGTCGCTGAGACTCAGTTGAGCCTCGCCATCGGGAAGCAGGGATTGAACGTGCGCCTCGCCAATCGACTGGTCGATTGGAATATCGACGTCAAAACCGAGGCACAATTCGAAGAGATGGATATAAGCGCCGAACAGAAGAAGGCCCTCTCCGAGCTCTTCATGGACTTCCATGAAGAAGAACTGGAAATAACCCAGATCTCCGAGCTTCCCGGAATCTCCGAAAGACTCGCGGAAATACTCCGGCACAACGGCATCGAGCTCATCGAAACACTCGTTGCCATGTCAACGGAGGACCTCAAAGGCCTCGGCGGCCTGACCGAGCAGGATGTTCAAACCATCAACTCCATCATCGAGGAGAATGTCGAGATCATCGAAGAGGAAGAAGCGACCGAAGCGGTCCCCGCCGATACGGGAGAGGAAGAAGAAGCCGCGACCCCCGAGGAGGAAACCTACGAGTGTCCTGAATGCGGCGCCGAGATCACCATCGATATGACCACCTGTCCGAGCTGCGGTGTAGGACTCAGCTTCGAAATCGAAGATGAATCAGAAGAAGAATCGGAAGAGGAATAGGTAGAAAAAGGTAGTGTATGGCTGAAGATCAAGAAAAGAAACCGAAAGCAACCCTTATAAAGCACCGAAAACCGGAAGAAACCGATAAGGGCGGCGAAGAAAAAGAAAAAGATAAAGAGAAAAAGAAAGTCGTCGTCGTCAAGAAAAAGGTCGTAGTCCGGAAGAAATCACCGAAGGTGGTTGCTAAGAAGGAAGAGGAGTCTCCGAAGGAGACCGCGGAAAAGCCGGTCAGGCCGGCTCCGTCCGCCGGTACGGAAACCGAACGTCCCGGTAAACCCGCTGAAAAGACTCTACCTCAAACGAAGACCGGACAGACCAAGCGCGCCGAAACAGGTGAAAAGCGGTACGAACGTCGCGAACCTCCACGGAAGGATACCCGTCCTAAGCCGGATAAAGAACGGAAAAAGGATTTCCGGCCCGAGCAGAAACGAACAGGGCCCCCGCCCAAACCCTCGGAACAAAAACCGCCGGCCAAGAAGTTCAAGACCAAGAAGCGGGGGGGCTACCAGAAGCCCAAGCGTGAAGAGCATCAGGAGAAAATCCTCCCCATCAAGAAGAAGCGTACTCAGCGGGCCAATCCGGTTCCCAAGGAAGTCGATATCATGGAGGTCATCACCGTTTCCGATCTCGCCAAGAAGATGAACCTCAAGGCCTCCGATCTGATCGGAAAGCTCATGAGTATGGGCGTAATGGCAACCATCAACCAGCAGATCGACGCGGATACCGCGGAAATACTCGCCGGAGAGTACGGCTGCAAGGTAAACATCGTAAGCCTCTACGACGAGACCATCATCGAATCGGAAGAGGATTCCCAGGAGAACCTCGAACCGAGGCCCCCGATCATCACCGTTATGGGTCACGTAGACCACGGGAAGACCAAGCTCCTCGATGCGATCCGGTCCGCCAACGTCGTGGACGGGGAGTTCGGCGGAATTACTCAGCACATCGGAGCCTACGCCCTCGAGCATCCGAAGGGGAAGCTTGTTTTCCTCGATACGCCCGGTCACGAGGCATTCACCCTGATGCGCGCCCGGGGAGCACAGGTAACCGACATAGTCATCCTGGTGGTCGCGGCTAACGACGGAGTTATGCCCCAGACGAAGGAGGCGATCAGTCACGCCAAAGAGGCGGGAGTGCCTATCATTGTGGCCATCAACAAAGTGGATCTTGCCGACGCTAATCCGGACCGGGTCAAACAGCAGCTCTCCGATTACGATCTGATCCCCGAAGATTGGGGCGGATCGACCCTGTTCAACGAGATATCCGCCTTGAACGGCCAGGGGATCGATGCGCTTCTGGACAGTATCATGCTTCAGGCGGAAATCCTCGAGCTCAAGGCCAACTACGACCGCCGAGCCGAAGGAAAGGTCATCGAATCGAAGATCGACCACGGCCGGGGGATCGTCTCCACGGTCCTTATACTGAACGGAACCCTCAGGGTCGGGGACACTTTTATCGCCGGCATTTACCCGGGAAAGGTCCGGGCGATGTTCGACGATAAGGGTCAGAAGATCGACGAAGCGCCTCCCTCGACACCGGTCGAGATCTTGGGCTTTACCGGCCTCGCCAAGGCGGGAGATCCCTTCCAGGTGACCGAATCCGAAAAGGTCGCCCGGCAGGTCGGATCGAAGCGTCAGGAGCTCAAGAAGGTCGAAGAGGCGGAAAACGTCAAGAAGATTACCCTGGACAATCTCTACGATTCGATCCAGGAAGGTGACATCCAGGAGCTCAAGGTCATCATCAAGGGCGATGTCCATGGATCGGTAGAGGCCCTGCAGTCCGCCCTCGAGAAACTCTCTACCCCGGAGATTCGATTGGGCGTCATCCAGGGGTCCGCGGGAGCTATCAACGAGAGCGACATCATGCTCGCGGCGGCATCCAATGCCGTTATCATCGGCTTCCATGTACGCCCCACGGGAAACGCGGCACAGCTCGCCGAGAAGGAAAAGGTGGAGATCCGCAGGTACAATATTATCTACGACGCCATCAACGACATCAAGTCGGCCATGGAGGGAATGCTCGCTCCGGATATCAAGGAAGAGATTATAGGAACAGCCGAAGTCAGAGACACCTTCAAGGTCCCCAAGATCGGACTTATCGCCGGTTGTTTCGTAACATCAGGAAAGGTCAGGCGAAACGCGAATATACGGGTTTTCCGGGAGGGTATCCAGGTCTACTCCGGAAAGATCTCGTCCCTCAAGCGCTTCAAGGAAGATGCGCGGGAGGTCGAGCAGAACTACGAGTGCGGTATCGGAATAGAGAACTTCAACGACGTCAAGGTCGGAGATGAGTTCGAAATTTTCGAAACCAAAGAGGTGGCTAAGAAACTAGGATCGTAATGGAAAACGACCGATTAAAAAAAGTCGCGAGCGTCATCCAGCGGGAGATAGCCCGGCTCATAACGGAGAAAGAAATCAAAGACCCCCGGGTTCACTCGATGCTGTCGGTGAACCGGGTGGTCGTCAGCAAGGATATCGCCTATGCCAAGGTGTATATCTCCGCCTTCGAAAAGGAAAACCGGCTCGATGAAGCCGTGGACGCCCTCAACCATGCCTCCGGCTTCATTCAAAAGCAATTGGGCAAGAAACTCAAGACACGGAATACGCCGAAGCTTACCTTCATCGCCGATACATCGGTGAAGGAGGGTTTCCGTATCAACAAGCTGATCGAGGACTCCCTATCTTGAAGATCCGGCCGGACGGCTTCCTCCTCCTGGACAAGCCCTCGGACATTACATCTTTTAGCTCCCTCGGGTCGGTCAAGAAGCGACTCGGTACGAACAAGGTCGGTCACGCCGGGACCCTGGACAAATTCGCCGAAGGGCTTCTCATAGCCTTGATCGGCAAGATGACGAAAGCCTCGAGCTACGTCATGGGACTGTCCAAGGAATACCGGGCGCGTCTCGTGTTCGGGATCGAGACCGACACCCTCGACCCTGAAGGAGAGACCCTCGAGACCTCGGAACATATCCCCGGTTTCGATGATATGGAGGGGGTAATACAGGATTTTTTAGGCCCGATAGAACAGATCCCACCCCGTTTTTCCGCCGTTCACGTGAACGGTCACAGGGCGCACCGGCTTGCCCGGGAGGGGAAGAGTATGACCCTCAAACCCCGGGAGGTGACCATCTATGAGCTCGAGATCGTCGATTACGATCCTCCCTACGCGGATTTCAGGGTAGTGTGCTCTAAGGGAACATACATTCGCTCTCTCGCCCGTGACATTGCCCGCGCCTTAGGCTCCAGGGGGCATCTGACCGCTCTGAGGCGGACCCGGATCGGCGGCTTCGGCGTCGACGAAGCCGTCCGTCCCGACGGGGTCGAAACAGGCAACATCCTTAGCCCTATCGAATTCTTTTCCCGGATAGATGCAATAACAGTATCCCGGGTGGAAGAGGGTGTCCGATTGAAAATCTCGAGGGGACAGCCTCTCATGGAAAGTTTCTTTCCCGAGACCCGGGAGGGTCTCAACGCGGTCTTCGATTCGGACGACAATTTTCTCGCCCTTGTGGAAAAAAACGGCCGGAATTACTCCTACAAGTTCGTCGGAGCCCGCGGATGAAGTCGATTTCCTGGAACCAATTCATAGAAGATCACCGATACGGCGATATATCCGCCGCGGTTACCGTAGGTGTATTCGACGGGGTCCATATAGGGCATCAGAAACTGATAGGACGTATTCTCGAAAAGGGAGGGCTCGAACCGGTCATCATCACCTTTCTGGAGAACCCCTCGAAATTCTTCCACCCCCGGGGATTTCTCGGCAACATCTCTACCCTCGAGCAGAAGCTTGCCTATTTCGAAGCTCACGGCGCGGGGTTGGTCATACTCATTGACTTTTCCCCTGATTTTAGTAAACTGTCAGGAAGGAGTTTTATCCGCCTGATCTCGGAGCATCTCGGCCTTCAATATCTCGTCGTGGGTGTTAATTTTCATTGCGGAAGAGATAACGATACGAACGCCTTCGACATCAAGAAGATGCTCGAAGAACACAGCATCGGGGTCGATATAATCGATCCGGTTTGTTTCAAAGGGGAACGGGTAAGCAGCACCCGAATCCGGAAAGAGCTTCTTCGGGGCAATGTCGAAGACGTCCGGAAGATGCTCGGGAAGCCTTACGCCCTGGATATTTCTTCCGGGGGAAGCATCTTGGGGAACCGGATTCCCCTAAGCGATATAGAGCAGATAATCCCCCCTGCCGGCGAGTACCGAGTGGGGATCAAGACATATGATAAAGAGATTGAAACCGTGATCACAATACATTCCCAGTTTATCGAATTACCCGACACCGGGTCGGAAATACGGGAAATTGATATATTAGAAAACACGTAGAAGGAGAAAAAAAACGATGTCCGTAACAAAAGAGACGAAACAGGAGATCATATCCAAATTCGGCAAGAACGATAAAGACAGCGGCGCGGCGGAAACTCAGATCGCCCTGCTGACTACGAGAATACAGGACCTGACGGAGCACTTGAAGAGTCATCCCAAGGACCACAGCTCCCGGAGGGGTCTGCTCAAGCTCGTCGGGCAGCGGAGAAGAATGCTCAAGTATCTGCAGAAAAAAGATCTCCTGAAGTACCGGGAGCTCATTAAAGAACTAGGACTGAGAAAATAAGAATCGAAAGAAAAAGGAAAAGTATTAATGCATCGAATTACGTATAAGATTGGAGAACACGACCTCATTCTCGAAACCGGTAAAGTCGCGAAACAAGCCAACGGCGCGGTTTTCGCAAGCTACGCCGGCTCAACAGTGCTCGCGACTGTGTGCTGTTCCGACTCACCGGTGGAAGGACTCGACTACGTCCCCCTCCAGGTGGAGTACAACGAAAAACACTACGCCGCGGGGAAAATTCCCGGCGGTTTCTTGAAGCGGGAGGGCAGGCCCAGGGACAAGGAGATACTGGTATCCCGGCTCATCGACAGGCCGTTGAGGCCCCTGTTCGATAAAAAGTTCAAGCGGGAAATCCAAATCATTCCCACGGTCATATCGACCGACCAGGTCAACCCGCCCGATATCGTCGCCATGATAGCTTCGTCCGCCGCGGTGACCATTTCGGACATCCCCTTCGGGGGTCCGGTCAGCGCGGTCAGAGTCGGACGGGTCGACGGCGAGCTGGTCATCAATCCCACCTTCGACCAAAACGCCGAATCCGAGCTCGACATCATCGTTGCGGGCACCAAAGACGGAATTACTATGGTCGAGGGGGGAGCCAAGGAATTACCCGAGGACCTGATGATCGAAGCCATCGAAAAGGCACGGGAGATCATCGTCGACCTCTGCAATATTCAGGAGGAGCTCCGGAACAAGGCCGGAAAGGAAAAGCTCGAAATCGTTACGAACGAAAAGACCCTCGATTCTGCCGATGAGGTCCGAAGCTACGCCTACGATAAGTTCAAGGAAGCTGTCTTCGTCAAGGGAAAAATGGAAAGGGACACGGCAAAGCGCCGGGTCCGAGATGAAGCATGGGAACACTTCTCCGACCGCATCGAAGAAGAGGACAAGAAGCTCTTCAAGGCTATCTTCGAGGACATGGAGTCCGAAATCGTACGGTCCTCCATCCTGGATAATAAGGTGCGCAGTGACGGCCGGAGCCCCGATCAAATCCGTCCCATCACATGCGAGGTGAACGTTCTCCCCAGGACCCACGGCTCGTCCCTTTTTACCCGGGGCGAAACCCAAGCTCTCGTAGTGGCTACTCTAGGATCCGTCTTCGACGAAAAGCTCATCGACGATATCGACAGCGAAAAGCGGTACGACAACTTCATGCTCCACTACAACTTTCCGCCCTTTTCAGTGGGCGAAACGGGACGGCTCTTTACCGGGAGGCGCGAGATAGGACACGGACACCTCGCAGAACGGGCGGTCGAAGCGGTCCTTCCCGAAAAAGAGAGCTTTCCCTATACCCTTCGTATCGTTTCGGAGATCCTCGAATCGAACGGAAGCTCCTCAATGGCCACGGTATGCGGAAGTTCACTGTCCCTGTTGAGCGCGGGAGTGCCCATCAGTAAGCCCGTAGCGGGTATTGCCATGGGGCTGGTCAGTGAAGGAGACCGGACGGAAATATTGAGCGACATCCTAGGCGAGGAAGACCACCTAGGCGACATGGACTTCAAGGTGGCCGGAACCGAAAAGGGGATTACCGCCTTTCAGATGGACATTAAAATAACCGGGGTTACCGCGGACATCATGAGGCGGGCCCTCGATCAGGCCAGGGAAGGGCGATTGTACATCCTCGATATCATGAATCAGACGATAAGCGCCCCCGAAAGCAGCCTCTCCGAATACGCGCCCAGGATCATCACCATGAAGATCGACCAGGAAAAGATCGGCGCGGTCATCGGCACCGGCGGGAAGACTATCAAGGGTTTGAGCGAAAAGTACGATGCCAACATCAACATCGATAACGACGGTAAGATCACCATCTATGGAAAGACCCGGGAAAACGCCGAGAACGCCGAAGATGCAATCAAGGAGATGCTCGAGGAGCCCGAGGTCGGAAGGATCTATGAGGGCACGGTCAAGAGGATCATGGACTTCGGCGCCTTCGTCGAGATACTTCCCGGCAAGGAAGGGCTTGTACATATCTCCAAGCTGTCCCGGGACAGGGTAGGCAGTGTGACCGACGTCCTCGAGCCGGAGCAGGAGATACCCGTCAAGCTCGTCGAGATAGACAAGATGGGCCGGCTCAACTTGAGTTATATCGACGCTATCGATCCCGAAGGGGCCTCGAAGGGCGGGTCCCGGCCTCAGGAGAACAAAGGTGGAGGGAAGAGACACGACTCTGGCCGGAGACGTGATTGATCGGACAGAAGGTCCTGCCGAACGGCACCAGGGTCCTATTCGAGAAGGTTGAACACACTCAGACCGTATCGATAGGATTCTGGGTTCTCCACGGCTCGAGGGACGAGGAGGATTGCGTCCGCGGATACTCCCATTTCCTCGAACATATGCTCTTCAAAGGGACCGAGTCCCGGACCGCCTTCGAGCTCATTCAAGCCGTCGACCGGGTCGGGGGAATCTTAAACGCCTTTACCGAAAAGGAACAGATCTGTTACTACTGTACCCTCGCCTCGGTCCATTCGGAGCTGGCGATCCAAATTCTTACCGATATACTCTTTCATTCGATTCTTCCCCTCGAGGAGATAGAGAGGGAGAAACTGGTAATCCTCAACGAGATAAAAGAGGCCGAAGACAGCCCGGAGGAGCTCGCCTACGATCTTTTCCTGGAAATGTTGTGGGGTAAAGACCACCCTTTAGCTGCCAAGATCACGGGAGAACAAGATCACATCCGCTCTATCTCACGGGAGAAACTTATCGATTTCTACCGGCGTGTATACGTCCCGTCGAATCTACTGATTTCGGTCGCCGGGGATTTCGATCCCGACCGTATCATGGACTTCCTCGAAGAGCTGCTTCCCGGGGGACGTCCCGGAACCGATCGTAAGACACGAGAAAATCCTCGTGTTTCCCGGGGTCTATCCACCGAATACGTATCGGGAGGTTTTCAGCAAGTTCAGATCTACGGAGGGACCTCCTTCGAGATTCCTCGTAAAATAACCGAATTCTACGATTTCCTCGTCTTCAGCACCATATTCGGTGAATCGATGAGCTCCCGGCTCTTTCAGGGCTTAAGGGAGCGGCTCGGACTCTGCTATACCATCTACTCGATGCGCACATTCTTTTCCACCACCGCTTTATGGATTGTTTACGCGAACACCTCGCCGGGGCTCCTGAAGCGGCTCATTAAGGGGTTAGATGACGAGATACGGAGATTCCGCCATACCCCGCCCGGGAACGATGAGATCGCCGACGCGGTTACCCATCTTTCGGGGGGACTCATCCTCTCTCTCGAAGACATGGAGACGCGTATGAAACGGATGGTCAGGCACTACCTCTTGGGCGGAGAAATTCACACCTCAGAGATCGCTATAAGCCTTATTGAAAGGGTCACCCGTGACGATGTAAAAAGAGTGAGTGATACGGTCCTGTCGGGTGAAGACTTCAAGCTCTTCGCCTATGGGACGAGGAACCTCGGGAAACGCAAAATCACCGGGCTTAATTTCTGATTCAACCGTGTCGAGGAGAGGTGAAATGAAAATACATATCCATGCGGTGTCCGGCGAACTCATTCCGGAATACGGGTCCGCGTACTCCGCTGGGGCTGATCTCAAGGCCGCGGTAGAAGAGACCGTTCGGCTCGCCCCGGGTGAACGAAAACTGATACCCACGGGGGTTCGCATCGAGCTGCCCGAGGGATTCGAAGCGCAGGTCAGACCCAGGTCGGGACTGGCCCTCAAACATGGAGTTACTGTGTTGAATGCCCCGGGGACCGTCGACAGCGACTACCGGGGTGAGATCGGAGTAATCCTCATCAACCATGGAGAGACTTTTTTCGAGATAGAAAGGGGAGACCGGATTGCTCAGCTCGTTATATCGCCGGTTACCAATGTCGATTTCGTTCCGATTCTCGAATTGAACGAGACTGCCCGAGGGGCCGGAGGATTCGGTTCCACGGGAAGGTAGCGTATCCGTATGAAACGCCGGTATTGGGTCCTGTACTCGTACGTGGGAAGAGAGTTCATCCTCTCGTTTCTCGTAGCTTTTCTCTTCTTTTTCTTCATTTTTTTCGTCAACCAGATCCTCTTACTGGCCGAGAACATCCTTTCCAAGCGGGTGCCCTTTACCGATGTACTTCTCTTGATCTTTTACTCACTTCCCCTGATTCTTTCCTTGAGCATTCCCTTCGGTACTCTCGTGGGAGCCCTCATGACGGTGGGGAGGTTCTCTTCGGATAACGAGATGCTCGCATTTCAGGCCTCGGGTGTCCCGAAGGGGAGGGTCTTCGTTCCCATTTTCTTTATCGCGGTACTCTTCTCGTTTCTTTCTTTCGTAATGAACGATGTCTTCCTTCCCATTGGGACGATAAATTTCGGCCGGCTCTACCGAAAGCTTCTCTACTCGAATCCTGAAATCGAGCTCGAGCCCTATTCCATAAAACGGTATCAGGACAGTATCCTGGTAACCGGCGCGATAGAGGAGGGTGTAATCGAAGATCTCATGATTATCGACAAGACACCGGAAAACGACCGGAGGATAATTACCGCCGGGCGTGCCGAGCTGGTCGAGAGCGCACAGCAGCAGGGGGTCATTTCCCTCCACCTCGATTCGGTCTTCAGTCACACCGTCGATCTCAAGAGGAAGAATTTGTCGGAATACATAAGTGCCGAAAGGATGATCTACAACATACTTCTCAGAGATATAACCTTTTCCTTGAGGAATCCCGGTCCGAGCGAAATGAGCTCGAAGGACGTTTTAGAGGAGATCCGAGAAATGGAGTCGGTCCTGGAAAGAAAGCGGCGTCTGCATCGTCAGAACCTCCAGGAGAAGAAGTGGGAGCTACTGCTCCGATACCGGGAAGCCGGAACATTGGGGCTCTTTCCGGATGAAGCCGATATATCGAGAATGTCCGCCCTGCGGGAGGAGATAGAGCGGGGATTGACCCGGCGGATCGACGACCGCTCCCTGCACCTCTACGAACTCGAATTTCATAAAAAGCTCGCCGTACCCCTATCGTGCTTCATCTTCGTCGTTTTTGCTTTCCCGATCGGGTTGTTCACGAAGAGAAGCGGTCGATCCGTGGGATTCGGTCTGGGGCTGTTGGTCGCCGCCCTCTACTGGGGTATGCTCTTCGCCGGTCAAACCTTGGGGCTCAGGGTCATGTTTTCACCCATTCTTTCGATGTGGCTCCCGAATATCGTAATACTTACCGGCGGGACGATCGCCTTTACCGTCAGGGGGAGGCGTTAATGCTCTTCGATCGCATGGTGGTCAAGGCGTTTATTCCCATTTTGATTCTAGCGCTCTTGTTTTTCGTTCTCATCTTGGAACTGGTGGACCTCTTCGCGAATCTTTGGCGCTATCTGAACCATGACATTCCTCTCGTTCAAATCCTTAGAGTGGCTCTTCTCTACCTTCCGAAATGCGTGAGTTTTTCCATTCCGATTGCGCTCTTGTTCTCGATCTCCTATACCCTCGGGAATTTTTACGCAAACAACGAGCTCATCTCCGTTTTCGGTTCCGGGGTAAGTCTCTACAGACTCATTGTTCCCTTTATTCTCATTGGGGCCCTCTTGAGCGTATTCTGGTTTTTCTTCGAGGAGAATGTGGTTATTGATACCCTCAAACGAAAAAACGAGCTGAGCGCGTCCCTCTTGAACCAGCGTACCAGTCTGAGTAACACGAACGTTACCGTTCAGAGCGGCGACCGCTCGATTATCTACTTTTCGGAGTACTACAACGACAACAGCAGGACACTCTCCAATCTCACCCTCGTCCGGTTCGAGCCGAGGACTCGACGATTCCTCGAACGATTCGACGCGGAGACCGCCGTGTGGGAAGACGGTCATTGGATCTTGAGAAATGTCCGCCACTTTTCCCGCACCGAAGAGGGTTACATTACCGAGGAGTTTCACAGTACCTTCGAGGATGATTCCTTCGATCAGCTCCCTAGGACCTTTCAGCGCACAGTGAGAGACGTCGACGAGCTCGAGAGTGAAGAGGCCTTGGAATGGATCCGCTCGCTTCGCGCCGCCGGGCTTCCCTATAGGGGGGCACTGACCGGATATTATACGAGGTACTCCTTCGCCCTGACTCCCCTTATGGTCGCGATCCTGTCGAGCGCGGTGGGAGGGCGGTTCAAGAAGAATGTCATGCTCATGAGTCTCTTACTGAGCCTTCTTCTTTCTGTGGTCTACTACGTGGTACAAATGGTACTTGTTATCTTCGCAAAACTAGGATACCTTCCACCCCTAGCCGGTGCTTGGGGCACCTTTTTGGTATTTACCTTCCCCGTTATTTGGTTGTTCAATAAAGCGAGGACCTGATTGCATGTTCACCCCTAAGAATGTCGATACCGAGAGTTCCGCGCGGACCGGAATCCTGCACCTTCATCACGGGGACGTCGAAACCCCCGCCTTCATGCCGGTGGGAACACAAGGTACGGTCAAAGCGATAAGCCATCGGACCCTCGAGGAAATCGGTTACACCATGATCCTCGGCAACACGTATCACCTCTACATCCGCCCGGGTACCGAGGTCATAGAAAATGCCGGGGGACTCCACAGTTTCAGCGGGTGGGGCGGAAACATATTGACCGACAGCGGCGGATACCAAGTATTTTCTCTGGCACGGCTGCGCACAATCGGCTCGGAGGGGGTCCGCTTTCAATCCCATATCGACGGGGCCTATCATACCTTTACCCCGGAGTCGGTAGTGGATACGCAGCATACATTAGGTAGCGACATTCTCATGCCCCTCGACGTTTGCACTCCTCCGGGAATCGATAAGAAGGATGCCGTCGAAGCCCTCGAGACGACCACCGAGTGGGCCCGTCGTTCGAAGTCGCGTCTCCGGACCTACGAGGGGTTCTACGGCAGGCTCTTCGGAATCATCCAAGGAAATTTCTTTCCCGACCTTCGCAAGCGGAGCGCCGAGGAGATTAACGGCCTCGATTTTCCGGGTATCGCCGTAGGGGGACTGTCGGTGGGGGAGGAACCGGCCCGGTACCACGATTTCCTCGCTCTGACCGCGGAGTTCCTGCCCGCGGACAAGCCCCGTTACGTTATGGGGATCGGCACTCCGGAGTACGTCTTATCCGCCGTGGAAAACGGAATAGATATTTTCGACTGCGTCTTTCCCACCCGGATAGCCCGGAACAGCTCCGTTTTTACCCGCCGCGGTGTCCTCTCTCTAAAGAAGGAGGAGAACCTCCTCGACACCGGTCCCATTGATCCCGAATGTACATGCCCGGTATGCCGGAGGTACTCCCGGTCGTATCTCCGGCATCTCTTCAAGGTCAAGGAGATCTTAGGTCCCATGCTCGCGACGGAACACAACCTCTACTTCTTTCACCGCTTTATGAAAGATGTCCGTGACTCCATCGACCGGGGGAACTTCGCCCGGTTCAAACGGGAGTTCTCGAGTCTCTATTCCGAGGGACCGATATGAAACCCTTTGTAAAGATCAGTCCGGCGGAAACGGACGAGACCTCGGTCATCGGTATCAAGGAGCCGAGTCTCGGGAGGAGTGCCCGGAAAACCTTTACGGTGATGGTCGCGACGATGGTCTCGCGGCTCTTGGGCTTCTTACGGATAGCGGTCATCGGAGCGGTCTTCGGAACTTCGGGCCACGCCGATGTCCTCAACGCGGTATTCACTATACCCAACAACCTGCGAAAGCTCATGGCCGAGGGGGCGCTTTCGTCGGCCTTCATTCCCGCTCTGTCACAATCGCTGGTCAAGGACGAGACCGGAATGCGCTCGAGAACCATCGTCCGCAACATCCTGACCTTCCAGTTTGTTGTTCTCCTGCCCTTCTGCCTTCTCTCCATCGCCTTCGCCGATCCGCTGATGCGGTTCGTCCTCGTGGATTTCGAGAATCCCGAGCTGACCGCCTTAGCGATAGATCTCTTTCGCTGGTTCATAAGTTATCTCCTGTTGATCAGCATAAGCGCGGTCATTATGGGGACCTTGAACAGCCACAACCATTTTTTCGTCCCCGCTATTACTCCGATCCTCTTCTCCGTCGCGGTGATAACGTCGATCCTTCTCCTTCACGGGAGGCTCGGTATCTTCTCGATGGCGGTGGGTGTCCTCGCGGGAGGTCTCCTTCAGATACTCTTCCAAGCGCCCCTATTTCGGCGCCTCGGCTACGATTTCAGACCCGACTTCCGGTTCAAAAATGAAGATTTTCGCAAGATCATAAGGAACTGGCTTCCCGTCGTCGCCACCGCTTCTATCTTCACCGTCAATCAGCAGGTCGCCATACGCTTCGCTACCGGTCTTGAAACGGGAAGCTCTTCAGCCCTGAATTACGCCCTCGTCTTCTTCCAGCTTCCCTTCGGAATTTTCTCCGCTTCGGTCACCACGGTCCTCTTTCCGCGGATGAGCCGTCAGGCGAGCCTCGACGACACGGTCGGTTTACGGGAGAGTATCCAGCACGGCCTACGGTTCCTTCTGGTTTTTTTGGTCCCCTCGACACTCTTCTTGAGCGTTATCGGAAAAGAGATAATCGCGGTCGCCATGTTCAGAGGCGAGTTCGTTATGGAGGATGTTCTCTTGACCTCGCGTATCCTTACCGCCTATTCCTTCGGATTATTCGGAGTCGGCGCCTTCAATTTTCTTCAGAGGTTCTTCTACTCCTCGAGCGACTACCGCATTCCCTTTATCCTCTCGATCGCGGTAGCCGCTATGGACATAGGCTTGAGCCTCTGGCTGAAGGAGACCCGGCTCAGGGTGGTGGGACTCGCCTGGGCTAATACTATATCCTTCACTGTGGGGGCGATGTTCATGCTCTTCATCATAAGGAAGAAACTCGGTCTAATCCACGGGAAATCGATTCTTATGACCCTTATGAAAGTGCTCATAGCCTCCGTCCCCGTTGCCGCGGCTTTGTGTCTGTTCAAACTGGTTACACTAGGTGTTTGGGAAGAGGGAAGCACGATAATATCCTTTGTGATTCTCCTCGGGGGAGGACTCTTAGGTATAGGTATATATCTGTTCATCTACGTACTTCTCAAGGTGGAGATTGCCGTTCAGCTCATACGTAAAAAAATCAATCGATGAGGTATATATGAAATACTTGTCATTAATAGGAATTCTCGCTCTTTTTTTAGTCCCTTTCGGAAGCGGTATCCGGTTGTACGCCCAGGAAGACAAATCGATAGTAGAGGAACGGAAGGACACCCTCAAGTTCGGAATCACATCTCAAATACTCTCCGTTCTCGAAACGATTACCGAAGAAAAGGAAACCGGGTATACCGAAGAAGCGGAATCTCTCTTCGATACCCTTCGAGACCCCGGTGTCCACGCCGCGGTGTTTCACTACTTCCGGGCAATCGACGACGATTCCCTCGTCGAAAGAGCCGCCGAAGTACTCTCGAACCACCTCGACAAGCCGCCGGCTCTCGTAGCGAGCGTTATCCGCTACGTAGCGGAAACGGGAATCGAAGAGCTCGAGCCTCGTATATTCGTCATAGCGGAAAGCGGAATATCCGGGACCCTCTCATTAGACGCGGTCAAAGCCTTGGGCGAGTTAGGTGACGAGGAAACCGCCGCCCGGCTCCTCGAGCTCTACGATGAATCCGGGGTGTCCGAGCAGGTCCGGGAGCAGATAATTCTAGTACTCGGAAAACTCCAAGCCGAGCAGGCTGTCGACCTCCTGATAGATATCGCCCGGGACGAGGGAGAGTCCCTTACTATGCGGCGCTTCGCCGCGGACAGCCTGGGCAGAATCGGCTCGTCCCGTGCCGTGGATACCTTGGAAGAGCTCTACGTACAGGACGATCCCTACCTGAGGGCGAACGCGGTTTACTCGCTGGGTCTTATCGGAGGCCCCGGGGCCGAAGCGATTCTCTTTGCCGCCCTCCGTGACGGATTCTGGCGAATTCGGGTAAGCGCCGCCGAAGCTATAGGGGAGGCGGGTATCGAGGAGGGTATCGATATACTCACCTATAAGGCACAAAACGACCCGGAACTCCAGGTTCGAACCGCGGCGGTCGAAGCCCTCGGCAAGATCGGGGGAGGAAAATCCTTCGAATTCCTCAAAGAGCTCGCGAAGGGGCCGGGGAACCCCCTTGCCGTTCGGACTCAGGCCCTGGAAGCCCTCGTCGAGGAGGACCTTTCGGGTTCGATTCCTTTTTTAAAAGAGCTTTTCGCAGAGGAGTCGGCTAAACGGAGTTCGGTAATCCTCGATCCCTTAGCCCGGATTATCTCCGATGCGGAGGGGGCCGGTCTCGCGCCGCTCTACGAACAGATGCTCGCGAGTCCGTCCATTCCCATGAAAATCTACGGGATGAGGGGAATTCGAATCAACAAGATCGGGACATTGAGGGACAAGGTCGAAAAGTTAACCGGGGACGACGCCCCCACATCGGTCCGCAGGTACGCCGAGAAGGTACTCGAAAGCTTTTAGCCCGGTGCCCCGGGTTCGGAGGTCAGCCGCATAATACGATTGATCCTGTCGAGGGGGGACTCGTATTTCTGAAAATAAAATTCAACCCGATGTTTTTTCTCGGTATAGGCGGTGATACGCCGGTTCAGGCAATTTTCGATTCGGTCGTCTTCCGTAGGAAAGAACTCTTCCTTGCATAAGGTGAATACGTAGGAGTCCCCCTCTTTAGAGAGCTCTCCGATGCACCGTGGAAAAGGATAAAGAAAGATGAGAAACCGGGAGCCGTTACCCCCGACGCAGTAGGTGTGGCTCTCCTGAACCGGATGGACGTTGCGTTGTCCTATTTCCCGGGTCTGGTTGACGACCACCAGCTCGATCTCCGCGGCGGTGTCTCCCCGTTCTCCGGTGTGACGGTCATAGACGGTTTTGACCCCCGCCGACGGCGCCCACGAGCCTCCCTCGATAATATTTCTGAGCTTGATGACCAGGAAGGTAATTCCCCCCGCTCCGATGAGTCCGATGACCACATAGAGGAAGATCATAAGGACCCTGCCTCGATTCCTGAGTATTCCCTCCTCCACATCCACGGTAACTTTCAGGGTTTCCGGAGAGAAGCGGTTACCGTTGGAGAATTCCGGCTCGATTTCGAGGCTCCGCCGGCCGCCGGGGATACTGTCGGGCAGACGTACGCGGGCCTTTAGCCGTTCGGTGCTCTCGGGCTCGAGAATGGCATCGGGGGAGTTGACCAGGACATCCTCGCCGTTTACGAGGAGGGACCGGAGCTTGATGTAGATCTTCTCGTCCCTATAGTTGGTCACCTCGAGGGAAATCTCGCCGTTTCTATTTATCGTTTCTATATCTCCCGGAACAGCAACCCGGGGATGTCCCAGGGCCTTGTTAGCTATGTCATCCTCCACGGTTTCTGGGTAATCCACCTGGGAAACCGCGAGGTTCTCGGAGAGGGTATCCAAGAGGTTAGTCTTGTCCCCTTGCCGTTCATCCGGAAGGGCCATGATACGTACATCCCATCCGCGGGAACGAATCCGCTCGGTTGTCTTTGCAAGCTCTTCTTTGACTTCATCTTCCGGGCGGTTGAAGGGACTCCCCGGGGGCGGATCGTGAATTCCGTCGGTCAGCACGAGAATTACCTTTTCTCGGCCGCTCGGAAGGTCCGCGGTGTAGTGGAAAAGATACTTCAGCGCGGAGATAAAATCTGTGTATTTGCCGAGAGGCTGAAGGAGAAGGAGATACGTCACGATCTCCTCCGCCTGGTCCCCGGCTTCGATTTTTTGAGATACCTCGATCTTCGGTGAATCGGCGAAGGTTATGAGATGGAAGTAGTCTCCCATGCGGAGATGATTGGTCAGGGTATCCTGTATGAGATGCCCGACCAGGTCGTCGAAGATAGGAAATACGCTTTCGGAGATGTCCAGCAGCACGATCATATCGAGCTGCTGAGCGTTCGCCGCGGGCAGCGCGAGCACCACCAGGAGGAGGATTATGGCTGCAAGCGGCTTGACTCCGCCCATTAAATATCGACCGCCTCGATTTCCTCGACGGTATAGTCGTATTCACGCTCGTTTATCTTGAACTTAAGGGTGTCGCCCACTTTGTGATGCATGAGAGCCGTCCCGAGGGGAGACAGGTAGGAGATGATATTCTTGTTCGGTTCCGATTCCCAAGGGCCGAGAATGGTAAACTCGTCCGGCTTACCGTCGGTATTATCGGTAAGCTTCACCTTGGTCCCGAACCCCACCGACTGCGTCTTGATGTCTTCCGCATTGAAGACATGAGCCTTCTCGAGGTCTTCCTTGAGCTTTGCCGCCGCGTTATTGAGCATCTCCTGCTTCTCCTTAGCGGCCTTGTATTCCGCGTTTTCCCGAAGGTCGCCGAGCTCCATGGCGGATCCTATCTCCTTGGAATTCTGCGGTACCTCTACTTCGAGGAGATGATGTAATTCCTTCTGTTTCAACTCGTAGCTCTTGATGGTTACCAGAAGGCCTCGAGATGCGACCTCCCTTTCGGGCTCGCCGTAAAACTTGAAATCGGGAAATTTCTTGATGATTTCGTTCCTCAGCTCGAGCTTCAAGGAGGGATCCAGATCCTTGACGTCGTTTACCAGGGTAAAGATACGGCTGATCGAATCCTGGCTTGTCCGCATAAGAAAATCTTTGAGCCTGCCGTCCTTGAATAGGTAGGTCTGAATCTGCTTGTTCAGCTTCCGGTTGAGGCTCACGTCTCTCCGGTTGCTGATCTCCCTGAAAGAAATATCGAGGAGATGGATCATTCCGATAAGAATTTTTTCGTATTCTACGCCGTACTTCTCATTCCAGGTCTTTTCGTTTATGCTCCGCGCCAGCCATATAAAGGGCTCCCGGTAATCACGGTAGTTGTCCACGATGTTGCGGAACATATCCCGGACCAGTTCCTTCCTGCCGGATTCCAAGAGCTCATCGATGATGTATCGGTTAAGATAATTGGGAAAGAGCTTGACGTACAGCTCGGGCCAGTCTTCCCTCTGCTGCTGGAGCTTCTGGAGGAACTTCTTCTTGATATCGGAATCTTCGATCTTCTGAAAGATCTCCTCGACATTCTCCATTTCCGCGAGGATATCTTCGAAGGTGATATCCAGACCCGGGTCGAGATACGGATGTTCCTTGATTAAATCCTCGATAAACAGATAGCACGATACGATTGTCTCATTTACGTTGTTGTAGCTCTTGAGCTGGGTAGCGAAATAATCGAACATCTCCGCGAAGTATTCGCTGTCCCTCGAGGCGTTCTCGTCGCTTATGAAGTCCTGGATCACTTGAAGCCTCTGGAAGAACCCCTTTTCAGCCTTGAAGGAATTGAACAGCTTCTCCTCGAGGGTGATAGGATTCTCCCGGACGGTGAATACATCCCGTTTATCGGGCATGTTCCCGAAATTAGGATCGTTCTTGAGGATTTTCCTCGCCTGAGTACTCCAGCTCGACCATTCACCCTGGCTCAGAATGTTCGGCACCAGCTCCGTCTTGATCTTCTTCATATCCGCGGCGTTGTCGAAACTCTTAATAACCGTCCTCAAAGCCCAAGAGGGGTCCTCCTTGACCGATTTTTTGAGCTCTTCCTTCGCCTTGATAACCTTGAGGACCCAGATGTGATCCTTCGCGAGGGTATTGAGGGCGTTTACCGCCATCTTGAGCGACATGCTGTGGCCGCGCTTGCGGGCGAAGTCTATGGTAATCTCGTCCGCCTCTATGTTCCGGATGAGCCCGATACCCCAAGACCGGTGGCAGACAAAGTTTCCGGCGTCGAAGGCGATGTGCTTCTCGAAATCGGCGATGGCGTCGTGAACATTCCGCCAGCTCTGCCCGAGGTTAGAGAGCTTTAAGTACTCGTCCAGATGACTGTGGTCTTTATATTTGCCTTTGTAACACTCGATAATCTCGGTTCGGGCCCAGGAGTTTTTGGGGTCGTATTCGAGGATCCGCTTCAATATTTCTATGGCCTTATCCCACAGCTCGTTTTCCTTGAAATGGGCGT
Organism: uncultured Spirochaetales bacterium; assembly: GCA_964641125.1. Lineage (GTDB taxonomy): Bacteria > Spirochaetota > Spirochaetia > SPDA01 > CAZSGZ01 > JBKHAJ01. Next base: position 21,601 of record CAZXMO010000026.1, read on the forward strand.
AGAGCTCTTCCAAGAGCTGAGCGGCCCTTTCGGGGCTGATGGTCTTCTGGATCTTGCTGTCGACATGAAAGAAGAAGTCGGTTTCTTCCGGTGTGTACTCGAGAAGCTTCATCCATATCTCTTTGACATTCGAAAAGAGTTTCTTGTTTATGTACCGGTAGATGGCCTTTTTAAAATAGTCCACCGCCTCTTCAATATTTCCTTCCGCCTCTTTCTTTTCACCCAAGAGTCTTACGATATCCGCCTCGTCGTAATCGACTTTGATCAGCCGCTCCCAAATCTCGTACTTCTTTTCGTCCTCGTTTTCGTTTTCATAGCATTCCGCGAGAGTTTTGAGAGCGTACTTGTTCTCTCCGAACTGGAGTATCCTCTCGCACAGATATTCGACTATGTTCCATTTGTGATTATCCGAAAAGATCTGGATAAGCATGATCAAATTGGTATCGTCGATGAGCCTGCGTTTTAAGGAAATAATTCCCGAAATGTAGAGAGCGATTATGCTGTTCTTGGTGTGCTGCAGGTGCTCGTCGCACAGCTGCTTTATCTCGGATTCCGTTTCTTCGTCCACGGTTTCTTCGATAAGGGAGTCGAGTTCCTTGAAGTTATTGATAGTGTAGCTGTTTAAGGTAGCACGCGTCCATTTTTCTTCATTGAGCAACTCGTTAATAACCCGTATCTTCTTTTCAGACATCTACAACTCCTGATGATTATTCTTATTTTACATATTTCTCGTAAATTATAGGATCGAGTTCTTTCAACTGAGCAAGAACCCCTTCTATTTTATTTCGTTCGGCCTTCGCCGCGATATAATGATCGATCAACCAAAAGTAGTGATTGATCAGCTTCGGTACCAAGGCCTGATCCCCTTCCTCGCCGTACTCTTTCTCCACCTGATAAACGGCCTGCCTGAGCTTGCCGAATTCGAGAGGCTTGAGCTCGCGCTTGATGCTCAAGACTCCCAAGAGGTTGCCGTATACGGGCAGCCACCTCTCAAGATCGGGGGATTCGTATCCCATATCCCGGACCTTGGCGACGAGCCTGCAAATCAAGAGTGATTCCAGCCGCTTCAGATCGATCTTTTCGGGCCCGAGGAAAAAAGCCTCCCGAAAAAATATTTTCGCGGCCCGAACCTCATTGATCAGAGCGTACGAATCGGCGAGCTCGGCGAGAATTCCAGGATCATCCGTAGATTGACGATTCGCGGCCTCGAAAAACTCGGCGGCGTGGGCGTAATCCCCCATCCTTTTGTGAGCATGACCGATATCGACTAAGAGCTCGACGTCGTGCTTCCCCCTCTGCTCGAGCTGCCTTTTCAGGTGGACTAGGGCGGTACCGAAAACCCATTGCTTTATCGGATAGATACCACCCTCGTAAACCTTTTTGAGCCGATCGACAAAATCGACGAAACGGTCCCACTGCTCGAAGAGATACTTACTCTTCTTCTCGTCTTCATGTATCTTTTCGAGCTTTGCCGTCCGCTCCTTCCAAAAGTTCGCACATTTCAACGCGGAAACGACCTCATCCCGGTCGAAGTCCACAGCCAGTGCCTCGGAAAGAACGTTTCCGGCCTCGACGAACTTGCCGCACCTGAACAAATCGTATGCGTTTTTGATCTTCGGCGCTACTCTATCATCAACCCTCGTCGTTTCATCGTTCATAATGTATTGAAATATATATTCAGGTTCATTATATCATCCTGAACCGATTAGTCAATCTTACCCCTCAATTGCTTTTACTTCGAAAAAGTGATACACCTACAAGTATGGAGCACTCGAACGCCCCTCTACTTGCGCCTTCCATCCTTTCCGCGGATTTCGCCGAAATAGGGAAGGCCGTGGATCTCATCGAAGAATCCCCGGGCTCGTGGGTGCACATGGATGTTATGGACGGCGATTTTGTTCCTAACATCACCTTCGGTCACAAGATGCTCGCCGATGTGAGGAAGAGAACATCTTTACCCCTGGATGTGCACCTCATGGTCTCTCATCCGGATACGCAAATCCATAATTTCTGTGACGCCGGCGCCGACAGCCTCACTTTCCACATCGAGGCGGCCGTTCACACCCACCGTATCGTTCAGCAGATACGTGAAAAGGGAGTAAAACCGGGAATTTCGCTTGTTCCGTCCACACCTGTCTCTCATCTAAAGGAAATTCTTCCCTTTATCGATTCGGTACTCGTCATGTCGGTTAATCCCGGATTCGGGGGGCAGAGCATCATACGTGAATGTCTGGATAAAGTTCGGGAGTTGGTAGGAATCCGGAAGGAGAGGGGACTCTCTTTTCTCATTTCCGTGGACGGCGGCATCAACCGAGACACTTCGTCCGCGGTAATCGACGCTGGAGCCGACGTCCTCGTTTGCGGTTCGGCCTTTTTCGGGGCCGATAATCCCTTGAAAGAAGCCGAGCTCATTCTCTCCGGATCCGGAGACATAAGACAGGCACAAAATGATTGAGTTTCCGGTTAAAATCGTCGAAAATTAGTTCGGGGGAATTTGTTTTGAAAACACATCGAACTATACGATTTCTCGTTTTTATCGTTATCGTGACGTCGCTTTCCGTCACTGCCTTCGCCCAAAGGAGAACTGCGAGCGATTTCGAAGCGGGGCTCGAGCGTTTCTCGAGGGGCGACTACACCGGGGCTCTCTCTTATTTCAAGGAGGCCCTTGTAGATGAAGCCGGAGGGGTCTCCCGGGGAAACGCGTACTTTTGGCTGGCCAAGACTCATTTAGCCCTGGGGAACCTCGCCGACGCTGAAAAGAATCTGGAGTACTTCCTAGTCAATTTCGAGACCAACGAGAACTTCGGTGAAGCCCTCTATCAGAAGGGGAGGCTCCTCTATCTGCAGAAGGAGTATGAAAACGCCCTGCAGGTCCTCTACGGCTTTATCGAGCGGTTTCCGGATAATCCCTATACGGCCAATGCCTATTATTGGGCGGGAGAATCACTGTACGCCCTCGGCCATCTGGATAAAGCGGAACGTTTATTCAAACACGTCGTGACGGAATATCCCGGCAGCTTCAAAATCGAGGCCTCCAAATACAAACTCGATGTAATCGGACTGAAGCGGCGGGAGGGGGAGCTTCTCAAATTCCTCAAATGGAGCCACGAGGAATCCCTCGAAATCTTGGAGAAGTTTCAAATCAGGGAAAAGACCTACGAACAGGCCTTAGCCGCTTATCAGAAGAAGCTTTCCCGCTATGAAGAAGAGGGAACGGCCCGGACCATCGAAGAGCTGACCATAGAGCTGAGGGAGACCGAAGCACAGGTAAGCGAACTGCGGAAGAAAAACGCTCGACTCGAAGAGCAGCTCATGGAGCTCCAAGCCCGGCCATCGGCTCTCACGGACACCGACGAACCCCGAAAACCCGCCGCTGGAGAGACGGCGGAAAAAATGGAGCTCCTAGAACTGAAGGAACAAGCCCTCGCGCTCAAGGAGTATTATCTCGAATGGCTCCTGTCAAACGCGGAGGAATAACTCTATGATCAAACGTTTTATCCTATTTTCTTTTATTATTTTCCTCGCCGCATCGGCTATCGTCTCCGCTCTCGACATCAAGGAAGGTCGTATAAAGCTCGTCCTCCACGAACGGACCGGGCGTTTCAGCGCCTATTATCTTACCGACCTCTCCAAGGGAATCTATAAGCCCTTCATGCTGGCCGATGACCCCAGGACAACCTATATGAGCTTTGTAATCGCGGACAAGGTGTATCAGATGGGAGAAAGCTCGGGATTCAAACAGACCATCGAGAGCACACCTTCGGGAGCAAAATTCGTCTGGAGATCTTCCTTCGCCGAGGTGACCGAGGAGTTCTCCTTTCTCCGATCAGCTTCATCCCCCGTGTCCGACGGTTTCAAGATAACCATCACGATAAAAAATATTTCAGAACGAAGCTACTCCACCCGGACGAGGTACCTGTTCGACACCTATCTTGGTGAAAAGTCCGGCATCCACTTTACCACCGAGACTATCGACAGGGTGAGCGGCGAAACGGTCTTTTCCCAATATGCCATGCCCGAATACATTCTCTCGCCCGCGGGTGAAAAAAATGAGAACGGTTTTTCAGGACTCCAGATAATGCTCAAAGCTGAGGGGATCGACACCCCCGAGCGAACCCTCCTTGCGAATTGGAAGCGTCTCAACGACACCGTGTACGATTACGATGTGAAAACCTCGAGTAATTTCAACCTCCTTCCCTATTCGGTCAACGACAGCGCCGTTTGCCTCTACTACGGAGGTCGGACACTCCAGCGGAACCAGGAGAGAAAGATAGTTATAGCGATGGGGAACTACAAAGAAAAAGGATTTACCGCCGAAACCGAGGGAATGAGAAGCGAGATCGAAGCGGTTTTCGACAAGACCCTTAAATCCACATCGGAGATAAGCGACCCCGATTTAACCGTCCAGACCGATCTCCTTACCGTAACCGATCTTTTAGACAAGATCGACAAGGGATTGAGTGAACAGATACAGATAAGCGAGAATGAGATCGAGCTCATGAAACAGATCATCGAAGAATTGAATAAACGGAAATTCCGTTATGATTCCGAATAGCGGGCGCCTTGTATGGGAGGGAAAGAGCTCAAAAAGGGTTCCAGACTCTTTCGCAGAAAGAAGTTTGCAGAGGTAATAAGACTCCTCGAGCCGCAGGTCTTTCGGTTCAGACAAAACTCACGCTTCTACTATCTTCTCGGGATTTCGTATCTCTATACCGGAGATATCTCCGGAGCCCGGACTTATCTCGAAAGGGTCATCCAGCTCGAACCCCGCAACACCGATGCGCAGAACGCCCTTGCCGCGGTCCATCTCAAAATGAATCGGAACGACGAGGCAATCTTAGGCTGGCTGAGAGTCCTCGAAGACGAGCCTAAGAACCATATAGCCCGAAAAGGACTCGAGCTCCTGCGCAGAACCGCCTCTAACCCGGGACAGCTCGAGGATTTCCTCGATTCGAAAAAGTTTTATTCCCTCCTCCCTTCGGAGGGGTCTTCGATTCACCCGGTCGTTATTGCCGCGATTATCGTCATATTCTTAGTCCCCTTGGGATTGTATCTTTTCCCGAGGGCCGGAGAGCTCTTTCCCTCTCGATCCGTCGAGCGGGAACCGCAGGTGACCTCCCTCGAGGTCTCCGAAGAGCCGGGGGTAGTGTCGTTTAGCGGAAGCTACCGCGTCATGCTCACGGAGGAGGAGGTGAGGGATACCTTCGAAAAGATAAAGGAATACTTCAACGAGCGCCGGGACAATCTCGCGCGCCGGGAGATCAACCGAATTCTTCTGTCGAACGCCTCACAGGAGGTCAAGGACAAAGTATCCATCATAGCCGGCTATCTGGAGACCCCCGATTTTCAGACTTTCACCGACAACTTCTCCTATTCCGAGGTTGTCTCCAATCCTCCCCTCTACGAAAACTGTTATGTCCGTTGGAAGGGGAAGGCGAGCAATCTCGAGATTACCGAAACCGAGGTGCGATTCGATTTTCTCGTGGGATACCACGATACCAAGACACTCGAGGGTATTGTTCCGGTATCATTTCCCTTCGCCGTATCCGTGGAACAGGGGCAGTCGTTGGAAATCCTGGGCGAGGTTTTCGTCGATGGAGGACTCCGGCTGGTTGGGGTTTCGATACGCCCGATTTATACGGAGGAATGAGTGCGGAGCGTCGTTCAGCGTGCCAAGCTATGCAGTGTCCGGGTCGAGGGTGTCGTGACCGGCTCCATCGAGAAGGGACTCGTCGTTTACCTTGGAGTCGAAGAAAACGACACCGAAGAGGACCTGAAATATTTAGCCGGAAAGATTCTGGGCTTGAGGATATTTCCCGATGCAAAGGGAAAGATGAACCTCCCGGTCACCGATGTTCCCGGTTGCGGCATCATGGCGGTTTCACAATTCACCCTCTGCGCCGACGTGCGTAAGGGACGGCGCCCCTCGTATTCCCACGCCGCGGACCCCGTCGAGGCCGAAGAGCTGTATATCCGATTCGTGGAGGAGCTCAAGTCGTCCGGACTTCCCGTAGCCGAGGGCGTATTCCAGGCTGATATGGAGGTAGACTACATCAACGACGGCCCGGTTACCATACTCCTGGATTCAAAAAAGCGGTTTTAGCATTTTCAAACCAAACGAATAATGATACTATTTTCTTGAAAGTTCTGAATCACCGCCTCGTTTTTTGGGGTATAAGCATACAGAGGAGGCACTATGGCGACGAAAACCACCCATGCGGGTATCGAAGACGGCGAAGAAAAGAAAAAAGCGATAGAGGCGGCCCGGCTGCAGATCGAAAAACAGTTCGGCAAGGGATCGCTTATGAAGCTCGGCGAAGGCAGCCACGCGGCGAGCATCCGAACGATCCCTTCCGGGTCGATCCTGCTCGACTCGGCCTTAGGAGTCGGGGGATATCCGCGAGGGAGGATAGTCGAGATATACGGCCCCGAATCCTCGGGAAAGACCACCCTTGCGCTTCATGCTATCGCCGAGGCCCAGCGGATAGGGGGAATCGCCGCTTTCATCGACGCTGAGCATGCACTCGATCCCAGCTACGCCCGGAATCTCGGAGTCAATACCGAAGAGCTGTGGGTATCCCAACCCGATACCGGTGAGCAGGCCCTCGAGATTACCGAGAGTCTCATCCGCTCGGGAGCTGTCGACGTAATCGTCGTAGACAGCGTCGCGGCTCTCACCCCGCAGAACGAAATCGAGGGAGAGATGGGAGATTCCCACATGGGGCTCCAGGCCCGGCTCATGAGTCAGGCCTTGCGGAAACTGACCGCTACCATATCCAAATCGGGAACCTGTCTCATCTTCATCAACCAGATACGGATGAAGATCGGGGTTATGTTTGGAAATCCCGAAACGACCACGGGGGGAAAGGCCCTCAAATTTTATTCTTCCGTTCGCCTCGAAGTCAGGAGAATCGAAACCATCGCCAAGGGAACCGACGACGCAATAGGAAACAAGGTACGGGTCAAGGTCGTCAAGAATAAGGTAGCTCCGCCTTTCCGCAAGGTCGAGCTCGAGATCATCTTCGGAAAGGGCATTTCCGCTTCGGCGAGTCTCTTGGACGCGGCTTTGAAGGAAAATATCCTTCAGAAAAGCGGCAGCTGGTACTCCTACGGGGAGGAACGTATAGGGCAGGGAAGGGAAAACGCAAAGCTCTTTATCGAAAACAACCCCGACGTCAATGAAGAAATCGAAACCAAGCTCAGGAAGGTGCTCTTTCCTTCCCTCGCGGGTGCAGCGGCCGAAAGCGCCGGAAGTTCCGAAAGCGCCGTAAAGACCGACAAGGGCGGCGGAGACACGAGCGGCAAAGACGGTCCGGATAAGGAGTCCCCGGGAGATGAAAAGATTGCTGTGGAAGAAACCGCCGACTCGGAGCTCTTCTAGGACGACTCCGGTCCGGTACACCCTATGGAAACAGTGCAGGAATCTCCCAATCAATCCTATCAGTTCAAGCTCGACGCTTTCGAGGGTCCTCTCGATCTCCTCCTCTTCCTGATCAAGAAATCGGAAGTCAGTATCTACGACATCCCCATCTGCCATATTACCGAGCAGTATCTGGACTATCTCGAATACGCCTCGCGAATCGACCTCGACAACTTGACCGAGTTCTATCTGATGGCATCGACTCTCCTGCTCATCAAATCGAAAATGCTCCTTCCCGTCGAAGTCGAATTCGACGAGGAATGGGAGGATCCGCGCATGGAGCTCGTGGAAAAGCTCATCGAGTACAAAAAGTACAAGAAGATTTCCGAGCTCATGGAAGAGAAGGAAAGAGAGTCGGAGTGGGTTATCGAGCGGAAGAAAAAACAGCGGACCCTCGCCTTTGCCGAGGATGAAGAGCTGTGGGATCAGATCGATGTGTGGGACCTCTTGAAGACTTTTTCCAGCATCATCTCTTCCCTCTCCTCCGACCGGATCATCGATCTCTATGAAGAGGTAACTATCAATGAAAAGTTGAGCCTTATTACCGAGCTCATCGAGAAGAGGAACGAGTTTCTCTTTACCGACCTCATCATCAAAAAGAGCTCGATTATGGAGATAGTCTGCGCCTTTCTCGCCGTCCTCGAATCGGTCAAAGCAAGAAATATTACGGTTTATCAAAACAGGATGTTCGGAGACATACGGATAAAAGCCCATGGAACTGGATAAAGAAAAGGGACTAATCGAAGCGATACTCTTTCTCGAATCGGAGCCGGTCGACGCGGGAAGCATCAGCCGGATCAGCGGGCTCTCCAAGGACGTGGTCCTCCACGTGATCGGAGAGCTGAAAGAATCCTACTCATCCCGGGACCACGGGATAGAGCTTATCGAGATCGGAAACGGCTATCATTTTGCTCCGAAGAATGAGCTCCGGCAGCACCTCCAGGAACGGTATGGGAAGCAGGCCGATAGGCGACTCTCCAAGGCGGCAATCGAGACCCTCTCCATCATTGCCTATTCCCAGCCCATAACCCGCAGCGAGGTCGAAAACATCCGCGGAGTCTCGCCGGACGGGATGATCCGCCTCCTCCTGGAGCGGAACCTCATACGGGAAGTCGGCAAGAAGGATGTGCCGGGAAAGCCGGTCCAGTACGGAACGACTAAGGAGTTCCTTAAGATGTTCCGACTCGGAAGCATCTCCGATCTTCCCAAACTCGACGACATCGAACAAGAGCGATTCGAGCTGAATGGCTGAGGAGCTGATTCGCCTTCACGTATATCTTGCACGCTGCGGTATAGCATCACGCAGGCGGAGCGAGGAATACATTACCGCGGGCAGGATCACCGTCAACGGACTGCCGGTTACTGAGCTCGGCACCAAGGTTCGCCCCGACGACAGAGTCGAGTTCGACGGGCGCAGGGTGTCTCCGGAGACCGAAAAGGTGTATCTTGCCCTCAACAAACCGAAGGGATATGTGTGCTCCTCCTCGGATCCTTTCGGACGCCCCCTCGCGGTGGATCTCGTAAAAGACGCCTTCCCTACCTTAAGACTCTACAACGTCGGTCGCCTCGATATGGACTCGGCGGGGCTCCTCTTCTTTACCAACGACGGCGATTTCGCGGAGAGGGTTATGCATCCCTCGTCCGGATTCGAAAAGGAATATATCGTTACCACGGACAGACCAATCCCTAAGAAGCTCCTCGACTCCTTCCGTTCGGGGGTTACCATCGAGGGGGTTTCGTATAAAATAGAAGAATATAAGCTCCACGGCCCCCGTGCCGTCGGACTGGTCCTGATCGAGGGTAAGAACCGGGAGATCCGCAGGCTCTTCGAGGCTTCTTCCTATACGGTGGCGGAACTCGTGCGTATCCGTATCGGCATCGCCACCCTCGATCGTCTCAAAACAGGGGAGTTCAGGTACCTGACCCGCAAGGAACGGGAATACTTTTTCCGGCGGACGAACCGTGAGTAGGGAGTTGAATATGAGAGTAGCTATAGATGGTCCCGCCGGCTCTGGAAAGAGCACAGTAGCACGAAGAATTGCGGATAAAACCGGATTTTTCTTCCTCAACTCAGGGAATTTCTACCGGGCTATTACCCTCGCCGTGTTTCGAGCGGGAAGGGACTTAGAAAGCGAATCGGCGGTTATCGAAACGGCCGAGAACTCTACCGTAGATATCACTAACGGTCGTATCCGCTTGAACGGAGAGGACGTCGAAGACGAGCTCCACACCGACGCCGTTGACGAATACGTGGCGGAGCACAGCGCTATCGTCCGGGTCAGGGAAATTGTCAACGAACACATACGCCGGGCAACCGCGGATATGGACGTCGTCGCCGAGGGGAGGGACATGACCACCGTGGTGTTTCCCCATGCGGAGGTCAAGTTTTTCCTCGACGCATCCATGGACACGCGTGTACGGCGGAGGTACGCCCAGGGAATAAGCGGCTTGAGTGAGGAGGAGATACGGAAAAACCTCGAAAAAAGGGACGAAATCGATAAAAACAAGCCCTTCGGCGCCCTCAAAATAGGGGAGGACGCGGAATATTTGGATACTACGGCCTTGACCATAGATTCAGTTTGTGAGAAAGTACTTGATACCATCAATAGTAAAAAAAGAAAAACCCAGGAGAATGATAATAATATGGTTGAGAGTGGACAGGATCATGCAAACAACAATGAAACTACCCAAGAAACTACCCAATCGATGCTTCAGGAGGAGTATCTCAAGTCGCTCGAACAGATAGAAGAAGGACAGGTCATCGAGGGACAGGTTATTCAAATAGGCCCCGAACAGGTCTTCATCGATATTGGGTATAAGTCGGAGGGTAAGATTCCTGTTTCCGAGTTCAAAGAGACCCCAGAGATAGGGGATACCGTACACGTTGTACTGGTGCGCAAGGAAGGAAAAGAGGGTCAGGTCGTCGTCAGTAAAGAACAGGCCGACATCAAGCTCCTCTGGCAGGAGCTTAGGGAAGCTAAAGATAACAACGAAGCGGTCGAGGGGACCTTTGACAAGGCAATTAAGGGCGGCTACGAAGTAGATCTCGGATACAACATCCGCGGTTTTTGCCCTTTGAGCAAGTCCGACATCCGGAGGGTAGAGGATCAGGATGCCCTTGTGGGGATGAAGTCTAAATTCCTCATCGAGCGGCTCACGAGCAGCAATAAGATCAAAATCATCCTAAGCCGCCGGGACTGGCTCGAAAGGGAACGGGAAGAGAAGAAGCGGGAGTTCTTCGAAGAGGTTTCCATCGGAGAAGAGGTCACCGGTTCGGTCAAGAGCTTTACCAGTTTCGGAGCGTTTATCGACTTGGGCGGCTTCGACGGCCTTCTCCACATAAACGACATGAGCTGGGGACACGTTACCCGGCCTAAGGATTACATCAAGAAGGGTCAGGAAGTGACCTTGAAGGTCATCCGGATGGATCCTGAGGAAGAAAAAATAAACTTGAGCCTCAAGCACTTCACCCCCGATCCTTGGTCGACTTTCGAAGAGAAATACTCCGAAGGGGAGGTAGTCCACGGAAAAGTCACTAAGCTTACCGATTTCGGCGCCTTTATCGAGCTGGAAGAGGGGATCGAAGGGCTTGCCCACATCTCCGAGCTGTCGTGGATCCGGAGGATCAATCATCCCAAGGAAGTCCTCTCCATAGGGGACGAGGTGGATGTCAAGATCTTGGGCTACGATCTCCAGAAGGGACGGGTTTCCCTGGGATTGAAGCAGGTCCTTCCCAACCCGTGGGATTCCGTCGAGACACAGTATCCGGTGGGTATGCAGCTGAGAAGAAAGGTCGTCAAGATTACCAACGCCGGAGCATTCGTGGAGCTCGAGGAGGGAATCGACGGATTCATCCACGTAGACGACCTCTCCTGGACCAAGAAGTATAAGCATCCCTCAGCTGTCTTGTCCGAGGGTGAAGAGTACGACTTCGTTGTAATCGGGGTGGATCCGGAAAGCCAGAGGATACGTATGGGGATGAAACAGCTGACCGATGATCCCTGGCAGGACCTGGCCTCCATCTACAAGCGGGGAAGCATCATCGAGGGCGAGGTTTCTTCGATCACCGATTTCGGTATATTCCTCCGGGTTCAGGGCGGTATCGAAGGACTCATTCACCGGAGCAACATCCCCGAGAACCGGGACGAACCGAACGAAGACCCTTTGAGCAGATTTTCCGAGGGAGACAAGGTCCAAGCCAGCGTGCTCGAGGTCAATCCCGAAAAGAAGAAGCTTTCCCTCTCGATTAAGGAATACCAGCGTAAGGTCCAACGGGAGGAGCTCTCGAAATATATACACGATGAAGAGGCCGAACACACCGCTACATTCGCCGATATCCTCAAGCAGAAGGGTGAAGCGCCTCTGGACTCTCAGGAAGAAGAATAGGGTCTTAAGTGAGAAGGAATGCTCGCCGACGCAAAGGAAAGAAAACGTCTTGAAACATTAATAGAGATCAACACCCTCATCAATTCGAAGTATACCGATCCGAGGGCCCTTCTCACGCGGATAATCGAAAGCGCCACCAAGCTTACCGAAGGAGCGGCATCGTCGCTCCTTCTACTGAATCAAGAGAACAAGAAGCTCTACTTCGAGATCGCCCTCGGTTCCAAGGGACCGGATGTCAAGAGATTCTCCTTGAGTCTCGGCGAAGGAATCGCCGGCTGGGTGGCGCTTCACAACACATCCCTCATCGTCAACGACGTCGACAAGGACTCAAGACACTATGCGGAAATAGGCAAGCAGATCGGATTTCCTACCCGGACCCTCCTGGCCGTACCCATGCGGATCAAGGAGCAGTGCGTCGGAGTCATCGAGATCATCAACAAGAAGGACGGGAAGTACTTTACCAACGACGATCTGCGCTGGCTCGAGATCTTCGCCAATCAGGCCGCCCTGGCCATACAAAACGCCCGGTCATTCCAGAAGGTCTCCGACGAGCTCTCGGTTCTCCAGGACAAGGTGAACAAGGAATCGGGGTATCACACCTTTATCGGGAAGAGTCCGGTCACCATGGAAAAGCTCGAGGTAGCCAAAAAGGTCGCCCTTACGGACTCTTCCGTTTTGCTCTTAGGTGAAAGCGGAGTCGGAAAGGAGCTCTTCGCCGAGCAGATCCACCTCCATAGTCCAAGAACCGACAAGCCTTTGATTCGGGTAAACTGCGCCGCTCTTCCCGAGCATCTCCTCGAGAGTGAGCTCTTCGGCCACGTCAAAGGGGCCTTTACCGATGCCGTCAAGGACAGGAGGGGCCGCTTCGAGCTCGCCGACGGGGGGACCATCTTTTTAGACGAGATAGGGGAGGTTCCGGTCGCTCTTCAGACCAAGCTTCTGAGGGTTATCGAGAACAAGATCTTCGAGAAGGTGGGGAGCAGCGAATCGATAAAAGTCGACGTTCGCATCATCGCAGCGACCAACAAGAACCTCGCGGCGGCCATCGAAGAGGGGAGCTTCCGCACCGACCTCTACTACCGGTTGAATGTGCTTCCCCTCGAAATCCCCCCCTTGAGGCAGCGGAAGGAGGATATCCTCGAACTCGCCGACTTCTTCCTCAAAAGGAGCAACAACGATGTGAAGAAGCAGGTAGCGGGCTTCACAGACGAAGCTGTGGAAATTCTCCTTTCCTACGGCTGGCCCGGAAACGTTCGGGAGCTCGAAAACGTTATCGAGAGGTCGGTGGTTATGTGCTCCGACACGTATATCACCTCGAAGGATCTCTTTTTGGTTCCCTCGGGGGAGGGTGAAATCGAAAAGTACTCCGGGAAGACACTCAAAGAAGCCTTGAATCTCTTCAAGAAACACTATATAAAGAGCACGCTCGAGTCGTGCAACTGGGTACAGAAGGATGCCGCGGAAGCTCTGGACATCCAACGAACGTACCTGTCCCGATTGATCAAAGAGTATTCTATACATAAATGAATTTTTTGAGGTAAATAATGCTTGACACACACGAACTATCGAAAAAACAGCAGATTCTCAACGCCCTTTCGAATTTTCTTACAAAGTACAGGACCGTTTTCATCATTCTACTCGTAATCATAATCGTCGGCCTCATCGCCTTTGCCGTTACCCGGGAAGTCATCATCAGGCGCGCGGAGGCCTCCGCGGTGATAGTCGAAGACCTTCAGAGGGATTACCAAGACTGGCTTACCGCCGTGGATGACGAGGTAAAACCGAACCTCGAGGAGTCGTGCAGGGACCAGGTCCAGGATATCTTGAACCGGTATCCGAGGACTTACGCGGCCCAGCGGGCTTTCCTGGTCTTAGGCGGAATGGAATTCGAGCTGGAAAACTGGACCGAAGCGGAAAAGAGCTTCAAGAGTCTGTACGACCGTTTTCCCGAAAGCTATCTGGGCGCGGTCGCCTTGTGGAATCTCTCGGTGGTATACGAACGGTCCGAAGCTCCCGAAGAGGCTTTGGAAAGCCTGGAAACCCTCGAGAGTGAGTACCGGGACACCTATCCGGATATGCCCCACGTTCTCTTTAATCTAGGGCGTATCGAGGAATCCCTCGGGAACATCGAAGGCGCTCGGGAGCGGTACAACGACATGGTCGATAATTTTCCGCGAAGTAATTGGACAAAACTCGCTCGAGACCGTATAATTCTCCTCGATCTCCAAGGGGAGTAGAGGAGGATTAGATGGGGAAGAAAAAGGCGAAAATTCTCGAAACCAGGTATTTCGGACTGTTTATCGGCCTTTTCATCGCCGCTGTCTTTTTTCTCCTCTTCTGGACGGCGGAATTTCCCCTTTTAAAGACCCTCGAGCTCAAGATGCTCGATGTCCACTTCAACTTCAAGAACGTCTTTACCCGTACGAGCATTCAAGAAGGGGTAAGCCTGGAGTCCCGTAATCCCGATATTAGCCGGGATCTTTTGATTATCGGAATCGATTTCAAGAGCTTAGGCGATTTTGGGAAGTGGCCCTTTCCCCGCTATCGTCACGCCGATCTCATGAACTCCTTCGCCCGTATCCAGAACCAGACGGAGCGGGAACGGGCCCTCTTCCTCGACGTCTTCTTCATCGAGCCCGACGACAAGGCATATAACGATGTCCTCCTGGTCAACGCAATAGAGAACAACGAGAGGGTGTTCTTGGAGACCGTATTAGACGAGGTTCCCCCCGCGTCAGATATTGCCGAGGACTATTTTACCCGTCAGGACATTCTCTACGAAAATTACGGTGAGATACGAAATATATCCGGCGACTGGCGGGAAATGGAATATTTCCTCGGCCTCCAGCCGCCGCTGCAGCCCTACGCCCGGGCGACCTACGGGTACGGCCACGCCAACTTTCAGAGGGATATCGACAAGATCTACCGCCGGCAGGCACTGGTCGCCAAGTCATCGGTCCTTATAGATCTCTACCGGTTGGATAACCTCTCCGTCGGAACACCGGTCGATCCGGATAATTTCGAGCGTTTGGCATGGTTCGATAAGGAACAGCGCCTTCACAACGTTCCCTATCCCCTGACGGAAGAGTCCCTTGCCCAGCTGCGCCGGGAGATGGAAGCGAAAGCGCCTGTAAAGACAGTGGATACCAACGACGATGGACAGCCCGATGACGCCTATTACCTTATTAGGAAGTACCGTGATCACTTTGTTCCGGCAATAACCCTCTCCTTGGCCTTGGAATATTTCAACAAGGATCTCGACGATATCGATGTAGTACTCGGTGAGCATATTCTTATTCCCGATCCCGAGGTTTTCGATGTCGAGCTCCAGGAGTGGGTGCCCTATGAGCGTACGGTCCGGAAAGCCCGCTACGACGGCGAGGGAAATCTGACCCGCCCCGAACTGACCGAGAGGGTAGAGGATATTCGAATCCCCATCGATTCGAACGGAAGAATGCTCATCAACTACATGGGGCCGCCCTCCTTCGCATCCCCCGGCGCTCCGCAGACCTTTCCGGTCCGCTCTTTCTCCGGATACGCCTCACGCGTACCCGGTCCCGACCCGGAATCGTGGCCCCGGACCAAGGCCGTGGGGAATACCATCCTTATGGTCGGTCCCTTTGCCCGGGGAATGGCCGCGGATCAAAAGCCGACCCCCTACGGGTTGATGTACGGTGTCGAGATTCATACCAACAGTCTCAACACCCTCCTCATGGGAAACTTCCTCCGAAACGCTTCTATCTGGATAGACGGACTCATACTCTTAGGGCTTGTCATGCTCACCGCCTTCATGACGTCCCGTTTGTCCACGATCTGGTCCCTCATAGCTTCGGTAATGCTTATCTTCGTCTTCTTTATAGGTGTTACCCTAATTTTCGACGAGAGTTCCTACATTCTCAATTTTTCGACCCCGGCAATCGCCGTCTTTTTCGGATTCTTGAGCGTCGTGGTGTACCGCATCATGACCGAGGAGCGGGACAAAGCTCGTATCCGTGATATGTTCGGGAAATACGTGAGCCCCAAGGTCGTCGATCAGATCCTCGAAAATCCTCCCGAGCTCGGAGGAACCGACAAGAATATTACCGTGTGTTTCTCCGACATCAGGGGATTCACGACCCTTTCCGAAAGCATGACCCCCCAGGAGCTGGTGGGTCACCTCAATCTCTATCTGACGGCAATGACCGACATCATCCTAGACTACGAAGGAACCCTGGACAAATACGTGGGAGACGAAATTATGTGGTTCTTCGGCGCCCCGGTTCCTCAGGAGGACCACGCCCTGCGTGCGTGTAAATGCGTTTTGAAACAGATGCAGAAGCTGAATGAGCTCAATGAAGGATGGTCCGACGAAAGAAAGATAAACATCGGAATCGGAGTGAATTCCGGGATTATGACCGTCGGGAACATGGGGTCCTTAGGCCGGATGAACTATACCGTTACCGGAGACAACGTAAACCTCGGAGCACGTCTCGAGGGGACTAACAAGCAGTACGGGACAAATGTTATCATCAGCGAATTTACCTACGGCCTCGTCAAAAACAAGGTCATAGTCCGGGAGCTCGATAATATCCGGGTCAAGGGTAAGAACAAGCCCGTTCTTATCTATGAGCTTATCGACGTTCCGGAAGGAATCGATCCGCCGGCTAAACCCGATGAGAAACAAGGGTAGGGGGTCTCGAACCCCGGGACCGGTCCGTGCGACCGCGCTCGCCGCGGCGCTCCTTCTAGCTTCCGCTTTCATCCTCGCCCCCGGCTGCGGGATCCAGTCGTTCCCGTATCTGGCCCCCGTAAAAGACGAGGACATAGACGAGCCGTTCGATGCAAACGAACCCTTTAAATTCTTTAACAATACCGACAACGATCCTACTTACTTCTACGGCTACGAGATATACTACAAGTTTTATTCCACTGCCGACGGCTCCGTTTTCGAGACCGAAGAGCAGACCCTTATAGACGGAGCGTCCTTATCACAAGCGACGAGCACCTTAGGCTTCCGCCGTCTCGTCGAGAATGGCGATGCGGTTACAAAACCCCTTATCTATGTCGAGCCGGTCAACAGAAACTCGCGCTTTCAAAACGCCATCGACTTCTCACAGGTATCGGACGGCTCTTTCCCGTCTATTTCCTACAATGCCGAAAGCTTCCAAGCCGCCCGCTACGTAGAGGGCCCGGGGGGCATAATCGGGTATTATTCCTTTTCTCCCGACGAGCTCACGGAAATCTACGATGATATAACCTCAGATATGCTCACCGGATCCGATATACGCCTGGC
The DNA here is from genome assembly GCA_964641125.1 of uncultured Spirochaetales bacterium. Lineage (GTDB taxonomy): Bacteria > Spirochaetota > Spirochaetia > SPDA01 > CAZSGZ01 > JBKHAJ01. The sequence continues at coordinate 38,679 of CAZXMO010000026.1, forward strand.
CCTGATCGTCTTTACCTACGGAAAGGAGAATATATATCAGGACCTGTACAGTCTCGAGGCGGCATATCTCGGTTCCGTAATACTTGGGACACCGTAAGCTGTTTCATCGTCTTTCTTGAGATATTTTACGCAATTTGATATAACTCTACGTACACAAAGGTACAGGAGGGGAACCGTGTTCAACTATTTTTTCAACATCGGACTGACGTACTTCGTTATCGGGTTCGCCGTTGCTATTTTCTTCTACTTCGTACTCAAGAAACCGATCTTCGGTAAGTTCTGGGGTACCCTCATCGTCGCCCTGGTCGGAGCCTTCCTCGGCGGGGTTATCGAGTTTTTCTTCGCCGACATTATCGAAAAGCTCGCTAATCTGAATAATTCGGTAAATATATTTCCCCCGATTATTACGTCTTTTGTCCTTATCTGGCTGTTCTCGACGGTGAGCGACAAGAAATAGTAGGTAGAGTACCGAAGATTGCTAGAAACGAGCCGGCCGTACATCGAGGGGTGGGCAAACACAGTCGAGGCTGTTCACACGCCTCTACGGGGTTTCTCGTGGATCTGAGGGGATATTTTTGAGCATTATGATCGGGACAGGCATAAAAAAATCTAGCAATCTTCCCGACACTACCCAAACATCCCCAGCTCACGTTCCATCTGCGCGCGCAGAGAATCGATAAACTCTCTGAGCTTCGCATTTTCCTCTCTCAGGTGCTTGATCTCGGCGAGCATCCATTCCACATCCTCCCGGGCATCCTCGAGATCAAATTTGTATTCGTTCTTCGGATTGAATTTGAACCAGAAGAGCTGAGAGCCGTTGCGCTTCTTCCGGGCGAAGTATTTCTCTATTCTATCTATTCTGTCATCGATACCGCTTTCGCTTTTATTTTCATCGGGCATACCGTATAATATCACCCGAAAGGGGATAATCCAACAGCTTTTGATTCTTTCGCGGCCACAGCTCTCTCCCTTTTCCGTCTACGTAACTTCCGATAATATATATTCTGTCTACTACTATTGACATTTCTCGTTTCACGACATAATGCGGTGTTTCACGCCAGTTCTTAACGAATATGCGTTCATGCTTGTACACTCCCCGGCGGCCTGATATGATTGTCGCGAAATCTACCTACGAGGATATACAAGATGGGAAATAAGAAGGATGCGATTGACGGTTTCAAAAGGCTCTACAAGATCATCAAACGGCTTCGGGGAAAAAAGGGGTGCGCCTGGGACAGGAAACAAACGGTTGAATCCCTCTCCCCCTCTCTCATAGAAGAGGTGTTCGAATATATCGACACGGTACAGGAAAAAGACTTTATCCATATGCGCGAAGAAATCGGCGATATTTTTCTTCTCGTCACCATGCTCGCCTTTATCAATCAGCAGAACAAAAAATTCACCGTCGCCGACAGCCTCAACGAGATATGCGAAAAGCTCATACGGCGTCATCCTCACGTATTTACCCGGCAAAGGCTCGACGATCCCGACAAGATAATCCACCAATGGAACGAGATAAAGAAGCACACCGAGGGAAGGAATGCTCACCCATCGGCCCTCGATTCGGTTCCCAGGACTATTCCGCCCCTCGAGAGATCTCTTCAGATTCAGAAAAAAGCCGCCGCCGAGGGATTCGATTGGCAGGATGTCGCCGGTGTATTTGAAAAATTCGAGGAGGAGCTCGATGAGCTTCGTTCAGCGGCGGATGAATCTTCAGCATCGGGAGACAAGGGGGTCCTGGAGGATGAGATCGGTGATATGTTTTTCACACTGGTCAATCTATCACGCTACTTCGGTATCGACCCTTCCGCGGCTCTTCACCGGTGTAACCGGAAGTTTGTCCGGCGCTATAAATATATCGAGGAAACTCTCAAGAAAGAAAATTCCTCGGTTTCCTCGACGCACATAGACAAGCTCGAATCTATCTGGCAGGAGTCTAAGAGGCACAACTGAGCTGAAATTCCGGTGGTACCGACACGCCTATTCCTCACTGTCGCGGAAGATGTAGAGACTGCCCCCGATCGTGGGGATAGAATTGGTCTAAAACACATGTGCACAAGGTATTAGCTGAACGTGACTTTATTAAAACAGTGTAGGCTTAGTAATTCAAGCTATCACGGCCAATTGGAGTATTTTTATCCCCACGATCGGGGGCACTCCTGAAGATGTAGGAGCTCAGATAGCCGGCAACCTGTCCCGAAGAGGCGGATTCGCTTCCTTCGTAGCGGGCAA
>CAZXMO010000027.1:0-13212 GCA_964641125.1 uncultured Spirochaetales bacterium
CGAATACCATCGCCGTGCACGGGGCCGCCCCCAGCAGGACGGCTCCTGCAAGATAATTTTTCGCCAGGTCCGGGGTAATGAAATTCTTAAAAACCACGTAAAAGAAAAAAGAAGCAATTCCGAACATGGTAAAAGGTTTTATCAGCCAATTAGTAACCCATGTTACTAATAGACCTTTAGGGTTTTTCCCGGCGTTTTTTATGCTTGTAAAATCAACTTTCATCATCATGGGATAAATCATCAGCCAGATTAATATCGCGATGGGAATCGACACCCTCGCATATTCGAACCTGCCGAGAAATGCCGGTATCGAAGGTAAAAATCTTCCAATCGCCAAACCTACCGCCATACATAAGACTACCCAAAGTGTGAGATATTTTTCAAAAACACTTATTCCTGCTGTCTTATTTTTTTTCATAATAGAGTCTCCTTCTTCCTGTAATTTTAATCTTTGCACCGATTTTGAAAGGAAAAACAGACGCAGGTCTCTTTTTCATCCATCAAACCGTCGATCATTCGGTGCAGGTCTTCTTTACCTTCACGGTTTATCGTGTAATACATCCAGGTCGCGTCTTTTCTATTCGAAACCAGCCCGCATTCGATAAGGACCTTCATGTGATGGGAAAGCGTGGATTGTGAAATAGCGATATAATCCAGTATTTCACAGGCACACAACTCTCCGCATGAAATCAAGTCGATAATTTGAAGACGGACCGGCTCGCTCAGTGCCTTGAAAATTTTCGATTCCTTCGCAAAAGCGGTCCTTGGTTCTCCGGACTGCTCACGGATGTGGTTGTCATTAAGGACAACCGTGCTCCTTCCTGTTTTTTTCCGCTTCATGAGATGAAATGTATACCAAATATCGATAGCGGTCAATATCTATATTCATCGATATCATATATCCAGTTTTTGTTCACCTATTTTTCTTTAGTCTTAGTCCGTGCGTACGTGTTGCACCCGATAAAACATCTTAAAGCACCGCGCTGAACGGTTAATTTGCGTTTATACAGAACCTAAGACCGAGCATTCCGGAGGTCCGTTCCGGGGACATCGACCGAATCGGAGGAGATACGGCGCAGGAACATTGAACGGACCGGAACGCCTCTCCCCCGCCGCGCCAGCTCCGGGCACTATCTTCACCGTCCGTACCCCGGTCGAAACACCACTCGGAGTTCAAGCCGTCGATGTCGGGGAAGAGCCACCGCCGCTTAGGATTTCCCTCTTCATCATACTCATATATTTCCATACGGTAGGCAGTCTCCCATACCGCCGTGGCGAGCAGTCTGAATCCCGCTGCGTCGGGGTTGACGAACGGGTCGTCCGTAACGGCGGAGTTTTTCGCCCGCCGGACAGGAACGGTATAGGCTGCGTCGGTATAGTAGACCGGTTCGAGAGGCTCGGTGATATCGAGGTCCGAGCCGTGTACGTTGTACCATTCGGTAAAGGCGTTCATCCACGTCGCCGCGTCCTTCCAGTTGATGCTCACAACAGGTTCATATTCATTGGATTCGGGTGCTTTCTCGATCGAATACGCCGGGTACGGCCGGCCGGGATTTGTGAAGGAATATCTCCCCTCACCGCGGGCGGGATCTTCCGCCCAGTCCCGGACCGTGCTCCATAATTCATAAGAGACGAGACGTTCAGCCACAAAGCAGTTGCCTACAGAGATCAGGGTCAACTCTCCAGCTTCCGTTGAAAGTGTCCGCCCCGCTGCAGCTCCTTCCCGCTCTTTCTCTCCGCATTGGAGGAACAATAAAAGCGGAACGAGAATAACCGCGGGCAGGAGCCGCCGCATGCGGGACGACAGACGGCGCATACCCCCGCTACGCCGCCTTTTCCTTCGGGAACCAGTGCACGGTCCGCTTGCAGATGCCGACGAGCATCAGCATGACCGGTACTTCGATCAGTACCCCCACAACCGTCGCGAGGGCCGCTCCGGAGGAAAGTCCGAAGAGCATGGCCGCCGTGGCTATCGCCACCTCGAAATGGTTCGAAGCTCCGATCATCGCGGAAGGGGCCGCGTATTCGTAGGGGAGTTTCAACAGCTTCGCCCCGGCGTACCCGAGCCAGAAAATCAGGTTCGTCTGGATGAAAAGGGGTATCGCTATCCACAGGATTGTCAGGGGATTGCTCACGATGACATCACCCTTGAAGGAGAAGAGCAGAATAAGGGTCAAAAGGAGGGCGATGATGGTTATCGGGGTCAGAACGTGGAGAAACTTTTCTTTGAACCAGTCGATCCCCTTGCGTTTGATTATCAGCTTCCGGGAGATGAAGCCCGCGACGAGGGGAAGGGCCACGTAGATTCCAATAGAGAGGAGAAGCGCCTGCCAGGGCACCGGAAGCCGTCCGACGCCTAAGAGAAAACCGCCTAATACACCGTAGAGAACGAGCATGGTCAGGGAGTTGATCGCCACCATGACCAGGGTAAGCCCGTCGTTTCCCCGGGCCAGATACCCCCACACTAAGACCATCGCCGTACACGGCGCGATCCCTAAGAGGATAGCTCCGGCGAGGTAGCTCCGCCACAGCGGGATCTCGAGCATCTTAATCCCTTCGTGGAGGACGACCGTTCCCGCCCCGTGCTCCGCGCCGAGGGGAAGATCGAGACCGAAGGGCATCTTGACGAGATCTACCGCCTCCGGACCGATAAATCCCCGAAACAGCACCCCTAAAAAAAGGATCGCTATCCCGTACATGGTAAAGGGTTTGACCGCCCAATTGAGGAACAAGGTAAGCCCGACCGGTTTTCCGCTTTTTCCCGCTTTTATCACTTCGGTGAAATCGATCTTTACCATGATCGGGTATATCATCAGAAAGAGGGCTATGGCGATGGGAATGGATATTATCGGCGCGCCTTTTACGTATATGGCAAACCCGTCGAGGGTCGTCGCGAAGGACGGAGCGACTTTTCCGAGGAAAATCCCGATCCCGATGCATACTATCACCCACAGGGTCAGGTAACGCTCAAAGAAACCCATGCTCTTTGAGCTTCTTTCATCCATATTCTTCATATCAGCTATTCTCCTCCGTGAAAGTATAGTATGAGCAGTATAATTATATATTGCTTCTTTGGCAATACTGCCAACAATATATTTGACAAGCTTCCTCAACTTTTGTAATATGCCCAAAAAGCAAAATACAAACGGAGGCCTGAATGCCGCACAAAAAAACTTCTCTGCTGGTTACCGGATTATTTCTCGCCGTAATACTACTGACGTTCGGCTGCAGTAAATCCGGCGCCGAAGAACGGGACGGCGGTTCGGAAACCGCGAAGTCGGTAAAAGTGACGTTCATCGAACTCGGTTCGGTCAACTGCGTTCCCTGCAGGATGATGCAGCCGGTCATGGACAAGCTGGAAGAAAATTTTCCGGAAGATGTGGAAGTCGTGTTCTATGATGTATGGACAAAGGAACAAGAGCAATACGCCCGGGAATACGGAATACGGGCAATACCCACCCAGGTTTTTCTCGACGCGAACGGAGAAGAGTTCTTCCGGCATGAAGGGTTCTTCCCGTACGAACAGGTCGTCGAAGTATTGGAGCGGAAGGGGGTAAAGAACTGATGCTCGAATTATTTACCCGCTTGACGTTGATGCTCGAAGCGTCACTTGTCGTCGCCCTCGCGGCCTCTTTCGTCTGGGGCGTTTTGAGCGTTGTCTTGAGCCCCTGTCATCTCGCGGGAATCCCCCTCATTATGGGGCATATCGTGACCCGGAGCGACGGAACGAAGAAAAAGGCGGGGGTAATGTCGCTCCTGTTCGCGGCGGGCATCCTCGTCACTCTTCTTATTATCGGCGTCGTCACCTCCCTGCTCGGGCGGATAGCCGGGCAGGCGGGCCCGGCGGTCACCTACATCGTCGGCGGTTTTCTCATCTTCTTCGGCATATATCTGACCGGGCTGCTCCCGTTCGATCTGTTCAACTATTCCCTGCAGCCTAAGATAATGAGGCGCGGCCTTTTTTCTTCCTTTCTGTTCGGTCTGATTTTCGGTTTAGCCCTCGGTCCCTGCACCTTCGCTTTCATGGCCCCGATGCTCGCCGTCGGATTTCAGTCCGCCCGGTCCGACCTCGTTTTCGCCTTTTCCCTGTTCGCCCTCTTCGCTGCCGGACATACCGCGGTAATCGTCGCGGCGGGCATTCTCACCGAGTCGGTCCGTTCACTTCTGAAATGGAACGAAAAAACCGGGACCCTCGGGATTGTAAAGCGAATATTCGGCGTTATCATCGCCGCGGCGGGAGTATACGTAATCGTTCAGGAGCTGATCTAAAAGGTGCTTAAAATCCACTGAGATGTTGACAAGTTCCGCTTTCTTGGTTATATTGCCAAATAGAAACAAGCACAAGCGGAGGAAATGCTATGAAAATACAGATTCTCGGAACAGGATGTCCGAAATGCAACGCCCTCGAACGGAACGCCCGGGAGGCAGTGGAAAAGACCGGCATTCAGGTTGATATCGAAAAGATAACGGACCTCGACGCCATCATGGAGATGGGCGTTATGGTAACTCCCGCCTTAGCCGTCGACGGCGAGGTAAAAAAGGCCGGAAAAGTCATGACCGCGGAAGAAATCGCGGCGATCATCAAGGAGGGAAACTGATATGTCAGAATGCAGCTGCGGAGGTGCAACACCGACTAGATTGATATACGCGTGTTCCGGGGCCGCGAATACCGGGTATTTAGCCGACAGTGCGGCACGAAAGATGATGAGGGACGGAACGGGGAAGATGACGTGTTTAGCGGCGATAGGCGCGGAGTTGTCCGGCTTTGTCGAATCCGCTAAGGCCGCGGAATCGAATATCGTCATCGACGGATGCCGGGTATCCTGCGGGAAAAAGATATTCGAAAAAATGGGTCTTCCTTTTATCCATTATAAGACGACCGATTACGGCGTTGAAAAAGGGAAAACTGAAATTACCGAAGAGGTCGTAAACAAGGTTTCCCGTGAAATAACGGAGACGGTGGCAGATGGCGGACGCTGAAAAAAACACCGAACCGGGATTGTTGATGCGGTTCTGGGTAGAAAAGAAAAATCGTCTTCTCGTTCTTCTAACCGGAATCTTCCTCGTCGCCTACTTCATGCCCTGGACCGCGCCGAGGGTAACCGCGGCGCTCCACGAGTCCTTTTTCATGCTCGCCGAATACGCGAGGGAGCATGTGCTGCTCTGCTTAGTCCCGGCCTTCTTCATAGCCGGGGCCATCATGGTGTTTCTGAACCAGCAGGCGGTCGTCAAATACCTAGGTCCCGATGCGCCGAAGCCGGTGGCCTACAGTGTAGCCTCGGTTTCCGGCTCTATTCTCGCGGTCTGCTCGTGTACCGTCCTTCCGCTGTTCAAAGGGATTTACAAAAAAGGCGCGGGGATCGGACCCGCCGTCTCGTTTCTCTACTCCGGGCCGGCGATAAATATTTTAGCCATAATACTGACCGCTAAAGTCTTAGGGTTCCAGCTCGGTGTCGCGAGGGCCGTCGGAGCGGTAGTTTTCGCCTTCATCATCGGCCTGTTGATGCACCTGATCTTCCGTAAGGAAGACGCAGAGCGGGTCACCAACACCGCCATGTTTCAGGCACCGGAGGAAGAGGAGCGGGGACTCGGCAAGACCGTCATCTATATGGCGAGCATGATCGGTATTCTTATTTTTCTGAACTGGGCCCCCTCGAGCGGCTCATCGGCGGTATGGGACTTCATCTACCGATGGAAATACCTTATTACCGGAGCTTTCGCCCTGGTCCTTCTCTATACCCTAATACGCTGGTTCAAACGGAACGAACTGAAGGATTGGGTGACCGCGACGAGGGATTTCGCCGTTCAGATCCTTCCCCTGCTGTTCGCCGGAGTAATGGTCGCGGGCTTCCTTTTGGGGCGGCCCGGACACATGGCGCTGCTCCCGGAAGAATGGATCGCGAAGGCGGTGGGCGGGAATTCAATACTGTCCAACGCGATAGCGAGCGTCTCCGGCGCTTTGATGTACTTCGCTACCTTGACCGAGGTCCCGATCATGCAGGGCCTCATCGGAGCGGGTATGGGTCAGGGACCGGCTTTGGCCCTGCTGTTGGCGGGACCGTCGATGTCCCTTCCCTCGCTTCTCGTAATCGGGGGCGAGCTCGGTCTCAAGAAAACGTCGGTCTACGTTCTTATCGTCGTGGTTATGTCCACCCTCGCGGGAATGCTCTACGGAGCGATGGTGTAGCAGCGGGAAAAACAGTGCTATTTCTTCACAGTCTTCCTTGGCGAGCTTTTCTTGGTCCGCTTTTTAGGGCTCGTAAACTTTACAGATTTGACGTCCTTGGTGCTCAGGCGCACCCCGGCGGCCTTAACGTTCTTGACAAGGTAATCCTTGACCGGGAAGGACTCCTCGGTGATCTTCATCCGGGGAGTCGGCTTGTAGCTCGCCTCGAGAACGGCGTTCGGGTCGGTGGTGACCTTTAAGATCCTGCAACCCTCGGGAACCAAGTGATAGGGCCGCTCGAGGATAAACTTATCGATGACGCACCTTTTTAAATAGAGCTGCTTATCCTCGTTCAGATAGGCCACCGAAAAGACCTTCTTCGCCAGGTGCTCCTTGTCGGCGTGGCCGCAGGCGAGCATCCCCTTGTCCACGAAGAGCTTCTCGGGAACGTCGATCACCGAGTAGACCCCGGTCTTCCTAACCACTAGGATACGGTCGTAGACCGACACGTCGAAGAGCGCCGTTCCCGAGCTTAAACCGTATCCCAAATAGCCGGTGTCCCGGTCGTACTTCAAGGTCAGGTTCCGCTGGGCCGCCTCCCGGGCGTCCACCCGGTCGAAGCTCATGATCTCGGTCATTCTCGGATACTCGGAGCCGTAGTTTTCGATGATCCGGTCAAGAAATCCCACCGCGTAGTCGGTTATGTTTTTGAGATGTTTCCGGATCTCACCCAGGCGGGCACGGATTTCCTCCATCTCCTTCTTGGCCTTGTTGATGTCGTAGAGGGAAATACGCCGGATGGGGATCTTCAAGAGCTTCTCCACGTCCTCCTCGGTTACCTCCCGCTTTATCCGGTCGGCGAAAGGCTTGAATCCGTCGATAACCGCCTTCACCACCGAAGCTTGTGTCTTCATGGTTTCGATCTTCTTGTAGATCCGTTCCTCCACGAAGATCTGCTCTAAGGTCCGCATGTGGAGGCGGTCCTTGAGGTGTCCCTCTTCGAGCTTGAGCTCGGCCTTAAGTATTTCCACGAGCCTTCCGGCGTGGTGCTGTACTACCTCACTTACGGTCATGCTCCGGGGCTGGTTGTCGTCGATGACGAGGAGGTTGACCGACACCGAGGTCTCGCAGTCGGTAAAGGCGTAGAGGGCGTCTAGGACTTCGTCGTTGTAGGTCCCCCGGGCAAGCTTGATCTCGATCTCCACCTCCTCGGCGGTAAAATCGTTGATGCCGGCGATCTTGATCTTGTTCTTCTTGGCCGCCGCCTCGATGGAGTTGATCAAACTCTCGGTGGTGGACCCGAAGGGGAGCTCCCGAATGACGATCCGCTTGGGGTCCTTGGTATCGAGCCGGGCCCGGGTAAGCACCTTTCCCTGTCCGTCCTCGTAGTCGGAGACGTCGATGAGCCCGGCTGTGGGAAAATCGGGATAGAGCTCCATCTTCTTCCCCTTCAGTGCGCTCTTTACCGCCTCGCAGACCTCCGTAAAATTGTGAGGCAGAATCCGGGTGGACATTCCGACGGCAATCCCCTCGGCGCCGTGGACTAAGACCACCGGAATTTTCGCGGGAAAGGCTAACGGCTCCTTGTTCCGCCCGTCGTAGGAGGGCTCGTACCGGGTGAGCTCGGGATTGTAGAGGAGCTCCTTGGCCAAAGGCTTGACGCGGCACTCGATGTACCGGGCAGCTGAGGCCTGATCGCCGGTATGGATGTTTCCGAAGTTCCCCTGCTTGTCGATGAAGAGCTCTTTGTTGGCAATCACCACGAGGGCGGAATAGATGGAGGCGTCCCCGTGGGGATGGTACTTCATACAGTGACCCACTACATTGGCCACCTTGTGAAATTTGCCGTCGTCCATCTCTAAGAGGGAGTGGATGATCCGCCGCTGCACAGGTTTGAGACCGTCGTCTAAGTTAGGAATCGCCCGGTCCTTGATAACGTAGGAGGCGTATTCCAGAAAATTATGATCGAAGAGCTTCTTCGCGTAGGCCATTAGACCAGGTTCTCCATGATGAAACTCCGCCGCTCGGGGGTATTCTTGCCCATGTAGAACTCGAGCATTTCCTGAACCCCTTTGATGGTCTTTAAGTCTACCTTGACGAGGCGGATGTTATCTCCTATAAACTGTCCGAACTCCTTCGGCGATATCTCGCCCAAGCCCTTGAACCGGGTCACCTCGGGCGAGGAGATTTCCTCCATCGCGGTATTCCGCTCCTTCAGGTTGTAGCAGTACCGGGTTTCCTTCTTGTTCCGGACCCTAAAGAGGGGGGTCTCTAAGATATAGATCCGCCCGGCCATGACAAGCTCTTCGAAATAGGTCAGAAAAAAGGTCAAAAGGAGATTCCTAATATGAAAGCCGTCGTAATCGGCGTCGGTTGCGATGACGATCTTCCCGTACCTCAAGTTCTCCACCTGGTTCTCTATGCCTAAGGCCACCATCATATTGAACAGCTCTTCGTTCTTGTAAATGGCTGCCTTCTTCCTTCCGTGCATATTCTGGGGCTTTCCCCGGAGACTAAAGATCGCCTGGGTGTAGACGTCCCGGGCTGAAACCATCGACCCGGATGCCGACTGCCCCTCGGTGATAAAGATAGTGGACTCCCTCCCCTTCTCCCCGTCCTGGAGATGATACTTGCAGTCCTTGAGGTTGGGTATCTTCAGGGCGATCTTCTTGGCGGCCTCCTTGGCCTCCTTCCTGACCGCGTTGAGCTCCTTCCTGAGCTTTTCGTTCCTGATGATCTTGTCCTCCAAGGCCTTGGAGGCGCCTAAGTTCTTGTGGAGAAAATCGACGATCCCCGACTTGACCTCCTGGACGATCCAGCCCCGGATCTCGGTGTTGCCGAGCTTATTCTTGGTCTGGCTCTCGAAGACCGGGGTCTTCAGCTTGATCGAGATGGCCCCGGCGATCCCTTCCCGGACGTCCACCCCGGAATACTGCTTCTGATAAAACTCGTTGGTACCCTTGAGTATCCCCTCCCGGAAGGCGCTCTGGTGGGTCCCCCCGTCGCTGGTAAACTGCCCGTTGACGAAGCTGAAGTAGGTCTCGCCGTTGTTTCCGGTGTGGGTAAAGGCGAACTCGATATGCTCCCCGGTGTAGTGCCCGACGGGATAGACCGTCTCATCGCCGACCTCCTCGTGGAGGAGGTCTTTGAGGCCGTTCTTGGAGATGAAGGGCTTTTTGTTCAGGTAAAGGGTAAGACCGTTGTTCAGGTAAGCATAGTTCCAGAGACGCTGCTCCACGAACTCGAGGTTGTACTCGTACTCCCCGAAGATTTCCTCGTCGGGGATGAACTCGATTAAGGTCCCGTCCTTTTCGCCCTTCTTGGTCCCCTGTTTGCGGTCCTTGATCTTTCCCCGCTCGAAGTGCGCCTCGGCGTACTTCCCGTCCCGGAAGGCGACTACTTTGAAGGAGGAGCTCAAGGCGTTCACCGCCTTCGTCCCGACTCCGTTTAAGCCCACGCTGAATTGAAATACATCATCGTTGTACTTGGCCCCGGTGTTGATGACCGAAACGCAGTCTACGAGTTTGCCTAAGGGGATGCCCCGTCCGTAGTCCCGGACCCGCACCTTGCTCCCGTCGATACTGACGTCGATCTTGTCGCCGTGCCCCATGATGTACTCGTCGACGGAGTTGTCGATGACCTCTTTCAGCAGCACATAGATCCCGTCGTCCATATCGGTCCCGTCGCCGAGGCGGCCGATGTACATTCCGGTACGCAGACGGATGTGCTCGAGAGAGCTTAGGGTTTTAATCTTACTTTCGTCGTAGGTTGAGGTTTTTCGTTTTTCTGTCATGGTCTCCCAGTTTACTATGCAGAAATATTACTCTATTTTAAGCCTTTCCGCGGTTTTTGTACAGAGGAAGCTTCGCCCTTACTGCCCTTACCGTTACCTTTAAAAAGCCGCCTTAAGATTACCGGCAAAAGAATAACAGGAAGCTGGTATAGAACGCAGATAAGGAGTACCCGGGTAGAGAAGAACTTGAGGGCTATTCCCACGGAAAGACCTAGGTTCATATAAGGAATTGCCACGGCAAGGCCCATCCTCCTCGGCTTGGACAGGAAGGGGAATCCGAAGTAGCCCACCGCCACCAGAAGGGCGCATAACGGGACCGCCACGGCCAAGGCGAAGAGGGCGTATCGGGGATGGGCGGTTATATATCCCGAACCCCGTGCCCCGATTCCGACGAGGACGAGGAAGAGGAGGAGGATTGATACCGCCCCGTGCATCGGCTCGGTCCGCCGGATGATTCTCTTTCCAAACCGCCTCGCCGGAAGGGAAGCGAAAAAGGGAATAAAGATAAGCTCGGCTAAAGTAATCATCATCCCTACCGTATCGAGCTCGAGGTGGGCCCCGGCAACCAAGCCGATAAAGAAGGGGAGATAGAACGGAGCAATGAAGGCGCTTACCACCACCAGGGCCAAGACGAAGGCGGTATCCCCACGGATGAGGTCGGTCAGCGCGGGGGTAATCATCCCCGGAGGCGTCGCGGTCAGCAGGAGGAGCGCCAGGGCGACATCGGTGTCGATCCCCGCGGCGGCGAAGTAGAGGGCGGCGGGAACCAGGGACTTTGCACCGATGAAGACGGCCGCGGGGAGGTGAAAGTACTTGAGTGTTTTGAAAAACTCGCCGTAATCGATGGTCAAAAACGATACGAAGATGATAATCCCCAATATCGGGAGCACCGCCTCGTTCAAGGGGAGAAACACCTTGGGAATAAAGAATCCCAAGATGAGGCCGGATAGGAAAATGAGGCCGAAGTACTTTTTGACGATGTCGTACCAGGTCATGGAAGAAGCTACCGTACCTCGATAGTGATGGAATCGGAGTGTCCGCCGCGCTCGGCCGTGATCGTATGGACACCCCGGCGCAGAGGAAGATACCACGAATCCCGGCCCGCGGGAAGGACCTGCTCTCCCAGGCCGGCCGCGGCGACACCTACCGGCCCCGTTCCGCCCCGCACCTCGAAGAGCACCGCCTGGTCCTCCCGAGGCAGGGAATCGTCGTAGTAGTATACCGCTCCGTCGGCGGGACGAAGAATGGTAATTCGATCGCCGCCTAAGGCGGACGGGAAGCCGGTCCGGGATGTGAACTCCGGGCCGTACCTGCTTGCGGCTTCCCCTTCGTGGTCGACACCGCACCGGGGAGGCGGCTTTCGGGTATATTCCCTTACTACGGCGGGACAGTCCTCACCGGCGAGGTTCCCCGTAACCGCGCAGATTTCGACCCGGGCCGCCCCGGGGGGTTCGGGGAGCGGGTCGCCGGAGGAGCCCTGCAGATAGAGGAGAAGCTCCCGGACTATACCCAGAGGAATGGAGCTCCCGGTCCGCCCCATTACGGTCTCCCCGGTCAGATTCCCCATCCACACCCCTACGGTGTACCTCGGGGTGGCGCCTAATGCCCAGATGTCCTGGAACTGGTTCGAGGTCCCCGTCTTGAATACCGCCGGGAAGGGGGTCTCGAAGGTCCGGACCGATCCGAAGCCGGGGATACGGGCGGCGTCGTCGGAGAGGATCGAGCAGATCACACCCGCGGTGTACCGGGAAACGATCCGTACACCTTCCCTTCTCCCCGCCACCGGCAGATAGGAGAGCTCCGGAAGGGTGCCTCCCCGGGGGAAGGCCGCAAAGGCCCGGATCAAATCGAGGAGACTCACCTCCCGGTTCCCCAGGGAAAGGCCCAGCCCGCTCAAGCCGATCTCCGCCGGGCTCCCCGGGAAACCCGCCGATACGAGAAAATCGGCAAACCCTTCGACTCCTAACTGATCGAGGAGATAGACCGCGGGGACGTTCAAGGATGACGCCAGGGCCGTCCGGAACCGGACCGGACCGCGGAATCGGTTATCGAAGTCGGTGGGGGTATACACTTCGCTCGTACCGAATTCGAGGGGGTAGTCGGGGAGAATGTTCCACGCCTCGTATCCCTGTTCCAGGGCGAGAGCATAGAGAAAGGGTTTGAGGCACGATCCGGGCCGGCGGGGCACCCGGACCGCGTCGATCATCGAGCCTTCTCCTCCGCGGAAGTAATCCGGCGAGCCTAAGTACGCGAGAATCTCTCCCGTTCGGGTGTCGAGGACCGCCGCCGCGGCATGCCTAATCCGGTGAGACTCGTATCTCTCGAGGGCGTGGTGAACGAGCCCTTCCACACGGTGCTGGATGTCGAGATCCAGACTGGTGCGCCCGGAGTTCGCCCCGGCAAGATCACCTGACGCCGCCGCAAGAAAATGGGGGGCCTCGAAGCTCCTATTCCCGGGACGGACGGCGGCAAAAGCGGCGGCCCGGGACAGCTCGCCCTCTCCTACGGGCAGCCGGAACCGTCCGGCAATCCCCATGGCAGCCACGACCGCCGCTTCCGGATCTTCGGCGGGGGAAAGGTCCCGTGGCCGGCGGGGGACAACGGCGAGAAGGAGCGCCTCGGGGACGGTGAGCTCCGCTACGGATTTTCCGAAAATGCTCCGGCTCCCGCTCTGGATTCCTTCGGCCCCTCCGCCGAAAGGGAGGGAGTTCAGCCACAACTCGAGGATCTCGGACTTGGAAAACCTCGTTTCGATACGGACCGCATTTATCACCTCCCGTATCTTGCCGGAAAAACTCCTCTCCCCGGGGACGACCATTCCCGCGAGCTGCATAGTAATGGTGGAAGCACCGGATACGACCCTTCCCGCCCTCGCGGCGTCGATTAAGCTCCGTGCCGCGGCGAGCCCGTCGAATCCGGGGTGAAAGAAAAACCGCTTGTCCTCGCTCAGGACGAAGGCTTCCACGACCTGCAAGGGCGCCTCATCGAGGGATACGTACTCCCTGCGCAGTCCCCCCTCGAGGGGCAGAACCCGGAGTAATCTCCCCTTCCGATCGGTGACGGGGGTGCTGTAGGGCCGACTTAAAAACCTTTCGAGCTCAGGAAAGGGAGTAAGCCGGAAGGCAAGGTATCCGGCAGAAGAAAGCAGAGCGACTGCCAAGGCGGCGGAGACACCTAAGAGGAGCATCCGCGCCCCCAGGCGTTGAACCTTACCGGAATGTCCGCGACGGGGACCTGTCCTTCGGACTTTCCT
>CAZXMO010000027.1:13312-40803 GCA_964641125.1 uncultured Spirochaetales bacterium
TCCTTCGGACTTTCCTCCGGGATAATTTCGATCTGCCGGGCATCAGGGAAGGGGAAAATCGTAGGTGTCCGCCATGCGCAGGATGAATTCGATGTGTTCCCGGTCCCAGCTCATGAACTCATCGGCGGTGCAATTGCCCGTGGCCGCTTGGACGAGCTCGGCGCAGATTTCGGCCAGCTCTTTGTCCCCGTAGACCTCCGCGGCCTCCCGGAATATCTCCTTTCCATTGTATCTGCGGGGAAAAACCTCGAGAAAGGCCGCTTTGAGCTTCTCTCTCCGGTCCGATCTTCCGCTCGATGCGATGGTGAGGAACTGCCTCCCTAATGTCCAATCTATGTAAGCCATTCTATATAAGCCATACCGGCTTCTCCTATCATTCTCCGCGTTTTATAATAAAGAGTTTACCCCCGGTCCTTCCGAAGATTTCCGGCTCGTACATACATTCTCCTGATGCCGGCGGGGTCGGGTAGACCCCCGCGCTGGTAGTCCTTATGAGAAAATCCGCCCGCTGCCTCCCTTGGGGAAAGGTGTCCCAGAAGAACCGGACCTCATTATCGTAGATCGTGCTGGTGTAATTCCGGTAGTGTCCGGCCGGGGTTTCAAAACGGTCGGCGTACTCGCCGTAGGAGGGAGTGGTGCCGAAGGATGCATCCAACACCTCCGCCCCGGAGGGTATCGGCACCCGGACGGCAAGGAAATTCCTCAGCCTGGTGGTCGAGACGTACACCTCGACCCGGTAGGTTTTCCCGGCGACGAGCTCCGTTAGCCCGACTGAATTGCCCTCGGTGTCGAAATACTCGGTATGGATTCCGATCCCCTCGTCCCGGGGGAAGATGACCTCCGCGGGGAGGGAGTACCTGAGGGTGGCTGTGTAATAGAGGGTGCCGCCTCCCTCCGCGGAAAAGCTCAAAGGAACGATTTCTTCCCGGGCTATGCCCTTGAGATCATCCTCGAAGGAGGCCCTCATGCTGACGATATCGGTGGGCCCGGTCAAGGGTTCCTCGACAAGGGTGATGTCCCCGGCCCGGACCCGGGCGGTAAAGTCTATTCGGGAGTCCTCGTAGCCCCTGCTCTTAGCCAGAGATAGGACGGCCCAGTTGGTATCGGCGGTGTTGTGCCACACCCCGCCTTGCTGCCTCGTGAGGAGGGTATTCACCAGTCTGGGGACCATCGTGCCGTCCGGATCGGATTCGAGCTGGTTCAACAGATACAGCGAGAGCTGTTCCGTTTGAGAATCGTAGAACAACCCGTCGGCCTCGTAAGTCTCGGTAATATCGACTGTCCGCGTTCCCGGCCGGGTGAACTGTTTCATCCGTTCCAGGCAGTCCCTCGCCTTCCCGATCCGTCCGAGCTGCCGATACGTCAGACCGAGGAAGCCGTAGCCGCTCAAACCCACCTCGTCGCCCCGGGCAAAATACCTGTCCGCCTCGGCGCCGACCCGGCCCCCGTAGAGAGAGCGTACGTATATACCATAGAGCATGAGATACGCTGAGCTCCTGACCCATTCCGGGGGATTATCCAGGTAACGGACCAACTCGAGCCTGTCAATCCCGTCCGGAAGAGTAAAACCCTCACCCTCCGCCAAAGAGAGGAGATGGGCCGCCCGCACCGTAGCGTAATACGAGGAGTAGGCCGCTCCCGATTCGGGCCAGAAGGGAAAGCCTCCGTCGGACCTCTGAAATTCACCCCAGGCCTCGAGCTCCTCCCGGACCAGGGCCCGGGGATCGAACACGCCGGAGGGATCCTCGAGGACAGGCCGGAGAAAAAACTCCGCTTCATCGGCGAAGACGACTAAAGGCATGAGGCGGCTCGCCCGCTGCTCCATGCATCCGTACGGGTATTCCACCAGATAGCGCACCGCCTCGTTCAGCGAGGCGATACGGGAGCCCGATAGGGTGAGGTCCAGAAACCCTTCGCCGGTTCCGGCGAGCTCCGGAACCACCAGCCCCTCCTCGGCTGTTGGTTCGGCGGCCCCGGTGGTGGTAAAGGACTCGAAAACTCTAGGCACTTCCACGGGGAAGGTGACGGTGAGCCGTTCGCTATGGACGGGGGAGGTCGTGGTTACGGTGACCTTCGCCTCTCCCGGCCGGACCGCTTTCAGCTCGAAGGGGACCTCGATGGTAGAGTGGGGGGGAACGGTGACGCCTTTTCCCGCGGTCTTACCTATCTCGATCACCTCGGCGGAAACGGTAATCTCGCACTCCTGACGGTCCTCGGTGAGATTGGTCACCAAGACACTCCCTATTCCGGTGTCCCTGACCCGCATCCTACGCGGGAAGGCGGTCTTTATGTTGATCGGATTCCTGGCTTGGATCTCTTCTTCCGCGATCCCGAAGGTATCGTCCTTAACCGCTACCGCTGTGCACCGGTAGGTAGTGAGGGTATCGGGCAGGGCGAAGCGGACCGTTACCCTTCCCTTCTCATCGGTCGTGAGTAAAGGTTCGAATACGGCGGTGGCCCGGAAATCGCTCCGCTCCTGCAGCCCTCCCGGGGCTTCTTCGGCCATCGCCTTGGCGTCTCCCCCGCCGCCGCCTAACAGGTCGGTTACGTCGTAGGTCACCGGGTCGATCAAAAGCGACCGGGAATCCCCGCCGTCGACACCTAGGGGAAACTTCCCTTCGGAATAGAAAAACTCTAAGGGATCGGGGACGTGGTAATCGATCAGATCGAGGACCCCCCGGTCCGCCGCGATGAAGGCCACCTCCGCCCCTTTCGCGGGCTTACCGTTCTCGAACACGGTGAGAATGACCTCCGCCTCACTCCCGGGTTTAAAAACCGGCGATGAGGGCTCGATCGTCACATTCAACCCCTTCGAATCGGTCTCCACCCGCAGGGGAGTGATGCCGAAAAGCCCCTTCGGCTTGTCCAGGTCCGGGGTAAAGTAGTCGTGATCGGGCTTTCCGGTGCGGACGGTATAGGAGCACAGGCTCACGTAGACTATTGGGAGATACTCCGATTTTACCGGCACCTCGATGAGCCGGGAAGATCCCTCGATACTGATGATTTCCTCGGAAATGATCCCCTCCCGCTCCACGGTCAAGAGGTAGTTCCCCTCGGGCAGGGGTGTCTGGACAAGTATCTGAGCGGTCTCACCGGGTTCGTAGATCCGTTTGTCCGGTTTGAGCTCGATCTGGTCCTCGTCGAGGCCGCCCCAGCGGACCCATTCCGCCCCGGTGCTGTAGAAGGGAATGTCGGTTACCGCGATCCGCCCGGCCGCGTCACGAGCGGACAAACGGAGATAGTAGCGGCCGCTTTGCTTGGGCGTAAACTGTACCCGTCCCTCGCCGGGATGGACGGCGGTCGAGTACTCGAGCTCATCGGTCCTCTCCCAGCGCGAGTTGATGCGTCCCGCCACCCCCTGCCGGCGGGCGAGCTTCCAGGTCACCCGGTAGAGCTCGGCCTCAATTTCGCCGGGAGCGTCCGACTCCGACACCTCCGCGCCCTCGGGATCGACGAGGACGAGCTCGCAGGCGGCCTCCCCGCCCTGTTCGAGAAAGGTATACCACCCCCCGCGGGCGTCCTCGATCCTCCCCCCAATATAGAAAGAAGCCGGATGAACGAGGGTCGAAATCTCGGATGCTCTGATCTGATTGCTCACGTCGCTTACCCTCGCTTCGAGAAGGTAGCGGTAGGGCAGCCCGGGAACTCCCTCGCGGAGGGTACGCTGGGATGTCTCCACGGTCCCGTCGGAGGGAAGGGGGCCGTCTTCACTCGAAAGCCCGAATCGGGTGTCGTACTCATCGGGACCGAAGCGATACCCGTCGTAGTCGGTACCGGGGGGAGAAAAACCGGCACCCTCTTTGGACCAATACATCTCGTAGGTGCCGTTGTTCACCCGCCCCCCGGAGAGGTACTCCGCGGTTACCGCGGCGGTCAGTTCGTCCCCTAAGATATAGAGATCCTCGTCGAACTCGGCACTCACCGAAAAACCGGTCCGCCTGAACTGGGCAACCTGAAAGCCGGTCCGTTTCGTCCGTCCCTCTCTGGAGTAGACGATCTCGTAATACCCCGGTTCGGCATCGGAAGGAACTGTAAAGCTCCCGAAGAACCCCCCCTGAGCCGTGGTGGACCCCTGAAAAGAGGCTATCTCCCTTCCCTCATAGCGGGATTCCCGGGCGGCGACCGAATACCCGCCCCGGTAGATAGTGTAGGTCCCCGCGGCAAGGTCCCGGTCGATGCCTCGGAAGGAGACCTTCTCCCCCGGCTTGTAAAGACCGCGGTCGGTAAAGAGAAAGGTCTCCATACGGGGGGTGTCGGCGCGGGTGGGATAGACGGTGTTCCACACGCTGGACCGCCATACGTTGTGGCTCGAATTGGGCCGGTACTCCACGACGTCCGCCCCCTTGGCGGTTCGGACTCGCATAAAATCGTCCCACGGGCGGTCGGGATTGCCGAAGAAACGGCGGTACTGCCCGGGCTCGAGATCGAATATCGCGATCCCCCTTCCGTCGGTAAGACCCGAGCTCTTCACCTCCCGCTTCCTCATGATACTCACCTCGGCACCTTCCACGGCGCTCCCGGTGGAGAGACTCGTAACCCACACGATGATCCGGTTGTAGGAACGGCGGACGGTTACTCCTAAGTCGGTTACTTGGAGCTGAAGGTCCCGCCGGGCCCACCCGGGACGCTCACCGCCGTTGTTCTTCGCCGCGAAGTTCCAGGAAAAGCCGACCCATCCCTTCCCCTTCTCGTTCAGCCACTTACTAAAGTCGAATACCTCGAAGTACCTGACATTCCGCTCCTTCTCCGAAAAATCGAAAGACTCGAGACTTCCGGAGGGGAAAGTCTCGTAGGGATCGGCGATGGGGCCCGCCCGCCAGACTCCGTCGAAGACGTTCTGATATTCCCAGACGACCCTGGCGGGAAAATCCGCCTCGAGCATTCGTGAACCGGTGTTGGGGAAATAGGCGTACCTCTCCGCGGGGGGAATGGTGACCGCGGCTTCGGTCCGGGAGCCGAGGCTTCGCCCGTAGGTGTCCTCGATTTCGGGATCGAAGAAGAAGAGATATTTCTTCTCGTGTTCAACAGCGAGACCGTTGAGCTTGACGGTGTTCTCCCTGACCTCGATGTTTTCGGGACCGACCTCCACTTCGGGCATAGTATGTATCCTTCCCTCGAGGCTCTCCTCCGCTACCGGATGACTAAAGGTAAAGTAGACCGGCTTGCTGTCTCCCTTGGGGCTTCGGGGAAACGACCAGGAATAGGTATCGTAGTCCCGTAAGGCGAAAGGACGCAGGGTATGATAGCTCAGCACGACCGGCTCGGGAATTCCCACATTGTCGGGCTCGCTCCTCGCCCCCTTTCTCAGCGTAACGGTGACCTCGGTGTCGGCCGGGGGCTCTTCGTCTAAGAGAATGCGCACCATCCGGCCGAGCTGCTCCGGAGGATACCGGTCGTCATCATTCTCGGGTCTCACCGCGTTAAAGGGTATTCCCCTTCCTCCGGCCTCTACGCTTATGTAGTCGCCTATAAAATCGAGGTTCACCGGATAGGAGAAGATGATGACGGCCTCCGCCGCTTTATCCGGGGGAACATCGGAAGGGTCGGAGGCGGGATCGCTCAAGGACCCTACCACGAAGTCTCTCACCGTCAGGTATTCGCTCCTGAAGGAGAATACCGTATCCCCTAAGAGCTCCTTCCCCCCTAAGGATGTGACCGCCTCGTCCACCGAGACCCGGTAGATCCGTTGGGGAACAACCCGCTCGGAGGCGTCGAAACTCAACAGCCTGGTTCCGTACCACCTGAAGACTCCCTCGATGTGAGGATCGATCTCCATGATGTCGGAGCTCTTCATGGGTCGTCCCAGCCGGCTCAGGGGTACTACCGGCTGAGAGAAGACCACGTAGACCGAGGGATACTCCATCTCCGCGGGAAGCTCGTCGACGGGACCGTAGTCGACTATCTGAAAGGGCTCGTCCGATTCCCGGATGGGCGCGGCGATTTCGGGAATGTCCCGGGGCGAAAAGTATTCTATCTCGTACGTATCAAGATCGGTGGAAATATCCACCTCTTGGAAGAGACGCCGCTGGATCTCCGCGGTTTCTTCCGCCGCGGCACGCATATCGGAGGGTTTCTCCTCTCCTCTCCGACATCCGGTAAGCCCCACAATCGCCGCGAGGACGATGCAGACCACCGCCGTGGTGAAAGAGACGCCCCTCGATCTCATACCAATAACCCCCGATTCTAACTAAGTTTTTCAACCCTAGTATAACACCATCTCAGGCGTTAAGTACTTAAGCGGAAAAAAAATCGGTATTTCTTTCTAAATATCTTGCACCCCGATATCTGGTGTAGTATACTGGAAGGGTTGCCGATAATTACACTATATGTAGAGCTATTACATAGCATTATGAACACGGTACGGAGAAGATGAAGTGTCCGCGATGCGACAGTCTCGAAGATAAGGTAATCGAATCGAGGCAGAATGCAGCTGGGACCTCCATCCGAAGGCGGCGGGAGTGCATGGAATGCGGCTACCGTTTCACCTCGTACGAGCACATCGAGGAGAAGCAGCTCATGGTAGTCAAGAGGGACGGACGGCGTCAACCCTTCGACCTCGGCAAGCTCGAACGGGGTATTCAGATTTCCCTGGAAAAGCGCCCCGTCTCGCAGCTCAAGGTAGAGGAAATGCTCCACGAAGTCGAGGATCAGGCGGCGATGCACGGGAAGAGCACCCACGAGATAACCTCGCGGGAGCTCGGCGGAATGGTACTGGAAAAGCTAAAAAAAGTGGATATGGTCGCCTACGTACGGTTCGCTTCGGTCTACCGGATGTTCGAAAACGTGGACGAATTTATACAAGAGATTTCCCAATTGGGAGGAGGAAGTATTGGACAACCAGGGGAGTAGCAGCTACTGGGAGGAGTTTCTCAGGACCGACGACGAGAAACAAGCTGCCGACGGACTGATCAAGCAGGTGGTCAAACGCAACGGTAACCTCGAACGATACGACCGGTGGAAGATAGCAAGCGCCATCGGCAAGGCGGTCAGGGCCGTTCGCGGTGAAGACGACCTCGAGCTGGTGGAGAAGCTCACCGACAAGACCGAAGAGGCCCTCCGCCGGATCATGCGGAACCGTCACCCCAACTCGGCCCCGGCGATCGAAGAGATGCAAGACTTAGTCGAAACCGTCCTCATCGAAGAGAATGAGGTCGACATCGCCAAGGCCTATATCCTCTACCGGGCCCGCCACGAGGTGATGCGGGATACCAAGAAACTGATGCTCGATATCAACGGGACCATGGACGGCTATCTGTCCCAGTCGGATTGGCGGGTCAACGAGAACGCCAACGTCAACTTCTCCCTAGGCGGATTGATCCTCCACAACTCGGGGACCATTACCGCCAACTACTGGCTCAAGAACATCTACCCCGAGTCGATCGCCTTGGCCCATCAGAACGCCGACTTCCACATCCACGACCTTTCGATGTTCTCCGGATACTGCGCGGGCTGGTCGCTGAGACAGCTCATCAACGAGGGGCTCGGAGGAGTTCCCGACAAGATCACCTCCAAGCCCGCGAAGCACCTGAACACCCTGATCCAGCAGATTGTGAACTTTTTAGGGATCATGCAGAACGAATGGGCCGGTGCCCAGGCGCTTTCGAGTTTCGACACCTACCTAGCCCCCTTCGTCAAACTCGACAACCTCGATTTCGAAGATGTCAAACAATCGATCCAGAGCTTCGTCTTCGGCGTCAACACCCCCTCCCGGTGGGGCAGTCAGGCGCCCTTTACCAACGTCACCCTCGACTGGATCGTCCCGGAGGACCTGAAAGACCGGCCGGCCATTGTCGGCGGAAAAGAGTGCGGCTTCACCTTCGGCGACTGTCAGAGTGAGATGGATATTATCAACAAGGCCTTTATAGAGCTGATGATCGACGGAGATGCCAACGGACGTGGATTCCAGTACCCCATTCCCACCTATAACATCACCGAAGACTTCAACTGGGACAGCGAAAACGCGAAGCTCCTGTTCGAAATGACCGCGAAATACGGCACTCCCTACTTCCAGAACTTCGTCAACAGTGACTTGAATCCCGGCGACGTCCGGTCCATGTGCTGCAGACTGCAGCTGGATAAACGGGAATTGAGGAAACGGGGGGGAGGCCTTTTTGGTTCCGATGAGTTTACCGGCTCAATCGGAGTAGTCACAATTAATCTGCCCCGCCTCGGCTATCTGTCCAAGACCAAGGTCGAGTTCTTCCGACGCCTGACCGAGCTCATGGACTTGGCTGCGAAGTCGCTGGTCATCAAGAGGAAGGTCATCAACCGGCTCATGGAGGCGGGGCTCTTTCCTTACACCCGGCGGTACCTGAAACACCTTGACAATCACTTTTCCACCATCGGTATCTGCGGAATGAACGAGTGTCTCGAGAATTTCTTAGGTCTCGACATAACCACCGGTGAGGGAAAGGAGTTTGCCCTGGAGATCCTCGAGTATATGCGGAAGCACCTCGCCGACCTCCAGGAGGATACCGGGGACCTCTTCAATCTCGAGGCGACCCCCGCGGAGAGCACCAGCTACCGGCTGGCCAAACACGACAAGGAACGGTATTCGGACATCATCACCGGCGGGGTCGACGAGCCCTATTACACCAACTCGTCCCAGCTGCCGGTCGATTACACCGAGGACATCTTCGAGGCGCTGGATCATCAGGACGCCTTGCAAACGAAATATACGGGGGGCACGGTCTTTCACGGATTTCTGGGTGAAGCGGTTGATAACTGGGAGGCATGCAGAAATCTCGTCCGCACCATAGCCTGGAACTACCGGCTCCCCTATTTTACTATCTCTCCGACCTTTTCGGTGTGCCCGGTCCACGGGTACCTGAACGGAGAGCACTTCGCGTGCCCGAAATGCCGGGAAGAACGGCGGCACGATATTATGGAACGGATTTCCCGGCTCGAAAGGGAACGGGAAATGCTCATGAACAGCACCAAAGGAGAACAGGAATGAGTACGGAAACTCGAACGCTCGAAACGATCGACGCAGAAATCGAACGGCTCAAGAAGGAATACGACAAAGCGGAAGGGACCCCTACCGAGATCTACACCCGGATCGTGGGGTATTACCGGTCGGTCAAGAACTGGAACAAGGGCAAGAAGGAGGAGTACCGGTACAGGCGACTCTTCTGTGAGCCCTCGGATATGATCATCCAGGGAACCGGTATTACCGGATCGGCGGAGGAGGCGGTACCGGAGATCCCGGCAATCCTCACCCCCGATGAGCTCCCCGCGGCGTATCTCTACTTCTACCGCCCCACCTGCCCGAACTGTCCGCCGGTGAAGGAATTCGTCGAAGAGATGCGCATCGAAGGTGAGATGATCAATGTCGACACCGACGAGGGAATGACCGCCGCGTCCCAGTATGCCGTAATGGCGGCTCCCACGGTGATCTTCTTCGACGCGGAGGGGAAGGAAATGCTGAGGGCGCACAACGCCGGGCTCCTGAGGGAGCTCTTCGCGAACACCGCCGTCTGCGCCTGATCGCCGCGGTGCGCCGATATCAGTGAGCTCTGATAAAATCGGACTCGTTAAGACTTCCCTGATAGATTATCCCGGGGAAGTCGCCGCGGTTCTGTTTTTCCCGGGGTGCAACCTCCGGTGCCCCTACTGTCACAATCCGGAGCTGGTTGCCCCTCCCTACCCCGGTGATCTTCTTCCATGGAAAGAGGTTACGGCCTTCCTCGAAAAACGGAAGAAGGTCTTAGGAGGGGTGTGCGTCACCGGAGGGGAGCCCCTTCTCCACGAAGATCTTCCCGACTTGGTAGAGGAAATCCATGCTCTCGGGCTCAAAGTAAAGCTCGACACCAACGGGTCCTTTCCCGGCCGCCTGGACCCGAGCCGGTACGACTACATCGCCATGGACGTAAAGACCTCGCCGGGAAAGTACGGACTGGTCAAGAACCGCGGCGACGGTCAATCCCGGGCCGCCTTGTCCGAGGCTGTTCTGGAATCGGCGGGAAAGGTTATACGCTCCCATGTTCCCCACGAGTTTCGCACTACCGTGGTCCCGGGAATCGTCACCTCAGGGGATATCCGTGAAATCGCGGAGCTTCTCCGCGGGGCCGAGCGGTACGTCTTGGCCGGATTCAGGCCGGGAAAGACCCTGGACCCGGCCTACGCGGATAGTCTTCCCTATACCGACGACGAGTTGAGCGCGATGTGCGCGGCCGCAACCGAGGCTGGTGTCCCGTGCAGCGTGAGAATCAATTCTCGGTGAGGATCTCCTCGTCGTAGAGGGTCTCGAAGAAGTTCTTGTGCTTGGATTCCTCTCCCGCGAGCTTTTGGAAGATTTTCTTCATCTCCTCGTCATCGGTGCGGTCGGCTAAGGAAGTATAGAGCTCTACGGAAGCCTCTTCCTTCTTCATCCCGGTTATGAGGATGTCCTGATAGGACATGTTTTCGGTCGCTTCGGGCTTCACGACGGTGGAGCTCACCTTGAGGTTCCGGACCTGGGGGACCGTTACCCCCGAGGCTCCCTTGGCGCGGACATTCTCGAGAATATCGATGTGTTTCTCCTCCATCCGTTTAAGATCCAGTATGAACTGCTTCCTCTCCTTGAACTCGATTAATCCGGCGAGCCCCTCGTAGAACTGGACTGCGTCCCGCTCCCGGGAAATTGCGTAATCGATAACTTCGTCAAAATTGGTGAATTCCATAGTCGCTCCTCTCAATGAATCAAATTGATGTCGTACGGGGTAATCTGATAGACATAGTAGTTCAACCAGTTGGAAAAAAGCAAGTTCGCGTGACTCCTCCACCGCACCTCCGGTGCCTTCTCGGGATCGTCTCCGGGAAAGTAATTCTTCGGAACGGCTACATCCAAACCCTTCTCGAGGTCCCGCTGATACTCCTCCTTGAGGGTGGAGGGATCGTACTCGGAGTGTCCGGTTACGAATATCATCCGGCCCCGGTCGACCACGATGTACACTCCCGCGTCTCGAGACTCCGAGAGGAGGGTCAGCTCGGGGTGGGCGATGATTTCGTTGCGATGGATTTCGGTATACCTGCTGTGGGGAGCGACGAAGACATCGTCGAATCCCCTGACCAAGGGAACGGTGGGATCGCTTACGGTGTGTTTGAAGACCCCGAACATCTTCTCCTCCAAAGGATGCTTACCTATTCCGTAATGGTAGTAGAGACCCGCCTGAGCGGCCCAGCAGACATGAAGGGTGGAGGTTACATGATGAACGGACCACTCCATGATTTCGGTCAGCTCATCCCAATAGGTGACCTCTTCGAACTCGATCTGCTCTACCGGGGCGCCGGTAATGATCATTCCGTCGAACTTTTCGGGCTCCACCTCGTCGAAGGTCTTGTAGAAGGCATCGAGATGCTCGGTGGGGGTATGTCGTGTCGTGTGCGACTTGGGATGAAGGAGTTCCACCTCCACCTGGAGCGGCGAGTTGGACAGCATCCTCATCATGTGGGTCTCGGTGGTTATCTTGACCGGCATGAGGTTTAAGAGGAGGATTTTTAAGGGGCGGATATCCTGGTGGATCGCCCTCGTCTCGTCCATGACGAAGACGTTTTCCCGCTCCAGCACCGCCCGGGCGGGAAGAGCATCGGGTATCTTAATGGGCATGATTACTCCGCGTTGGACACCCCGGCGGAACTGAAGGTGGCCATGTTATGGTAGCAGTTCAGTGCCTGCTTCACGATCTGCATCGCCAGGGCCGAGCCGGTCCCCTCTCCGAGCCTGAGTTTCAGGTCCATCACCGGATGGAGCTTGAGCCTCTTCAGGAAATCGTGGTGAAATTTCTCGGCCGAAGCATGGGAAAAGATGAGATATCCCTTGACCCTGGGCTCCATCTCCAAGGCGACTAGGGCCGCGGCGGAACTAATGAACCCGTCTACCACGACGGGGATCCGCCTTTCGGCTGATCCGAAGATGAATCCGGTCATCCCGGCGAGCTCGAACCCGCCGAGCCGCTTCAAGGCGTCGAACCCGGAGCCGTCCCATTCCTCCCGGTGGAAGTCGAGGGCCTGTCCGATGACCCGGATCTTCTTTTCCAAGAGCTCTCCGGTAGAGCCGGTTCCCATTCCGACGGTATCTTCGGGGGGAAGATCCAGGATCATCGAGTACAGGGCCGAGGCGGATGAAGTGTTTCCGATCCCCATCTCCCCTATTCCGAAGAGATCCCCCTTAGCCTCGAGTGCCAGCTTCCGCCCTGCATCGAGGGCCTCGAGGCACTGCTTCTCGGTCATCGCCGAACTCTTGAGGAAGCTGTCGGTACCGGGAGCGATTTTCCTCGTGATAAGCCCCTCGATCTCGGGCGAATCAGAGGCAACCCCCATATCGACCACGGCGTAATCGATACCGGCGGCCCGGCACATGACGCTGATGGCCGCCCCTCCCCGGGCCATGTTCTCCACCATCTGGGCGGTCACCTCAGAAGGATAGGGGGTAATTTTTTCGGCGGTGATCCCATGGTCTCCGGCGAAGGTAAAAATCTTCATCGAAGTAACGTCCGCGTTCTCGTCCCCCCGGCACAGGCAGTACTGCATAACCAAGTCCTCGAGAACTCCAAGGCTTCCCGGGGGCTTGGTCAGATCGTCGAGCTTTGCCTGTATCCGTTTTCGAAGGGCTTCATCCTGAGGTGCAACGATTGCCTGGGTATACTTTTCCGTCATATCGATTTCTCCGTATATTCATCCACCGCCCGGCGCAATGCCGCGATGTGCTCCGGCATAGTGCCGCAGCATCCTCCGATAATGTTTGCCCCCGACTCGATCCACAGCGCAACCTGGTCGGCCATCTCCTCGGGCTCCGCGGGAAATACCTCGATCCCTCCGACCCGCTCGGGAATCCCCGCGTTGGCTTGGATCAACACCGTTTTTCCCCCGGAGGCTTGTTTCAGCTCCCTCACGACCATGTCGAGCCCGTCGTAGCCGTTTCCGCAGTTGACCCCGACTATGTCGGCGCCCGCCGCGACCGCCTCCTCAGCTGCCTTTCCGGGGGCTACCCCCATCATAGTGCGGAAATCGCCGTGAACTGTACGCTCGAAGGTAAACGAGCAGATGACCTCGCAGGAGGTATTATCCTTAGCCGCCCGTACCGCCAAGGCGGCCTCCGCGGCGTCGCTCATGGTCTCGATCATCATCGCGTCGGCTCCCCCCGCGGCAAGAGGTTTGACCTGTTCGGCGAAGGATCGGTAGAGGTCGTCCTCGGTGACGTCTCCTGTAATGAGGATCTTTCCGGTAGGCCCGACCGATGCAATGACCCAGCGATCTTCCCCGGCGGCGCGCCGGGAGATCTCCACGCCGGTCCGGTTGATCTCGTCCAAACGGTCGGTGAGACCGAAATGGGAAAGCTTGAAACTGTTTCCCCCGAAGGTATTTGTCTCGAGGATGTCCGAGCCCGCCTCGATATACTGCCGCGCTATATCGAGGACCTCGTCCTCCCGTTCGAGGTTCCACAACTCGGGACACTCTCCCGCCTTAAGACCCTTCTTCTGAAGGAATGTGCCCCATCCCCCGTCGGAAACGAGAACTTTTTTCGTTTCCAACGCCTGCGTAATGGATTTCCTATTCATATTAAGGCAAAAATACCATTATCCCGCCGGACAAACAAGCGATTCCGCCCCTCTTTCCCCGATTGGATGAAAATCTACAAAAAATATGAACAACATCCTATAAAATTCTTAAGAATCGCTATTATATTAAACGTAGAAAAACATACTAATTCGATATAAATAACGAGGTTATCTACATGACGGGAAAAGAACTTGTAATACGCGCTATTAACAACGAGACCACCGAACGGACCCCCTATGTCCCCTTCGTCGGAGTCCACGCGGCAAGCCTCCTTGGGGTAAGCGCCGAGGAGTATCTGAAGAGCAGAGATCGGATGATCGAAGGGGTCTCGAAGGCGGTCGAGCTCTACGATCCCGACGGTCTTCCGGTGGTCTTCGATCTGCAGATCGAGGCGGAGATCCTGGGCTGTAATCTCATCTGGGCCGATGACAACCCTCCGGCGGTTTCCTCCCATGCCCTGAAAGAGGCGGGATCCCTGGACAAGCTCCCCCAATTCGACGAGACCAAGGGACGCATTCCCATGGTCTTGGAGGTAACCCGGGCGGTGAAAGAATCCTTTCCCGACGTGGCCCTCTACGGACTCATTACCGGGCCTTTTACCCTCTCCCTTCACCTGATGGGGCCGGAAATCTTCATGGCCATGTACGACGATCCCGACCGGGTACAGGAGATCATGGCCTTCTGTACCGAAATCGGCAAAAAGATGGCCGGATACTATATCGAAAACGGAGTGGATGTAATCGCCGTAGTCGACCCGCTGACCAGTCAGATAAGCCCGGACGACTTCAAGAAATTCGTCACCGAGTACTGCACCGATATATTCCGGCACACGAGGGAAAGGGGTAAGCTCTCGAGCTTTTTCGTCTGCGGTCACGCTCAGAAGAACGTTGAGGCCATGTGTCAGTGCAGACCCGATAATATATCCATCGACGAGAACATCCCCTTAGACTACGTACGGGACACCGCCGAGCGCTACGGTGTGAGCTTCGGGGGCAATATGCGCCTTACTACGGTGATGCTCTTCGGCGACGAGAAAGACAATCTGCGCCATGCGGCGGAGTGTATCCAGATCGGGGGAAATACCGGGTTTATCCTCGCGCCGGGTTGCGATATCCCCTATGGTGTCCCCAAGGAGAACATCATCGCCGTCTCCGAGATGGTCAAGGACGAGTACAAGCGGCAGATCGCCATGGAGCTCGTGGGCACCGAAGAGGTGGCCACCTCCGACCTAGATCTCTCCGAATACGGCGGCACCGGAAAGATAAAGGTCGACATCATCACCCTCGATTCGGAGGCCTGCGCTCCCTGCCAGTACATGGTGGAGAGCGTCCAGGAGATCGCCCCCGAGTTCGAGGGGGTCGTGGAATGGGTCGAACACAAGATCAAGACCAAGGAAGCCATCGAGCTCATGACGGCTTTGAACGTGGAGAAAGTCCCCACAATCTGCATCGACGGTGAGGTCGCCTTTATCAGCCAGATTCCCAAGAGGGAGGATCTGTTCAACGCCATCTACCGGAGGATGATCGAAAGGGCGAGGATCAAGAAATCGGATTCCAAGCTCATCGTCCTCCTCGATGACTCTGAAGAATCGGAGGAAATACTCAAAAACATCTCCCGGGCACAGCGCGAGCTCGGTACGAATGTCGAGATCGAGGAGTCCCGGGACCAGAAAGCGATCACCAAACACGGAGTAAAGAGTCTTCCCGCGGTCTTCTCAGTCAAGAAGGAACTCAAATCGTTCGGTAAGGTCGCCGACAAGGAGGTTATCAAGGAGTGGCTGAAGACTCTCTTGTAACACATCCTCACATAACGCGTACGGTCCTGATTACCGGGTTCCTGGGAGCCGGAAAGACTACCTTCCTGAACCGACTGATCGAGCATTACACCGAGGCGGGCCTCAATATCGCGGTGATGGTCAACGAGTTCGGAAGTATCGGCATCGACGGAGCCCTGGTAATCGAAGGAGCCTTTCCCAAAATCGAGCTCAACAAGGGGAGCATCTTCTGCATCTGCATGCGTACCGATTTTATAAGCGAGGTGAAGCGGATTGCCGAAGAGATACGGCCGGACCTCCTCCTTGTCGAGGCGACCGGAATCGCCCGGGTGGACGATCTCTACGCCATGATGTCCATGAATGATCTCGATCGCCTCTTGAGCATTGAAAAGAATATCTGCGTCGCCGATGCAACCAGCTTCTTCAAAGTTGAAAAGACCTTAGAGGCGGTCCGTGTCCAGATCAGGTACGCCGATTTGATCATCCTCAACAAGGGTGATGCCGCCGACACAAAACAGCTCCGCAGGAGTGAAGAGGCGGTCCGCCGTCACAACCCGAAGGCGCCCGTCGTCCGGGCGGTGAGGGGAAAAATCACCTGGGACATCTACGAACTCGCCGCCCCCATCGAGAAAGAGGCCCCCGCCGAGGTGTCGGATACGGTACCCGAGGATTTCTACAGTTTCAGCCTGCGCCTGCCGGGCGCTATTCGGCGGGACTGTTGGAAGGAACTCGTGGAGGAGCTCAAAGGTGATATCCTTCGGGGCAAGGGGATCATCCAGTATCCCGGGGAACGGAGGTTTTTCGAAGTGGTCAATCACGAGTACACCGAATACCCGCCGCCCCCCGGCCTCGCCGGGGAAGAAGAAAACGTGATCGTCCTCATCCGGGGGACCATCGGCGAGGGTTCCCTTGCCGAGCGGATCAGGGAGTGCCTCGTCGAATCCGGAGGATAGGGCATGTCCACGGTGATAACCTTGGTTTCCCGGAAGCAGCATTGCATCTCCTGCGACATTACCGACCGGATCGTCCGGGAAGCGATAGAATCGGTGGATCGAAAGCGGACGGACATCGAAGCAAGGTACATAGAGCTCGACGAGATCGAGCCCTCCCCGGTGTTTCTGAAAACCGAACGGTATCCCGCGGTTCTCATCGACGGACGGCAGATTTCCGCGGGGGAGGTAGTCACCGAAGAAAAGCTCCTCGAGCTCCTTGCCAATATATAAGTTTTATTATATTATATTGAGAAATATTCTTAATACATCGACCGTTTACAGGGGGAAAGCATGCAGGAATACACCGTTACAGTGCACTACGACGATCAGACGACCACGAGAAAGTGCGCCGCGGGCATTACTCTCCTTCAAGCCTTGGAGAGTGAAGAACGGAGCAGGATCGACACTCCCTGCGGCGGCAAGGGGTTGTGCGGGAAATGCCTGGTCAAGGTGATCGACGGCAGCCTGTCCCCCCTGAGCGAGACCGAACGGGCCAAGCTCTCCGCTAAGGAAATCGAAGACGGCTACCGCCTCGCCTGTATAGCGAATGTCGAAGGGGACGTCTCCCTAGAGCTTCCCTCACTCGCGGCGCATATCGCCATCTTGGAGAAGGGGGTCGATTTCGACGGGCCCATTTCTCCCCTGGTCAAGAGGTCGATAATAAACTTGGATGAGCCGAGCCTCGAGGATCAGCGAAACGATCTGTCCCGGCTCAAGGCGGGTTTAGGCCTTCCCGAAGCCCGGATATCCTTGAGCTTGTTGAAAAAAATTCCCCTGCTCCTCAGAGAAAACGGCCATTCCGTATCTGTTCTTCACTCAGACGAAGAAATACTCGATCTGTCCCCCTCAGACGAAGGCGAACGCACCTACGGTATAGCCGTGGACATAGGGACTACCACTGTAGTCTGCTACCTTATACATAGTGAAAGTCAAAAGCCCTTAGACGTCGCTTCGGGGCTCAACGTACAGAAGGCTTACGGACAGGACGTTATATCCAGGATCAATCATACCCTGACCAGTCCCACCGGACTCGACGAGCTCAACGAAGGTATCATCAAGCAGTTGAACGGGCTGATCGCGGTCCTGTGTTCCCGGAATAATCTCGTCCGTGACCATATTACCTCGATTACCGTTGCCGGAAACACCACAATGATGCACCTCTTCGCGGGACTTCCGCCTAAGCACATTGCCGCGGCTCCGTTTATCCCGGTAGCCCTCGAGGAAACCTCCTTCACCCCCGGAGAGCTCGGGATAGAAATCAATGAGGCGGGTCGGATCTTCCTGATGCCGGGGATTTCCGGGTACATCGGAGCCGACATCTCCTCGGCAATTCTCGCAAGCGGAATGTACGGGAACGAAAGCTTAAGCCTTCTTATCGATATCGGGACCAACGGGGAGATAGTCCTCGGGAACGAGGATTTCCTTGTGTCCTGCTCCACCGCGGCGGGTCCCGCTTTCGAGGGGGCCACTATTCGGGACGGAGTGGGCGGCATCGCCGGAGCAATAAACACCTTTCACATGGGGGAATCGAAGCTCGGATACACGACCATCGCCGATGAGAAGCCGTTGGGAATCTGCGGTTCCGGAATCGTGGACGCCATATCCACCCTCCTCTACGCCGGAATCATCGACGAAACCGGACGCATGGTGAAGGACGATGATGTCGCCTCAGACCTGGGAAAGACACTCGCCCCTTCCCTGACCGAGTTCGAGGGACAGGCGGCTTTCGAGCTGGTCCCGGCCGAAGAAACCCGTCACGGCGATCCTATCCTCCTGACCCAAAAAGACGTTCGGGAGGTCCAGAACGCCAAGGCGAGCATAGCCGCCGGAATTCTCACCCTCATCAAGAAGGCGGGGAAAGAAGTTGATGATATTTCAACTGTATATCTCGCGGGAGGATTCGGCAGCTATATCGACAAGCACCATGCGGTGCATCTGGGGTTGATTCCCGGGGAGCTGGAAAACAGGATCAGGGTAATCGGCAACGCCGCCGGGTCGGGAGCCGTGATGGGGCTCCTCTCCGCCGATCAGTACAGGTTCTGCGCGGAGTTGGCCCGGGAGACGGAATATGTGGAGCTGTCGTCGTCTCCGGAGTTTATGGAAGACTATGTGAACAGTATGATGTTTCCGGTGTAGCTCCGAGGGGGGCTCAGAATATCGTATCCAAGCAGCAGTACTTGAGGTTGTTGAGAAGCTCTTCGATCCGCACGAAATCTTCCCAGGTCATGTCTTTCCATTCCTTGCCGAGGCCTTTCCAGACCACGTAGGCTAGCTTGATGCTGTTGAGGTAGTCTCGAAAGGGTCGGGCGTTATCTTTTATCCACCGGGAGATTTCTTGCTTCTTCTCCCCGTTCGGGGAGTCGCCGTTCAAGCCGAGACTCTTCAAATGTTCCTGGATTTCGACGGATTGGATCTTGTTGTCGAGGATGAGACAGGTATTTCCCGTCTCCTCGAGATACTGCACGTATTGTTTAAAATATGAGAATGTTTTCTCGTCTTTCTCTAATATACTAAAAGGCATACTAACCTCTATTACGTTAAATATATCACCGTCCGCGGGAAAAGCCAAGCCCTACCCATTGTACAGACGCGCCTCGAATTGAAACTCGAACGACTTCGGCACCATGATCTCCGATATACAATCTATCGCGTAGTCGTCCGTCATTCCGGCTAAGTAGTCGAGAACAACGAGATCGGTGGATTTGTCTATCTCTTCGTAAAACTTTCTCATCTTCCGGCAGTAGTCGCCGAAGCGGATGGCCAGGAGATTCTGCTCGCCTCCGTACCCGGAACTATCGAATCCGAACCGCCCAAAGAGATCGCTCAGATAATCGGCTAAAGTACTCAGGATGCGGCGGAAGTTGGAGTAGTACTTGTTGAGGGGCTCCGCCTTGTAGATATTACTGTAGTTGAAACGTTTAAGCTCTAAGAGCGCCTCGTACCGGGCATCGGAGAATCCGATTACCCCGTTGGTCCGGGAATAGTCGACGCAATCGTTGACAAGGGTATCGATAATGTCGCTGTTCCTGTATCCCAGGACCCGCCCGGCTTTGCCGGGAATCTGATCCTTGGAAATGATCCCCAGATGAACCGCGTCCTCCAAGTCGCGCCCTAAATAGGCGATTTTGTCGGCCATACGGACCACCGCCGCCTCCCATGTTGCCGGCTGATGGGCCCTCGAATCAATGGCGCTCAAATCCTTGACGGTATGGTCCGGTTCGATAGTCTGCTCGAAGCGTTCCCCGCAGTGGGTCACGATCCCGTCCCGTACCGCGTAGGTCAGGTTTATCCCCTCGCCGTAGTGGATGAGGTGGTCGACGACCCTCAACGAATAGAGCTCGTGAGCGAACCCTCCGGTATCGGCAAAGATCTCCTCGATAATTCGCTCCCCTACGTGCCCGAAAGGGGTGTGCCCCAGATCATGTCCGAGGCTGACGGCCCAGGCGATGTCGGGGTCGAGGCCCAACGCCCTGCACAGGGTCGAAGCGATGGTTGCTACATGCATCACGTGCTCTATCCGGGTGCAGATGTGATCGTTCTTGGGAGCGAAGAAAACCTGAGTTTTGTGCCGGAGCCTGCGGAAAGGATAGGAGTGGATAATTGCCGTGGTATCCCGGAAGTAGTGTCCCCTGAGGTCCTCCTCCCGGGGTTCTTCGCGCCGAGTCAGTTCGTTCTTTTCGAGCCTGTTTGCAAAATCCATGGATACCATGTTACTATAGCAGTAAGCGAATAAAGCGAAAAGTCTCTATTCGTCTTGATTTAAAAAAAGTCCTGCACTAGGATGTAATGAAGGAAGCTTGAACCCGCATGGAGCAGAAAGAAAAAGAACGAATTCTAGTCGTTGAAGATGAAAAGATAATAGCAATCGATCTTCAGCGGCGCCTCGAGAAACTCGGGTACCTGGTAGCAGGACTGTGTACTACCGGTTCCGAGGCGATTGAAGTCGCCCTCGAGGAGGTCCCCGATCTCATCCTGATGGACATTATGCTGGTGGGAGAGGTGGACGGAATCGAAGCGGCAAAGGTTATCAAAGACCGGGCCGGGATTCCGGTGATCTTTCTGACAGCCTATGCCGACGAACAGACCCTAAACCGCGCCAAAGAAGCGGAGCCCTTCGGCTACATCCTCAAGCCCTTCAAAGAGCGGGAACTCCACACAAGTATCGATATAGCCCTGTACAAGTACCGGGTGGACAAAACCCTGAAACAGCAGGAGCGGAGGTTTTCGGCGATCCTTCACAGTATCGGTGACGGCATTATCGCCGGCGATAACCAACAGACCATTCAGTTCATGAATCCCGTGGCGGAAGAGCTTACCGGCTGGTCCGAAGAGGACGCCATCGGACGGCCCATCGCCGAGGTACTGAGCCTATGGGACGAAAAAACCGGTGAGCCGATTCATCTCGGGGACATCGCCACCGCTGATCCTATCAAGAGCGGATATCTCTTCAAGGAATCCTATATCCTCCAAAAAGGCGGCGACTCCATCCTCGTGGAAGGAACGGTGGCCTGTATCCGGGACAAGGATGAGCACGTCGAGGGACAGGTAGTGGCGGTCAGGGACGTCTCCGAGGTGCGGGAAATGACCTACAAGCTCTCCTACCAGGCGAGCCACGACGCTCTGACGGGTCTTTTCAACCGGTACGCCTTCTCCCGCTCCTTGGATACCCTCATCCAGAGCGCCCGGAACGATAACCGGGAGCACGCCCTCATCTACGTCGACCTCGATCAGTTCAAGCTCATAAACGATACCATCGGTCACGGGGCCGGGGACGAGCTCCTCTTAGAGACTACCGGGATAATCCGGAATGTTTTTCGAAGCAGCGATATCTGCGCCCGCCTCGGAGGTGACGAGTTCGGGATCCTCCTCGGGGACACCCCCTTGGAGAGGGCCCACATGATAGCCCAAAGGCTCCACAACCGCTTGAGCGAGAAACGTCTCCAATGGGGAATGACAAAGTTCAACATCAACTCCAGCATCGGACTTGTCATGATAGCCGCGGAAAGCGGTGATATCCATTCAGTCCTCGCGGCCGCCGACGATGCCTGCTACATCGCCAAGGACGAAGGGGGACGAAGAATCAAAGTCTACGAGACAACCGACACCACCTTCAAGAAGCGCCGGGGCGAGATGCAGTGGGTAACCCGTCTTACTCAAGCCCTCGAGGAAAACCGGTTCGAACTCTTTTTCCAATCCATCGTCCCCATTCAGGAAGCCGGGGGTAAGGAGATCGAAAAGGTCGAAATCTTACTTCGCATGGTGGATGAGAACGGAGGAATCATAGCGCCGAAAGACTTCCTTCCCGCGGCGGAGCGGTATAATCTTATGCCCCTCATCGACCGGTGGGTGGTAAGGACCGCCATGGCAAGCATGGTAGAACTGAACGAAACCCAGCGCATTAACAGACAGTTCTCCATCAATCTCTCGGCGGAAACCATCGCCGAGGAAAACTTCTTCGAATTCATCCAGGAGCAGTTCAACGAATACGGAGTAAGACCCGAGGATTTCTGTTTCGAGATAACCGAAACCATTGCCATCAGCAACATGAATACCGCGGGCCGATTTATCAAAGAGCTCAAAAGGATAGGATGTATCTTCGCATTGGATGATTTCGGAAGCGGATTCTCGTCGTTCAATTATCTCAAAAACATGCCCGTGGACATGCTCAAGATAGACGGCTCCTTCGTCATGGATATGGATGTAAACCCGGTCAATTCGGCCATGGTCGAGGTCATAAACAACCTCGGACACGTTATGAAGATCAAGACAATCGCAGAATTCGTAAAGAACAGGAAAATCTTAGAAGATCTCAAAAAGCTCGGAGTCGACTATGCTCAAGGGTATGAAATCGGAAGGCCGGCACCCCTTAAAGGTCTTCTCAAGTCTTCCGTTCAGAATCGATAGCGGTCAAAGCGAAAACATAGGCCCCCAGGGCCACCGCCCGGCTCGTCCCGAGCCTGCTTAGGCCTACTCCCGTTCTCGGAAGGGCATCGTAACGCACGGTTTCATCGCATTTAGGTATTTGGAGCTCCCTATCCTCGCCTCCATAAAAGGATGCGGCGGATTGGGGGTCCTCCAAATCAAAGGCGTTCATTTCCATTCGAGATACCACCTCGCCGTTATAGTGTTTGAGGATTCCGTTGAGCTCGTTCATAAAGGACGGCATAAAGAGGGGATACGCTCCTGACATTCCCCCGCCTAGGACCACGAGGCCGTCCACAAGGGTCAGGGCGTTAGCAGCGGCATCTCCGGCCACCTCGCCCATCACCGCAAAGCACCGCTCGGCGGCCTCCCGGTGTCCCTCCCGAGTCCCAAGACCTATGTCGCAAATCTCCTTCGGCTCAGGGGACTCTTGAAGGGGAATTCCCGCGTATTCGGCGTAGAGTCTCCGCACGTACTGTACTCCGACATGGGCCTCGGCACAGTAGGCGGGCTCCTTCTTGTTCCGCATGCACCAGATCTCGCCGGCTGCGCTGTTGTCTCCCGTCACCACATGCCCGTCCACGACGATTCCCGCTCCGAACCCCGAGCCGAGGGTAAGGCCGAGGAGGTTACGGAACCTCTTCGTGCTTCCCGCTTCGGCGAGCCTGCCGTTTACCTCCGGAAGGAGACCACCGATCCATTCTCCTAACGCAAAGAGATTTCCATCATTATTGATGTACACCGGAAGTCCGAAGCTCTTCGAGAGAAAGGGTCCGAGTGCGACCCCACCCCTGAAAGCGGGAAGGTTGGGCAGGTTTCCGATAATTCCCTTACGATAATCGGAGGGCCCCGGAAAAGAAAAACTTATGGCCTCGGCTTTCCCCTTCACCATCTCCATAGTTCGGGCAAACCCGTTTTCGATGAGCGCTAAACTCTCATTCAAATCATGGGGCTCGGTTCGGAGCGTTAGGGGATCGGTCATCTCCTCTCCGCCCCGTATCGCCGAAAAGACCAAGTTCGTACCCCCCGCATCGAGGGTAAGCACTACCCGATCGTCGTCTAAATATGTATTCATGCGCAAACGACCTTATTGCCTTTCCTTCAGATCTTCAAGCCGGATCAAAACCTCCGGACGTTCTCTGTCCGCGGAGACCGGCTCTACGGTAACCTCGATGCCGTACTCGTCGAAATCCTCATCAACGGCGAGGATCTCATACGGTACCGCCGCTCCCAAGGTGGGAACGGAAAGAATCAGGGTTTGCCCCGAAATAAGCATATCCTGAACCCCCAGTACGCTCGCCCCCCACCATTCGCTCTCCGGAGGCCGCATAAAAAGAAAGAAGATCGGAACGGTGGAGTTTTCAACGGCAATATCCACCGTATCTACGGGCGGCGGCAGCGGGACATGGTGCCTAACCGTAAATTTCACCGTAACCGGCTTTCCGATCGAGGCTTCCAGCTGATGCAGCCGGTACTGATACCCCTCGGTATCTACCGCGAGGAGATCGAAACGCCCGAAGGACGCCGCTTCTTCGAAATAGAGAAAGAAGGATTCCTCCTCTCCCTGGGGAATGAATCTACCGTCGGTCAATAAATCGGGACCTGAATAGTCTCCCTCAGCAGGGAACAGATAGAGGGCGATGATATCATAGCCCGTCTCATTTTCGACCGCGAGGAGACTCAAACTATCCGGCTCGAATCCGACAGCCCGGCTTACAGCGGCAAGAAAGAGTACCGCATAGAGGCACAATCGATTCATACTACCCCCTTAGGTACTCTATTAGACGTGTCCCGGCGCGTCAATCACTCACGAAAAAGGGCGCCCTCCGGATCGAGGGTGTGTCTACGCCATCATCCGCCGGACATCCCGAGGCAGGCCGCTCGAGAGGATATTGTTTGCGTTCATGAAAACGTCGTCGTCGACAATGAGCCCCGCATCGGCCCCGTCGGTCATGGCTCCGCGGAGGTTCCTTACGAGCTTAGAATCGCCCATATTGGCGACTTTGATCCCCGCCTCTACAAGGCTTCTGTACAGCTCGTCGTTCGGTTCGGTGTTCCCGTTTATAACGGTATCCACCTCGACGATTTCCTTCTCGAGCTTATCGTTGATAAGGTGAACCCTGCCGTTCACAATCTCGAGAAGAGTTGTTCCGGTCTTGATGATAACCGGGATTGCGATGGGCGTTCCCTCGAGGGCCTGACCGTTGCCGCCGGCAAAGCGCTGCATCATAACGTCCTTGTGGATCGGCTCGTACTCGGGGGCGAACTCCTTATCTTCGGTGACGATAATCACCTCCTTCCCCTTCATGGCCAATGCCTCGGCGGTGTCGATCGCCGCGTAGTGGTTTCCCCAGAGGAGGACCCGCTGTCCGACCTCGGCGGGCCGCTTCTTTCTCTCGGAGGGCCAGTACTCGCATCCGGTTTTGGTGCAGGCGAGGACATCTTCGTAGCTGACCATGGCCTCGGCCCCGGGGGCATCCAATGCCTTGAGCCTGGCCCCGGTACCTGCGAGGACCACATCGTACCCCTTTACCGTATCCACGGTCGCCTCGGTGCCCAGCTTGACCTCGACGCCGAGCTTCCCTATCTGCTCCCGGACCCAGTCCATGTACCATTTCATCTTGGACTTAGGCGGTACCGCGCAGCATGTCCGGAGTATTCCCCCGAGCTCGTCGGCTTTCTCGAATAGGGTGACTTTGTGTCCCCTGAGCGTCGCTATCCTCGCCGCTTCCATCCCCGCTATTCCGCCGCCCACGACGGCAATCTTCATGGGAGTACGCGCGGGCTTGATATCGAGAAAACGCTCATCCCCGGTGGCGGGATTAATAGCGCACCGCATGTGATGCTTGATATAGAGGGATTCCTTCCAGCAGCCTATGAGACAGGAGATGCATTTGCGGATCTCCTTCGTCTTTCCCGCTTTGGCCTTGTCCGCCCAGTAGGGATCGGCGATCAGCTGCCGGGAGAGTCCCACCATATCGGTCTTGCCTTCGGCGATGATCTTTTCGCAGTAAGCCGGGTTACGCAGGGAATGACTGGTAATAACCGGAATGTTCACCTCTTTCTTTATCGCCTCGGCGGTGTAGGTGTTCCATCCCTCCTTGTAATACATGGGGTCCAACAAGGGTCCTGGGGCCTCGAATATTCCCGCGCTTATATCGAGGAAGTTGAACCCCGCTTCTTCGAACATCTTGGCAATCTCGATCGATTCATCGAGGGTCCTGCTCTCCGGTATCCACTCCTCGGCGGAGTAGCGGATACCGATGGGAAAATCGGGTCCGCACTTGTAGCGGATGAGCTCATAGATATTCATGGGAAACCTGAGCCGGTTTTTCAGGGACCCGCCGAACCGGTCGTTCCGCTTGTTGGTGAAAGGGCTCATGAACTGAGCAATCATATAACCGTGGGCGGCGTGGAGCTCCACCGAATCGAATCCGGCCTGCTGGACCCGCCAGGCGGCCTCGGCGAACTTCTCGATGAGATCATAGATCTCCTCCACGGTCATCCCCCGGATGTCTTTTCCTTTGGCTTGGGCCCCGGCATAGATCGTCTCGTGCCCCGCCGAACCGGGGAGACTGGTTACCATGTCGCTGCACGACATGAGTCCCGTCTTGGGATACGCCGCCTGACGTCCCGGATGCTGGATTTCTACGCAGGTCTTGGCCCCGTGTCTCTGCATGGCCGCGGTGAGCTCGTGGAGACCCGGGATAAGATAATCGGCATCCACGGAGAGGCATGTGACCGTGGGTCTGCCCGATTCCTTGTCGGGAGTCGACGCTCCGACTATGATAAAACCGGTCCCCCCTTTGGCAAGCTCCTCGTGATAGGCGATGACCCTGTCATTCACGGAACCGTCGGGATTAGCGGAGCTTATGTCGGTGGGAACCTGAACCACCCGATTCGGGACCCTCATCTTTCCGATTTCGATGGGTGCGAAGAGATGCTTGAATTCCATTGAGTCCTCCTGATTTCCTTCTTCCGCAGATTATAAGACATTACAGGTACGTCGACAACAGGATCGAATGAATTGACTTAGGAGCCCGCGTAACCTATCATAGATTTCCATGGACATACACGAACTCGCTGAACGTTTCACCCTGGTACGGGAGATGTTCGAAACAACCCGTATAATATCCGATTTCCGCACCTGCGAAGATTCTTCGATCATGGATTCTATCCGCTCGCGGAAGAGGCTTCTCTTGACCGGAGAGGGATCGAGCCGGATATTTCCCGCGAAAAACGTCCGCCGGTGGGCCCTTTCCGAAGGATTGGACGTTACGCCGGTTACCGAAGGATCACGGCAAGCCGCCGAATACTCTTTGGACCGTTACGTCGTTTTCGGAGCGTCGAACAGCGGGAAAACCCGGGAACTCATCGAACTGTTTACCGAGCTGAAAAGGGGGGAACACTCCGCGTTCTACGGGTTGACCGCCTACCCGACTACTCCCTTAGAAGAGTTGAGTAACCGGACCTTCGTCTTGAAATGCGGTGCCGAAGAAGCGGTAGCCGCTACGAAGAGCGTATTCGAGCAGGCTCTTTTTTATCGGCATCTTGTCTCGACCGCCGCGGGAATACCCTTCGATACGGGAAATTTGGCCGAAGCCGTCGGGTCCGCCCTCGGGGCCGATATCCCCGCGGGGGTCGTCGGTGCAGTCGCGAAGGCCGAAAGCGTCTACTTCGCGGGACGCAACGACGGAGTCGCCGAGGAATTGACTCTCAAGACCAACGAGATAACCCGCAAAAAGAGCTGTTTTCTCGAGGGGACCTACCTCCTCCACGGGATCGAGGAAATTCTTACCGAGAAAGACGCGGTAATTCTCATCGATCCCTTCGAGGAGGAGACGGAAACAATCCGGGCTAAGATCGAAAATGATGTGGGATGCGCCGTATGCGCGGTCTCGCCAAAATCCACCCCCTTTCCCACCCTCGCTATAGAAGAATGCGGAAGCCTTTCCGGTTTCGTTTCCCTAGCCATGGGCTGGAACCTCCTCGTATCGGTGGGCGCATCCTTGGGGGTAGACATGGATACACCGAGACGGGCACGGAAAGTAGGAAATGAATACCGGAGCGAAAATGGCCGATAGGAGCCGGGAGATGGATCACGTACACATTATGCCGACAGCCGGTTTGGGAAGCGGATTCATCCCCACGGAATACCTGCCCGAGGGAGAGGACGAGTATTATCTCCGGGACCTCCAGCAAACTCGGCCCGCTCACGAATGGCGGAATCTCACCTCCGACGAGCTCGATAGGCTGGTCAAAAA
>CAZXMO010000028.1:0-40301 GCA_964641125.1 uncultured Spirochaetales bacterium
CAGGTGGGTCCCGGTGTGGGAATACAGGGTAAGACGCATCTCCCGAAAGCCGTTCCGTTCGAGGGTATTGGTCTGTTCTATCTTCGGAGGTTCGGTTCCGGGGAAGACCTGCATATCTGTTTCTATGGTCCGGGTCAAATCGATGATGTTCATAGGCTCCTTCAAGTATGAGGTTTGAGTATCAGTCTACGAAGCTTCCGTGCCGGCTCGACGAAGAACTCGTCTAACAAGACGAAGGGATCGTGATGCCTCAAGGTTTCTACCGGAAATAACCTGTGTACCTTGGCTCCCGATCCTTCCGCCGTTTCTCGGGCTGATATCTTTTTCATAGTTGGCTCTTAGTTTCAAGATAATGAAGGATGGGAGGGGATGGAAGGCAAAATGACCCCGGTCAGTCCGGCCGGGTCTGATCTTCCAGCCAGGTAATGTAGCGGTATGCCTCCTCGAAGGTGTCTCCGCACATCTCTTTACTCGCCTTGAGATCGATACACACCGCGGGACGCTCCGGCTTGCCGAAGAGGAGACACCGGTTATCTTGTGAAAGCTCTACGCATCTGACTCCGGCGGGCTTTCCGTCGGGCATTCCCGGGATGGGAGAGGAGATGGAAATCGCTATACAGCAGGCACCGCACCCGGCTCGGCACTCCATGGTAACCTCCGTCAGGCCGAGCGTTTAGCCGGCTCGAGGGGGGTATAATCGATAAGCAGTCCGCATTCTTCGGCCAATTCCGCCGCATCCTGAAGAGAAGCCGCGGTATCCTCCGGATCGTGGGCATCGGAGTTGACGACCACGGTAATATCGTATTCCGAGGCGAGGCGCCAAAAGGGGGGCCAGGGGTACCGTAAGCGGGGTCCCTCGGAAGTGTTGATTTCCGGTTTCCTGAAACCGTAGCCGTTTATTTCGAGGGGAACCTGGAGATCTTCCGCAGCGGATAGAATGTCCCGGCTGCAGGCTTCGCAGTTTTCGTCCCATCTCGGGTACGCCGCACCGAATATGTCCGGGTGGGCGATAAAGGAGAAAAGGCCGCTCTCCATAGTCCGCATAAGGTGGGATGCGTAGGAGACCAAGTGAGGCCCGGTCAGGTCCGCCATGTCGTCCCATCCGCCTCGGTGGGGTATCCAGTGCATGCATCCGATAAGATAGTCGAATCCCCGCCCATAGAGGAGCTCCTGATAGAAGGCGTGGTACTCTTCCGTCCATTCGCACTCCAACCCCTTGTAGATAGTTATCTCAGGGAAGGAGCGGCGGGCCTTATCTATTGCGGACCCGTACGCGGGAAGCTCATCCATATCCATCCTGACGAAATCCCATCGGTTATCGGGAAGAGGAGTATGATCGCTCATGCCTAAATCGCTCAAGCCGTGGTGAACCGCGTCTCGAGCATAGTCGGAAACATCCCCGGAG
This sequence comes from uncultured Spirochaetales bacterium, assembly GCA_964641125.1. Taxonomy (GTDB): domain Bacteria; phylum Spirochaetota; class Spirochaetia; order SPDA01; family CAZSGZ01; genus JBKHAJ01. Next base: position 1,406 of record CAZXMO010000028.1, read on the forward strand.
GCGTGTTTACAGCGGTACGTATGAGTATGGTAATTGCCGGTAATTTTCATCGGACGGCAAAGATACTAAATCGGATTCAAAAAAACAAGTACCCCGTTCAGCATACCCATCGGCTTGTTTCTACTTGACAGAACGGGTCACCCTGGAGAAATTTAGGGTATGGAAAAACAGCCGAATCCAGCGGAAGAGATCGAGAATGCCTTCGACGAGATGGCCTCGGTATTGGCATACGTACAGGACAAACAGCTCATCAAAGACTTTTTGATGTGCCTCCTCACGGAAAACGAAATGGACGAAATCATCGCCCGCTGGGCGTTGGTAAAGCTCATCGATCGGGGAATGAGTCAGAGGCGAATTGCCTCCGAGCTGGGCTTGAGCCTCTGCAAGATAACCCGGGGCTCTAAGGAGCTCAAGAAGCGTGACTCCGCCTTCAAGCGGTTTATCGACCTGGCGCAAACCCCCGAAGTCACGGATTGAAGCCGCGGGCGGCCCGATTATTCGAGCCGGCCGGTGAACCAATCCGCAATCGCCCGGTTGACCTCCTCTTCCCTCTTTCCTCTAACGAGAAGGTGGGGACCGTCGGGGAAGATAATGTGCCGCTTCACCGCCGACCCGACCCTATCTTCGATATACTTTGCTACCCGCCATGAGACGGTGGGATCGGTCCGTGAAACCAGGGTGAGGATATCCGCCTCTACCTTTGCCATATTCCGCCGGGCCGTCAGCTGCAGCTTGAAGACCTCCGCCGCGGTCTTGGTATATTTGTGCGCCCAGTATTCCCGCTGCAGGTACTCCCGGTCCGGATCATCGGTGGTATCCTTGAAAGTGCCGGGGAGATGCCGAACGACGTATTTGAGCAGGGGAGTGAGCCAGATGAGTTTGTTACGATTGGTCACCGCCGGAGCCATCAGAGCTACCCGTTCGGGCCGGAACATCGCCGCCAAGAGCAGGGTAAGAACCCCCCCCATGGAGAGCCCTGCGGGATAGACCGATTCGCAGGTCGAGGTAAGATCGAGGTAGGAGTCAACCGCCTTCCGCAGCCAGTCGTGCCGGTTCGATTGGAGAAAGTCCCTCCGGTCGGTTCCGTGACCGGGAAGACGGGGCACCGAAACGGTAAAACCCTCGCCGTGGAGCGTTTCGGCCAATCCCCGGAACTCCCCGGGATAGCTCGCGTATCCGTGCAGGATCAGTACACCCTTCGGTCCTCCCTCGAGGTAGATCGAGCGGGCCGAGGGAAGCACCCGGGTCTCGGAACCGATTTTTTTCATCTCCACATTCTTGAGTATACTTGTCTCTATCCGTCCCATATACTAAACTTATGTTAAGTATAAATCAGGAGCCGCCCGTGAGTACATCGTCGCTTCCCTACGTTCCGCTGCATCTGAGGTCCTATTTCTCGCTCCTTCGGGGGTGCCGCTCTCCCGAGGAGCTCTGCGCCCACGCCGCCGGCGCGGGATATCCGGCCGCGGGACTGGCCGATATCAATAACCTCTACGGAGCGGTCCGGTTCATCACCGCCGCGCGGCGGGAGGGGATTAAGCCGATTATCGGGGCGGCGATCGAATACCGGGAGGAGTATCTCTTCACCGCCTACTGCCTTTCGAAGCGGGGCTTCGGACGGCTGAACCGTCTCCTCACCTCCCTGTTCATGGAAGAGGATCTCGATCCTGTGGCTTTCCTTCTCGAGGAGGGATGGGAGGGGCTCTCGGTAATCAGTCCCCGGCGGGATGTTCTGTCCCGGCTGATAACGGCGGAAGGGGCCCGGACCGGCCCGGCTTCGTCCCGGGCGCCCGGAATCTACGCCGCTCTCTTCTACGGTGTCCCCTTTCGGTCCCCGGCGGCGTGGGCGGCGGAGCGGAGGATACCGGTCTGCGCCGTCAACGGGGGGGCCGCCTTAGGCCGCGGCGATCCGGCGCTGTACCGGCTGCTTCGGGCGATCGATCGGTGCACCACCGTGGACCGCCTCGCCGGAGAACCGGGAGGGGGAAACCTCGAGGATAAGGACCGGATTGTCGACGCCGAGGAAATGGAGAGGTTCTTTTCCGCGGTTCCCGAGGCCCTGGAAAATGCCGCCCGGATCGCCGCGGGATGTGAACCGGACCTCCTCCCCGAGGGGTATGTCTTTCCCCGCTTTCAAGGCCTCTGTGAGGAAGAGGCCTTTGGAAGGCTCAAATCCTTCTGCTTCGCCGGGATCGAGCGGCGGTACGGACCGGCGGCGGGACGTGTCGGAGGGGCCGCCGCTCCCCGTTCCGCCGTGCACGAGCGCCTCCGCTACGAGCTCGACATCGTCTACCGAAAGCGGTTCGCCGGCTACTTCCTGGTGGTCCACGATATCGTTTCCCGCTTTCCCCGCACCTGCGGGAGGGGGAGCTCCGCGGCGAGCATCATCTCGTATCTCCTGGGGATTACCCACGTGGATCCCCTGAAGCACAATCTTTTCTTCGAGCGGTTTCTCAATATGGGGCGCACCGACCCCCCCGACATCGACGTCGATTTTCCCTGGGATGAGCGGGACCGGGTCCTCGCGTGGGTCTTCGAGACCTACCGGGGGCGGGCGGGTATGGTGGCCGATCACGTGACCTTCGGGCCGCGGTCGTGCTACCGGGAGCCGGCGAAGGCCTTCGGGATGCCCGAGGAGGAGATCGGCCGGATCGTGAGGGCGGTCCGGCTGGGGGACACCGAGGAGGTCCCCCCCTACGTGGTACGGGCGGCCCGGCGGCTTCGCGGTATTCCCCGGTACATCGGGATGCACCCCGGCGGGGTGGTGATTACCCCCGGTCCGATTACCGATTACACCCACCTGCAGATATCCACCGGGACCGGACTCCCGGTTATAGCCTGGGAGAAGGACGCCGCCGAGGACGCGGGTCTGATCAAGATCGACCTGTTGGGAAACAGGTCTTTGGGCGTGCTCAGGGATTGCATCGAGCTGGTTACCCGAAATCCGGCCCCCCCCGACCCGCCGGTACGGTGGGAGTCCTTCGATCCCCTGGACGACACCGCCACCAGGGAGCTGATCGAAGCGGGGAACACCTTAGGTGTTTTCTACGTGGAATCTCCCGCCACTCGGCAGCTCCTGCACAAGATGGGACACGGGGACTTCGAGCGCCTGGTGGTGGCGAGCTCCATTATCCGCCCCGCGGCGAACAAGTTCATCCGGATGTTCGTCTCCCGTCTCAAGGGGGATCCCTACCGGCCGCTGCATCCCCTGATCGCCGATACCCTCGCCGAGACGAAGGGGATCATGGTTTACCAGGAGGACGTGGCCCGGGTGGCCATTGCGGTGGCCGGGTTCGATCCCGCCGCGGCCGACCGGCTCAGAAAAACCCTGTCCAAGAAGGACCGGGAGTGCCGGCTCAAAGGTTTTCGGGAACGTTTCTTCGAGGGAGGGGCGAAGAAGGGTGTCACCGGGGAGGTTTTGGAGCAGTTGTGGGACATGATCTTGAGCTTCGACGGATACTCCTTCTGCAAGGCCCACAGTGCGTCCTACGCCCTCCTTTCCTACCGGCTGGCCTGGATGAAGCGGCACTATCCCCTGGAGTTCTTCACGGCCGTGATCAACAACGGCGGGGGATTCTACTCCGCCTCGGTGTATCTGAACGAGGTTCGCCGATTGGGGTACCCCATTCTTCCCCCCGATGTGAATCGAAGCGGTATGGGCCACACCGCGGAGTACGGGCGGCCCGAGGCGGGGGGCGGGGCTTTCCGCCTGGGCCTCAGCCGGCTCAGCGAGGTTCCCCGGGAGTTTTCTCAAAGGCTCCTCGCCGAACGGAAGAAGGACGGCTCCTTTACCGATTTTTCCGATTTTCTCCGTCGAACGGACCCGCCCCTGGTCGTCCTCAGATACTTCATTCGTTCGGGGGCCCTCGACTCTATCGCCGGGGGCTTGAGCAGGCCGGAGCTCTTCTGGGCCTTCTTCCATCGGGACGAGGAGACCACTCTCTTCGGCCTTCCTCCCGTGCCCGCTTCGGTGGGGGACTACTCGGACCGGACTAAGCTCGTCGACGAGCTGAAGACCTTGGGTGTGCTGATAAGCCTCCATCCTTTGACGGTTTTCGAGTCGGCCGTCGAAGAGCTTATCGCCGAAGGTGCCTATCCTCCCCGGGTTCGCAGCCGGGAGGTGCCGGAGCACCTAGGTGAAAGAATCTCTATCGCGGGTATTCTCGTAACGGGGAAGGAGGTCCGAAGCCGGACCAAGCGGTCCATGGGGTTCTTGAGCTTCGAAGATCCCCAGGGAATCTTCGAGACGGTCCTCTTCCCCGGGGCCTACGAACGGCTTCTTCCGACGGTCGAAGGGGGCGCCGCCTTTTTCCTCATCGGGACCGTGGAGGAGGAGTTCGATACATGTATCATCAATGTCCGGGAGCTGATTCCCTTGAGAAACGGTCAGCCGATTCAAGCGGCGGGGAAGATAGGTCGATACTAGACGCGTGAAGGTAACCCTGGTATATGCGCGAGACGTTCCGAAGGTGTATTCCTCCCTGGAAGGCGCCTTCGAAACGCTCGAGACCGAATTCGAGCTTTTGAGTTTCCCCGAGTCCCTCGACGAGGTGTCGGTGAAGGGCGCCGAAAGGGTTTTATCCTCCTTGAGCAGCTCCGATTACGCGATTTTCGAGGTCCCCGAGGAGGGGGTGCTCCCCGGGTGCCTGTGGTTTCTCTCCGGTTACGCCGGGGGCAGGAACCGGGATGATTATCTCTATATCTGCAATCCGGGCAAAGTCCGGCTTCCCTGGTGGCTTGCCGAAGCACCGGCGGGAAAAACAGCCGAGGAAATGGAGGCGTACTTCGCCGTCAAAATCCCTAAGCGTCGAATCTGGAAGATAGGCGAGGCCGCCCGGAGGGAGTTGGTCGAAGCCGGGTGTGCCCTGAGTGAGGAGGCGATGGCCGAGAGCGTTACCGCGGGAAACCGGCGCTACGTGGAGCTCTATCTCGAGGCGGGGTTCACGAGCGGTGCTAAGAATGCAAAGGGAATACCGGCACTCACCCTCGCGGTGCGGAAGAACCATCGGGAGATTGCCGATATGTTGATGAACGCGGGAGCGGATATCGATCTGCCGGCCCGGGATACCGGAAATACACCGATCATGGATGCGGTGGCGGTGGAAAACACCGACTTAGTGCGGGACTTTATAGACGCGGGAGCCGCCCTGGACGTTCAGAATAAAAACGGCCAGACCGCTCTTATCCTTGCGGTGGGTAAGGCGAATGGTAAAATAACCGATCTTCTCCTCGAGGCGGGAGCCGACACCGATATTACCGACAATCTCGATATGAGCGCTCTCAAATACGCCGAGCTCTTCAAGTACAGCCAGCTCATACCGCTGTTGACCGAGCGGCCCGCCTGACCGGCCAGCTTGACACTGCGATCGGGAAATATTACTGTTTTCTCACCATGCCGGAATCCGATAGATTGGTTATATACCATCTGTACCGTAACGACGGTACCTCTCTCTTTCTCCATCCCTTCGACGAGAAAGAGAAAAGTATTGATATTTACGAAAAGAAAGAAATCATCGGCAAGTACGGGCGGGAACCTCGAGTCGAAGCCCTGACCGCCTTTCGCAACGAGCTCTACCGGATCGTCGAAAACCGGGTCAACGCGTGGATAGCCGAGTCCCGTTTTATCCCCAAATTTCTCATCTCGGCGGGGGCCTTTCTCGCCACCTACCTGTTTATGGCCCTGGTCATCCGCGATCCCCTTCCCATGATCGACGAGATTGCGATAGGGCTCGGCATATCGATTCTCACATTCTTCCTCATCGGAAGGAAGGACCGCCGGTCCGACGTGTCACTGAAGAAGCGGGTGGAGCTGCGTACCAAGGTGGACAGGATTATCTTTCAGGAGGACGATTTTGTTCGGGAGATCGAGGATGCTCTATGGAAGATGGAGAAGGAGGACGCCGATCATCTCGTCGAGGAGATGCTCGATCCTATTAAGGGCCGCTTGAGCAAGGAAGAGCGGGAGGATGCCAAACGAATTGCCGGATATCTCAAGGGGCGTTTCAAACCGGCGGACTTGAGGCGCAAAGAGAAAATACTCAAAAAGTTCGACCGGGAGAGGAAGAAAGGAAACCAGGTCAAGGCCCCCGGGATTTTGGGTGCCGGGGGAAAGGTAGACCTCTCCTTATTTGCCGTTTACACCCGGGTCAAGCAGAGCTACGAAAAGGTAGACTCGTAAGAGGTTATCCATAAAAAATTATTCCACCTGCTGAATCGATTCCATCGCTTCCCTCAGATTGAGGGCCCGCCGGGCGGTAAGTTTCATCTCGTTGGCCGGTTGGAAAGAGGGATCGAGTTCGAGCACCTTGTTCCAAAAATTGATGGCCTCGGTGAGCTTTCCGTTGGCGTAGGCATCGAGTCCCGCGGTGTACAGATCGTCGATCCTGTTCCGGAGATCCGCCCGTCCCCGGTCTCCCAATTTCAGCCGTGCCTGTATACTGAAATGATCGACCGAATTCGAAGAGGTGGTCAGGTCCATGGTATAATTGACGGTGAAGCTGACCTTGGCGAGATCGACCATGCTTCCCACCGATATCTTGGGATTGCTTCCCCGGTACTTGAAACCGGTCTGGATAGAGAAAAAGCTGGTAAAGGCAAGGTCCATCCCGGCGGATATCCCCCATCTCTCGGCCGGGTAGTTTACCGGATCGAAGCTGAAGGGGAGGTTGAAGTCGAAGGCAAAGAGCAAGGGGCGGATCGGGGAATAGGAGAGCCCGAAGGTGGCTTCCGTCGGGAGCGGTTCACCCAGGGCATAGGGGCCTAAGTTCTTGACGACCGCCCCTATTGAGAGGTTCCTTCCCCTGCTGTGATAGAACTTGAGAAAGTTGAAACGGGTAAGGATCCCGACGTCGGCCATGCCCATCAGGGCCGTCTGGGAGTCTACGGTGTTGGTCGCGTAGATCCCCGAGGGCATGGTGCGGAAGGCTACCTTGATGTTCGTTCCCACGGCGACTCCGTAGAAGTAGTAGCTCGAGAAAAAGTTGTAGGAGATGTTCATGGTGGCGACCGATTCGGTATAGTATCCCTTAGAGCTTCGTTCGCCCCATTGATCGTACTCGGTAAAGGGAACGTAGAGAAATTTGCCGCCGAAGCCTATCCCTAGCTCGCCGAAGCGGACCGAATACACCACCCCCTCCATATTGGAGTCGGCGATCCAGTTGTTATGGGTGAAGGAGAGCTCCGTATAGGTGAGGAGTGAGCTTCCCGAGGGGTTGGCTTCGATAAAACCGGAGTCGTCGGCGACCGCGGTGAAGGCGGTCCCCATGCCCTCGTACCTCCCTCCGGAAGGGATAAGGAGGACGGGAAAAACGGTCAGCCCCGTATTGGGATCGAGGGCGGCCTCGGGAGGGGCGATGCTGTTGTAAAATTCGGCGAAATCGCCCCATACGGAGAGGGAAGTGAGGAGAATGAGTATGAAAACAAGGAGAAGCTTCCTCATACCTATCAATATACTATGTTCGACAAATTTTTTCTATTGTTGAGGATAATTGTTTTCCGTGCAACTACTTAGATGCAGGGTACCCTCAGAAGAGAAGACATTTGTGCCGATAATGTGATAGATTGGGGGGAGAGGCTGATTAGTGTGCGAACACTCTTTGACATGCGTTTTTGGATCCTTCTCATCGCCGCGTTTCTCACCCTGACGGCGCCGGTCTGTCCCCGCGGCCAGAGGGAGGATTCTCTCGACGCCGCGGCCCAATTGATCGAAGAAAAGAGATATAACGATGCAATTCTCGTTCTCGCCGAGATTATGCGGGAAGAACCGGATAAATTCGACGCCGCCCAGGATTTGATCAATGTGGTCCGTAAGGAGCGGGGCAGATACAACGATACCTACGAGGAGCTCATTACCGTCTACAGCCGGGAGGAGCTCGACATGGACCGGGCCTATGAGCTCTTCGAGGAACTGGAGGACCTCGATGCCGATCCCGACGAGGCCTCCGTCGCGGCCTATGAGGAGGCGCGGGAGACGGCGGTCTTCGTCTTCAACAACAAGCGGTTTCAACGAATCATGGAAGAGGCCAAAGACCAACTGGATCAAAACGACTACTCCGGCGCCGTCGAGACCTATCTGACCGGGTTCGACCTGCAGCTCGAGGATTTCGAAACAGCCGAATACGAGGGTCAGGTCAAAAATAGCCTCGTCGAGGCGCGGGAGGCGATCCGAGAGGCAGGCCGGAGCTTCGTGAGGATCGAGAACGGAAGTGGCCTAGTGATCACTCCCCTGGTGGCCGCAATTACCGCCGTCCGCATGGAGGAGATCGGTACACGCTTTTCGGCATATGAAGATCTCATCGATTCGGCGGCACGGCCGAGACGGACCGCGGCGGATAGCTCCGCTTACATACGTGAACAAAACAGGCAAATAGCCGAGACCCGAGAGAAAGAAGAATTCCATCTGACCTATCTCTATCTTCTTACCCACGGCCGGTCCGATGTCGGCTGGAAAGAGGGAATTCTCGGCGCTATTGATCTGTTCTATAAATCTACCGTGGATACCTTGGGAGGAGCCCTTCTCGCGGAATACGATGAAATCGATACCCGGGCGAAGGATGAGCTCGGGGCCGGCAACTTCGCGGAAACGGAGGATATGTACGAAGCGGCCTACGAGCTCGCGGTCGAGCAGGTTCAAAACTTGAGTCTGTGGAGCTCACGGCTCTACCTCGATGACGACTACGGGCTGATGAACGATGAATGGAATAGTGTCCGCGAACGTGCGGGAGATTTCCTCGAAGCCTCCGCGAAGGCAAAGGCGGCGGAGAGGCTTTCGGTCATAGCCCCGGAGATGGACCAGGTAAAAACCTTGAGAGGCGCCGTGGATGACCGGGAATCTATCGGGGAGCTTACGGACTCACGGCAAACTCTTCAATCGGTTCTCGAAGCGGTTAGGGACATCTCCGGGGTCTGGAGCGAACGTTTCGAGGGGTACACCGCTCTCCTGGGTGAATATCCCGGCGCCGAGGCGGCCGCGGACACGGCCGAATCCCTTCTCGAGGAGGTGCGGAATTTCAACGCCTACACCGTGGAAACCGAGCGGGCTACTGTTACGAGGATCGCCGATTTAACCCTCGAACCCCTGTACACCCGGTTCGAGGTACAACGGGAAACAACCGAGGAAGGGCGCCGTCTCCTTGAGGGGTACGAGAAGAGTATCGGCGAAGGTGAGACGGCAAACACCATCCGGGCAAAGGACCCCGCCGAGGCGAGGGAGCTGTTTACCTCGGCCTTGACCTCGATAGAAGAAATTCGAGGGGAAGCGGCGGATTTCGTCGGCTACATGGAGGATCAACAGGGTTACATCAGGGAAGGGGAACGGGTGGAAGAGAGAACCGAACGGGGTCGAGAGCTCGTCCGGTTGATCGACGCCCTCGATCAAAGCCTCGCATCACTCATACGAGAATCGGACGAGCAGGTACTCTTGGCCGGGCGGTACGAGAACGAGGCCTTCTACCGGATCGAACAGGCCCGGGGAGCCCTCGCGGAAAATCGGTTCGAAGACGCCCGGGAAGAGCTCAAGGCGGCGGGAGACAGATTCGACCGGAGTCTCGCCATCCAGGAGGATCCGGAACTGAGAGGCAGGAGGGACAGTCTCATAGAGTCGCTCAACGAGGAGATAAACTCGACCGAAAACAATATCATCATCACGGAAGTCAGGGATCTCATCGAAGAAGCCAAAACCAGCTACAGCAGGGAGCAGTATCAGGAGGCGGAGCGGCTTCTCCTCAGAGCGCAGTCCCGGTGGGGAGTAACCCACGTGGATACTAAGCCGGAAATCGATTACTGGCTGCAGCTGGTCCGAGTGGCTTTGTACATAAGATCGGGACGGGAAATCGCGGAGACCGACCCCCTCTACGCCGAGATGAGTCAGCTCCTGAACCTCGCCCGGGAAAACTTCTTGACCGGGAAGAGGCTCGTCGAAAACGGCCGGCGGCAGGAGGCGCTTCCCTATTTCGAGGAGGCTGAAAAGAACATCCTGTATGTGCGGATGGCCTTTCCCCTGAACCAGGAGGCGAGCGTCTTGAGCTTAAGGATTCTCAGGTACAAGGATTTGGAAAATTTCGAACAACTCTTCCGGAACCGTTTCAACGAGGCGCGCTCGCAGTTATCGACCAATCCGGAGCAGGCCTACATCGATTTGAAGGATCTCCAGATAATCAACCCCGATTACCCGGGGATCGATCAGGCGATATATGACGCGGAAATCCGCCTCGGGATGCGTATACCCCCTCCCGATCCACAGGATGTGCGGCAGGCCGACGATCTCTACCGGAGGGCGCTCTCCATCGTCCAGGGTAACGTGAGAGGACAGTTCCCCATCGCCTTGGAATTCCTGAACCGTGCAATCGAGCTGACCCCCGAAAGTCAGCGGATCATCAGCCTCCTCGACAGGGTGGAGACGGAAATCGGAGGAAGGACCACAACGGTGCTCTCCAACGCCGCTCAGCAGCAGTACCGCCTAGCGGAGGAATATTTCATAGACGGCAGGTACTTCGAAGCCTTGAGGGTCGTCAATCAGCTTTTACAGGACGAAGCGAATCGGCAGTATCCGCCGCTTCTCGAATTGAAGAGGAGAATAGAATCAAACATCTGACATCTTTGCCCGGCCCCACACGAATCACTGTCATCCTCTTTGCTCTCCTCATCGGATTATGGCCCGCCGGAGCGGGCGCTCAGGATCTGTTCTGGGAATCGCCGGAGACCCTGGTTCCCGCGAATGCCCGGTTTCCCCGGGCGGAGCACGGCGGAGGCACCACCGCGGTCATCTATCAGAGTTTTACCTCCGTCGGGGAAGAGGAGGGGGAGATTACCCTATCCTTGATCGGACGACGCAACGGAGGTCCTTGGATCCGAAACGAAAATTTCTTGGGGCCGGTACAATTCGCGGGACAGGAGGCGCCGGTCTTTTCGCTGGATGTGGACGCAAACGGGGTCATTTACTGCGCGGTTAACGTCGCCGACCGCGTTTTTTCAGTACTCGCCTCCTACGACGGGGGCCGCAGCTTTACACAACTAGCCGATTTAGAGCTCTTCTCGACCACAGTAGCCCCGAGATTATTCGTAAAGGATGACGGAGGATTACTCCTCTTCGTAACGAGAGAAACGGTGGTGGATGAGATAGGAGACTCGTTAGAGACATACTACTCGGTCTCCGAAAACGGGAGGAGTTGGAGCGATCTGACTCCCCTGGTCACGGATCAGGGTAAGAGGCTCAACTTCCTTCCCCACCACACCTCCTACCGGGGACGTGAGTACGTGGTCTTTCAGGTTTTAGAGACCGGTGAGCGGCCGAGTTATCAGATTTACCTCAAGACGAGCACGGATGGGGGGCGTACCTGGGGACCGGCTGTATGGCTAACCCGGGAGGATGAAGTTATCGAGGGAAGTACGCTGGCTCCTCTCGAGTTCGATAATCAGCGCCCCTACATCAAGCCTTTAAACGGAGATCTCGGTGTCGTTTGGGAGAGAAGCGTGGGCGGGGGGAACCCTCAGATCTACCTCCTGCGTTTAAACCCCGGCGGTGAACCGGCGGCCGATTACGAACGGATCACCACCGGGTCCCGTTCATGCCGCTTTCCGCAGATAGTGTTATTAGGGGGGGAGCTTTACGTTATCTGGTTCGACGACCGGGCCGGTGATGAGCATATAATACTCGCCAACCGGGACGGAATCTTCTGGGACGAGCGGGACTTGAGCCGAATATCGGGGATATCTACCTTTCCCCGCCCGGTGAAGGAGGAGGGAAGGCTCTTTCTGTTCTGGGAAAATATACGGGGAACTAATTCTAGGCTCATCTTCCTCGCTCCCGACACAACAGTAATCCCGCCGCGCATCTTCGCGGGTAACTTTACCCCCGGCGGGAGGTTCAGTCAGGACCGGTATACCTTGAGCTGGGGGCTCCCCCAGGACAGCTCGGGAATAGCCGGATTCAGTTACACCGTCGATCGGATGCCCGCGGGTGAGGCGCCGAGTCGGCTGATGGCCCTGCAGAACGAGCGGAGTACCTCGGCAACGGTGGATGAGGACGGCTACTGGTACTTTCACGTTGCGGCCCAGGACTACGCGGGAAACTGGTCCGAGACATCCACGGTGGGATTCTACCGGGACACCACCCCTCCGCCGCCGGTGGAAATCACCGATCCTATGACCGATGATGAGGGTTTCCTGGTATCTAATACATTTACTATGGAATGGGAGCCCCCGGAGGAAACGGAAAATTTGAGAGGCTACAGCTACGCCCTTCACTATCTCGGGGGTCCCGGTGTGGAAATCGACACGGCCGCGGTCGAAACCCCGACCCCTCCCGCGAGGGTCATGACCGAAGATCCGGAGGCCTACTTTAGAAACCGGGACAACGGGACCTGGACCTTTACGGTCAGGCCCATTGACAGCGTCGGGAACGCCGGGGAGCCTGCCACTGTGGTCTTGAGGATGAATAAATACATCCCCGAAACCTACATAACCTCCGTGAGGGCCCAGCGGGACGAGCTCGGAGCGGTAACCCTCGAAATCCTAGGCCGGGGCTTCTCGGTGGGAGGGCTGGTGACCACAGTGCTCCTCGACCGGGACGGACGCGCCCCCTACGACTACGAATACTCCCGGGAGCTCGGTCTTTTCGATGTCCGGAATGACAGACTGATTGCCGGTCCGATTATCGAGGAGGTGGAAGAGGGAACTTACCGAGTCGGAGTTATCCACCCATTGCGGGGGATAGCATTCTCCCGTCCGGTCCTCAGGATGGACCCCACCGGAGCGGTCAAGTTCGGCGACTTCAGGGAGCTCCCCACAGCCCAGCTCAGGCCGGTGGGCAGGACACTGATGGTGCTCTCGGCAAACAGGATCGTCTTGTACATGATCTTCGCCCTCTTGATAGGAGTGTTGATCTTCGCGGTCTTCAAGATAGCGGGGATCGTCAAGGAGGGGCACATGCTCCACGAGCAGGTGGAGGCGCTTATCGGGATGAAGGAAATGCCCTTGAAGGAGAAGAAAGAGATGTTGGCCAAGATGAAGAAAAGGGGAATGGGGCTTCGCGTCAAGTTTACCCTGTTCATAACTACCTTAGTCATTATCATAGTCATGATGGTGGCCTTAGCGCTCGCGTACATAGCCGTCAATACCCAGCGGGAGAATTTGTCGGAGGGACTCCGAAACCAGACCGAGGTTCTCTTGGAGAGTCTCACCTCCGGCGCGCGAGCCAATCTTCCCGCAAAGAACACCTTAGAGCTCGGACTCATCCCCGCCCAGCGGCTTGCCATGGAAGACAGCCTCTTCGTTACCATTACCGGAAACACCCAGGAAGACCCAAACACCTACGACTACGTGTGGGCCTCCGACGACCCGGATATCCGGGAGAAGATCGACACCGAGACCCTGCAGATAGGAATATCCCGGATCGAGGACAGGATTTCACCCCGGGCTCAGGAGCTCGAAGAGCAAATCAACCGGGAGGCGGGACAGGAGCTTGGCCGGATAACCGAGCAGCTCGACGAGCTCAGCCGGACCGCTCGAGAACTTGCCTTAAGCGACGAGCCGGGGGCCGCGGAGCAGCTTGCCCGCTACCAGGAGGAGATAAGCAGTCTCGAACGGCAGCTGACCACTCGTCTCAAAGAAATAGCCGATTTAGTCGGAAGCGTTCCCCCTTTCGACCTCGAGAGACTCGACGAGGAAGAGCTCAGCTACACCTTTTACAAACCGGTGGTCTACAGGACCATCGGGGGGACCGATTACTACAAGGGGATGGTCCGTTTAGGTATTTCCACCGAACGGATCATCACCGAAATCAATGATGCGGTGAGACAGCTTATCATCATCATCCTGGGCATTGCGGCGGTGGCCATCATAATCGGGGTGGTAGGAGCGGTCCTCTTCGCCTCGATCATGATCATACCTATCCGCAGGCTCTTGGAGGGGGTCGAAAAGATTCGAGACACCGAGGACAAAGAAAAGCTCAAGGACCACGTCATCAACGTCCGGACAAAGGACGAGATATCCGCTTTAGCCGAAACGGTCAATCAGATGACCATGGGGCTGGTCAAGGCGGCGGTGGCGAACAAGGACCTGACCGTTGGAAAAGAGGTCCAGAAGATGTTCATTCCCCTCGAGGTAGGATCCGACGGGACCAAGAAGACAACCGGCCGGGAGGAAACCGAGAAGGTGAGTTTCTTCGGCTACTACGAGGGGGCTAAGGGTGTCTCCGGGGACTACTTCGACTATAAGAAGCTCGACGACAAGCATTACGCCATGATCAAGTGTGATGTCGCCGGTAAAGGGGTCCCGGCATCGCTCATCATGGTGGAGGTGGCCACCATCTTCCTCAACTACTTCCGCACCTGGAGCTTCGAGAAAGAGGGAATACACCTGGAACAACTGGTGTACGGTATAAATGATCTTCTGGAAGAACGGGGTTTTAAGGGACGTTTTGCGGCTCTCATTGTCATGATACTCAATGTGGAGAACGGCACGCTGTACATGTGCAACGCCGGAGACAACCTCGTGCATATCTACGACGGAGAGCAGCAGCGGATGATCAAGAAGGTCCTCCCCGAATCGCCTGCGGCGGGAGTTTTTCCCACCATGCTCGTGGAGATGCAGAATCCTTATCAGCAGGTACCTTATATGCTCAAACAGGGGGATATCCTCATGCTCTTCACCGACGGTGTCGAGGAAGCGAAAAGACACTTCCGGAACTCCGATTTCGAGATAGTAAAATGCGGCGAAGAAGGACTCGAGGAGGGAGAGCTTCACTACAACCACAATCCCGATGAAGATTCTGAAGAGCTGACCCCGGAACGCATCGAGAGTATTCTCGACGCAGTCAACAATCGGGGAAAATACCGTCTGATCAAGTACCACAATCCGGTCCCCGATGAGGAGCTGACCTTTGACTTCGCTTCCTGCGAGGGGAGTGCCGAGGATGCGGTGCTTGCCTTAGTCGCGGTGGAAAAGGTATTCCGCCTCATTCCCGACCCCTCGGCGGGCCCTGACGACAAGATCCAGGTGGACCGGAGGGTGAACGAGTTCCTTCAACAGCACTTCGAGCAGTACCGGCTCTATTTCCGGCAGAAGGCGGAGCAGGACGAGGAGGCCGACTACATCACCTTCACTCACATCAAGGAAGACGAACAGTACGACGACCTGACCCTGCTGTCTATAAAGAGGCACTAGAGGAGTGCGGCTCGGAGTAAAAATGGGAGCACGGAAGTGAAAAAAGCACAGTTCTTCTGCGAGGAATGCGGAACCGAAGTAAGAATGAATGCCTCGAAGTGTCCTTCCTGCGGAAAAAACTTTGCCGCGGTTCGGTGTCCGAAGTGTTCATATATCGGCCTGCCCGCGGAGTTTGCCGAGGGGTGCCCGAGCTGCGGTTTTACCGAGGAATCACCCGCGTCCGAGCGGTCTCAGAGGATACGCACGGAGGACTCGCGGAGAGCCCGGAATCGGACACCCTCCCGAGGCCTTTCCTCGATCTTCTATACGATTATCGGATTCATCCTCCTTGCGGCAATAATCATACTGATCATACTCTATTCGCGGATCTTTTAACTAATGCCCCCGATCGGGGGCGGCGTTTAAGCGAAGAGCTTATCGATCTCCTTCTTGTACAGCTCGTCCACCACGTCCCGCTTGATCTTCAAGGTCTTCGTCATCTCAAGGCCTTCCTCGAAGGGCTTGGGCAGAAGGGCGAACCGGAAGATCCGTTCGAAATTCTTGAAGCCGTTTTTTGTGTTGACTAACGATTGAATTTCGGTGTTGATGACGTTCTGTATCTGGGGGTTGTTCAGAAGTTCTTCCCAATCGAAGTATTGGATGTCTTGTTCTTCGGCATGGGCCTCGAGCTTCTCCTGATTGGGGATGATGAGGGCGGCGAGATACTTCTTGTCCTGACCGACCACCATGGTCTGTTCGATGTACTCGGACTGCTTGATCTTGTCTTCTATGGGGACCGGCTCGATGTTCTCTCCACCCATCAAAACAATGGTTTCCTTTGCCCGGCCGATGATCTTGAACTCGCCGGTATGAGTGAAAACAGCGATGTCTCCGGTATTGAGCCACCCGTCTTTGAGGACCTCGGCGGTCGTCTCAGGACGTTTGTAGTAGCCCTCCATGATTTGTTCGCTTCGGACCCACAGCACTCCCTTGTGGCCCGGGGATACCGTTTTTCCCTCGGTATCGATGACCCTATGCTCGATGTCGGCAAGAAGCGGTCCCACCGTTCCCGTAACGGGATGATGCTGCTTGCGTACCGCGAGAATGGGGCCGGTCTCAGTCAGTCCGTAGCCTTCGAGTAACGGCACGCCCACGGCCTGGAAGAAGGAATCAACATACGGGGGCAGGGCGCCTCCGCCGGAAATACCTGCGGTAAACCTGCCTCCGAGCTTGGCCTTTATCTTCTTGAAAACGAGGAGGTTTCCGAGGAGCTTCAAGGGGAGAAAGATGATAAAGGGAACTATCGCTACGAGGATATCCAGGGGCCGGGTGCGCAGACGGAACTGGGGCAGCCTGCCTGTTATCATATTGAACAGGGTAGAGTGGATCTCTCCAACGGCGACGAAGAAAAGGAAGAGCTTCTCCTTGATACCTCCTTCCTTCTGAACGTTGCGGAACACCGCCGCCCGGATCCCTTCCCAGATACGGGGGACCGAGGTGAGCCACTGGGGTTTAACCTCTTCCATATCGG
Organism: uncultured Spirochaetales bacterium; assembly: GCA_964641125.1. GTDB lineage: Bacteria > Spirochaetota > Spirochaetia > SPDA01 > CAZSGZ01 > JBKHAJ01. The sequence goes on from CAZXMO010000028.1 coordinate 18,078, forward strand.
CGAGCATCACCTTGCCGATCGGTTTGGAGTAAACGATACAGCCTGCTAAGTGGACGACGACATACTCTACGGCCCTCTCGAAGCTGTGCCATACCGGAAGGACGCTCAGGAAGAGATCCCCCGGCTGTACCTTCAAGTGATCATAGATCCGGTCGAGCTGAAAGAGAAAGGCCCGGTGAGACAGCATGACCCCCTTCGGCTCGCCGGTGGTTCCCGAAGTGTAGATGATTGTGGCGAGATCGTCCTCTTCCCCCTTGGCCATCTCCGAGTCGAAGAACTCCGGGTTTTTCTCGTAATCCTTTTCTCCCTTTTCGTGGAGCTCTTGGAAGGTCATGACGTCGATTCCCGCCGCCTTTCCGTGCTTCCGTGCTTCCGGATCGTCGTCGAAGAGGACGATGGTCTTGAGTAGAGGAAGGGACGAGGCGTGAGCTATGATTTTCTCGGCTTGATTCCCGTCTTCGGCGAAGACCGTCGAGCAGTCGGCGTGACCCAGAATAAAGGCGATCTCCTCGGCGGTGGAGTCGGAGCCCCTGGGAACGTCCACGGCCCCGAGGCCTAAAAGGGCCATGTCGATAATAATCCATTCGTACCGGTTATCGGAGATGATCCCGACGTGGCTCTTTCTCTCGATTCCCAAATCGACCAAGGCGGTCCCGAAAACCTTGACCATATGAAAGAATTGCCGATAGGAAATCGTTTCGAATTCCCCTGCTTCATTGCGATACTTCAGGCCCGGAAGGTCCGGGTGCTGGAAGGCGGTGGATTTGAGTCTCTTTGGTACCGTATTTCCCGTAGCAGCCATCTTTACACCTCCGGAAGGGAATGCCCTTGAATCTCGATATTACCCCGCCCGATAGGGGCTGTCAATTTTTTTTCTTTTTTTGGTTCCCGGTTCGGATTACTTCGTGGGCGCCTCACCGACTAGACACAGCCATTCCGCCTCGGCGGCCACTTCCTCGCCGACGTAGGCCTTTCCCGCCTGTTTGATCATCTTCTTAGAGACACGGATATTCTTTATCTCCATACGAACGGTATCTCCTGGGCGGACCTGCCGGCGGAACTTTACCTTATCCACCGAAGCGAGGAAAAAGAGGGCGTCTCCTAGAGCGCCGGAAGAGCTGACCCCCGCGCCGCCGCACTGGGCCATGGTCTCTACCAATATAACCCCCGGAACAACCGGGTATTGGGGAAAATGCCCCTTGAAAAAGAAATCGTCGTCGGTAAACGTACGGGTCCCCACGATCTCTTCATCGGTTACCTTGGTAAGCTCATCTACGAATAGGAAGGGTTCTCTATGGGGAAGTAGTGATTTGATATCTCTCATTCTGCTCTCCTCGTCGGTGAGATTAATCGTTTGCTAAATTGTTTTCAAGGGCATCGAGGACGATACCCTTGGTCAAGAGCTCGGGAAGAAGCACCGGATTTTCCCTCCCAGGGACGTAGAGGGCGTAGACGGGGACCCCACCCCGGCCGAGCTTCTCGATCCATGCGGCGATGACCGGGTCATTGTTGGTAAAATCGCCGTGGAGGAGCTTGACCCCGTATTGCTCGAAGGCGCTGCCTATGACTTCGGTAGAGAGGACCGCGGCCCGGTTTATCTTGCAGTTGGTACACCAGGCGGCGTGAAAGTCGATGAACACCGGATGTCCCTCCCTCCGGTACGTTTCGACCTTTTCAGGGGAGAAAACTTCCCATCGCTCGTTTATGTAGACCTCCTCTCCGGCCGCTCCGTTCCCGGCCCGCTTATTATCGATCCGTACAACGAAGATCGAGGCCAGGGTGATGATGACCGCCGAGGCCAGAACGGCGATGATCCGGACCGCTTTCGGTCTGCCGAAATTCCCGAACCGCCCGTAGACCCAGGCGGTGAAGGCGAGGATTCCTAAAAAGATGAGGATCCGGTAGAACGCCTCGTCGGTGAGCTGGTGAAAGAGAGTATTTAGGAGATATATCACCGTCCCGATGAGGAGAAATCCCATAATCTCCTTGAACGCGGTCATCCACTTCCCCGGTTTGGGGAGCTTCTGAATGAGGCCCGGAGAGAAACCTAAGAGGAGGAAGGGGAGGGCAAATCCGACACCTATAAGGAAGAACATCAGGAAGATGACCGCCGGAGTTTGAGCGAAGGCGAACCCCAAGGCTGTTCCCAGAAAGGGGGCGGAGCAGGGGGTGGCGATGAGTACCGCGAATATCCCGGTGAAGAAGGAGCCGGTGTATCCCCCCCTTCCGGAGGCCTTCGACGCCGCGTTCAGCCCCGGGGCCTGAAGGACGAAGACGTCGAAGAGGGACAACGCGAAGACGAAGATGATCGAAGTCAAAGCCAGCACAAAGACGGGATTCTGGAACTGAAATCCCCAGCCGACGAGTTCCCCGGACACTTTTAAAAGGGTTATTATCAGGGCGAAGGCCAAAAGCGCCGCGAGGATACCCCCGGTATAGAAGAGTGAACCTACAAATATTTTCTTAGGCTCCCGTCCCGCCTGATCTACAAGGTTCAATGCACGGACCGAGAGCAGCGGCAGGACACAGGGCATAACATTGAGAATAATTCCCCCGATAAGGGCGAAGAGGAGGTAGAGGAGAATACCCCGGCCGGCGGTTCCTCCGGTTTGTTCCGTCCCCGCGGCCACCGATTCCGCCTCGAGAACGGTCAGGCTGACCTCGATTTTTTCGGTTTGAGGGAGAAAACAGGTGCCGGTTTCATCGCAGTACTGATACCCCGCCGTTACCTCGAGGGTATACTTCCCGGCGGAGATATCGGGGGATATCCTCAAGGTCCGCTCGAGGACCACCCGGTCGGAGTAGGTGATGAGTCCCTGCTTTTCAGTTCCCTCGGGATAGGATAGGGGGCTCTGACTCATTCCCTCCGGCGTCGCGGCTTCCACGTAAAAAAAGTCTTCCTGCAGGGCCATGTACATTCCGTCGGGGATTTCGTATTCGGCTCGAAGGACCGCCTCCGACCCGGGGGATACCTCCCGGGGTTCCACCGAGATTTCCACCTCTCCCGAGGCAAGTGTCAGTTGGCCGAATACCGGGAATGCCCCCGCCGTTGTGAGAAGAATAATAAGGGCCGCGAACCCGAAACGGGTTCGACGGTTCAGTTTACCGAGCATTACTTGACTCCTCATTAATTATATCCTCGAACAGGTCGATTATCTCCTGTGTGTCCCACTCCCTGCTCCCGGGATATACGGGTTGATGTGTGTCTGTGTTTCACGAATCGAAGTATATTCAAAAATCTTTATATAATCAAGAGTCTTCCGCCGGGTGACGATCACATGCCTTGAAAGAGAAGGGCGGTGAAGTTGTACAGTCCGTGCGCCACGGCGAGGGGAAGGAATTCCCGGTATCTGACGTAGAGCACCGCTAAAAAGACACCGATACCGAGGGTCCCCAGAAAGGCCGGGAGTCCTTGGTAGAGGTGGCCCACCGAGAAAAGGACCGCGCTGGCGGCGACGGTTACGGCGGGGGGAACGCCGGCCTGGTCGAACCGGGTTATCATATAGGATCGAAAGAAGAGCTCTTCCCTCAGGCCGGTCGCCAGGGCCGTGAAGAGAATAAGGGGAAGGGCCTCCCGGGAGAGGGGTTCCCACTGCAGCTGATCGCCGAAATCTCCTCCTATGTCGGGTACGAGGGAAATACCTAGGGAAACGAGATAGGCTATTGCCATAATACCGAAGAAGGCAACCCCCGTTCTCAGGAGGCTTCGAAAATCGGGGGGTGTAATCCCGAAACTCCGCAGAGCTTCGGGATGGAGCTCTTTAGATTCATTCCCAGATGCGTGCGGTCCCGGGCGGATCAAGATAAGGTAGAGAATAAGCAAGATCTGAGGCAGAGCGGAAACCAGGTAAGTCAGGTTGAATTGGATGCTGTTGAACAGGGAAGGATCCACCGGCTGCCCCTGTACGAGGTATCCCGGCAGGAGTAAAACGAAAAAGAGGATAAAAAATTCAAAAATATAGAGCCAATCGACCTTGCTTTTCATTTTATTCTGGTAAAAATCCCCGAATTCCACTATAGTTATGCATAAAATATATATCATCAAGTTAATATATCCAAGTAGGTGTTCGATATTATAGATATGTGGTGGATCGCCCTTGCCGCCGTTGCGGCACTGTTCGTCGGTTTTATCCTCTTCCTCCGGAAAATTGGAGGAGGAAGGTTTCCGTGGCTCAAATTCTACGTCAAGGGACGGGAATCGGGTTTTCTCTTTCGCGAGGTCAATCTCCTCAGGAAGATGGCCGTCGAGAATCGTCTCAAGAATCCCCTGTCTCTCTTCTGGTCCATCAAGCTGATCGATCGCTCGATTCGCGGCATCATCACCAAATTTCGGGCGCAAAACCGGGAACACGATCCCGGAAGCGAGCAGTTTCTCAGCAAGCTCTACGATTTTCGAAAGTCGGTGGAATTCAGCCTTCCCAAATATAAACTCGGCATCAAGACATCCCGGAAAATCTCTCCTCATCAGAGAATTCGGATTTCCCTGGACGGCGGAAACACCTTTAACTCCAGGGTCGTGGAGAATCTCCGGAAGTATCTTGCAATCTCCTATCCCCAGGGAGGGCGCCTGCCCCCCGGATTCAGCTGGCGGGGGCAGAGGGTAAATGTATATTTCTGGCGCCCCGAGGACGCGGGGTATGTTTTTCAGACCAAGGTCTTAGACGACTTTTTCGACAAGAAGTATCCCATACTACATCTCGCCCATTCGGACAACCTTATTCGAAGTCAAAAGAGGGGATCGGTTCGGGTGAAGGTCTCACGGCCGGCCAAACTCTTTCCTCTCAAGAGTATCGAGAACGCCAACGAAGTGGTGGAGAGGGGGGGAGGTCTGCGCAGCCGATTAGTGGATATTTCCGAAGACGGCGCCGCCGTTCTCATCGGCGGCAGGGCTAAAGTCGGGCTGCCGGTAAAGATCCAATTTTCCCTGGACAAGAATACTCTCGTCATGTGCGGGGTTGTGAAGGGCCTCACCTTTAATCAGAAGAAGAACCAATCGGTCCTCCATTTCCAGGCGGTCAAGCCGAGTCCCCGCGTAAAGAACGCGATCTTGAGCTTCGTGTACAACATCTTCGGGGAACGCAACGACGATATCAAGAACCAATCCCGGCCGCGGGCCCTGTAACGACTCTCTTCCGACAAACTTGAATAAAAAGGTCCGACGTACTATTATATACCTGTCAGTCACAAGGAGATTTTGATGAAAACAAGACTATTGATATTTCTCATACTTGTCTCGATATTCGCTTCCCTCGCGGCGCAGGAGGCGGAGACTAAGCCTCGATTGGACAGCTATCTGCGAAATTTCGCCCGGGCGAGTCTGAGCACGAAACTCGAGATACTTCAAAACTCTGAACAGGAAGGACCGCAGGGGTTCGGACCCCTGTACATGAAGGCGATAGATTTTGTCCTGGGAAACCAGTCTCTCCTGGGAACCGACTCAACCATGAGGCAGCTCTCGGTCTTTGCGTCCCGCTTGGTGGGAGAAGCTGATTATACCGAGGGGCGGCTGCGACTGTGGCAGCTCTTCGAGGTCGATGACGATACGGCGGTCCGTATCGCCGTCCTTCGAAGCCTCTCCGAAATAGGCGGGGGGGATACACAGATAATAGCTGAGCTCAACCGGTGGGTCTCCAGCCAGAATACCCTGTTTCTGACGGGACAGAATCCGAATTACCAGGTCTTAGACCAAGCAGTCGTCACCTTGGGCGAGCTTGGTGACCCCTCGTCTTTTCCCATACTCTTTACTACCAAGAATCTTCGCTTTTCCGAGACCATAACCGAACAGGCGGAGGAAGCCCTCTTCGACATAGATGGGGAGTTCAAAGATCTGATAATCCAAGTAATCGAAAAGAATGTGGTCAGGGAGAAGCTCGCCGCCCTCAACATGGCCTTAGAAACCGGCGAGTTGACCAACGACGAAAAGGGTGAGGTAGCGGAAAGGGCCCTCAAGGTAGGACTCGAGACCAGCAGCCCCGACGCTACCGAAAAGACCCAACTCAGGGAAATCCGGTTTACCGCGATCAGGGCATTGACCGCGCGGAACTGGTCCCGGGCAACTCCCCTCGTTATCAGGCATTTCGATATTACGATTATGGAGTATGATCGCGGCATAATCCGGAAGGATAATTATCTAGAAGCCATTGCGGCCTTGGGCTCAATGGCCACACATGAAGCGGCAGTTCGTTTGAACCTGTATCTAGATCTGTTGAACACCTACAAGGAGCAGGACAAACAAGTCGATGAACAGATTATTCGGGCGGTTATTGGGAATCTCGGAAAACTCGGGGACAAGGTCGCCACCGATAACCTCTTGTACGTGGGGTACCTCAACTACAGTCAGACCGTTCGAAACGCCGCCCGGGAGGCCTTGGGCAACCTCAAACAGAACTGATTCTCCGTCCCGTTTCTCGGGACATCCCTATGTTATTCAACCCAAGCCGTGGGTGCCCGTCGCATCCGCGGCTTTTATCGTCCTTACGGGACGATACGCTTTTCCCGAAAGCGCATCGGTCTTTGTCCCCCTTGCCGCCGGATTTTCCTTAGCCTCGGTGCTCATTGCCGTCACATTTCCGTCATCAATAATAGGAGCGGGCCGTTTAGACCGTGCCGGGACGATAGCCGGAAATGGACATTCCGGCGTATTTTTTCATCGTTTCCTCTCCCTTCTTTTAGGTGTCGTGCTCGGGTTTCTCCTCCTCGCGGCGGTACGGTTCGAAACGACGGCGGAGGAGACCGTCTGGTTCGGAATACCTGAGGAACGGGTCCGCTTCCTCGAGGGATTCGCCGTGGAGGACGGATACCGCTCTTCCCGTGGTGGTGTTCTCGTAACCGTGCGTTTAAGCCGATGTTCGGCCGCCGACGGGAGCGAAGCCGATGCCGGAGGCCGGGTAACGGTCGTACTCGACGAGGCGGACCGGATTCCGGCCCGGGGTTCGAAGATCCGGCTCGCGGTGTCGGACGGCTTTCCCGGAGGAGAGCCTATCGTGCGGGGAACGGTGTCGAATGTTCTGAATACGGAATGGAAGAGCCGCACCTCCCGATTTCGCTACCGTATGTTTTCCCGTGTCGAAGACAAGATCGATCTCCTTTCCTCTGATTCGGCGCCCCTCCTCAAGGCGCTCCTCCTAGGAACCCGGGAGGATTTGGATTTTAGGGAAATGGAGCTCTTTCGAAGGGCCGGATGCATGCACATTCTGGCTCTTTCGGGGATGCATTTGGGTGTTATAACCTGCATGGCCTTTTGTATTTTCGGGATATTCGGAAGGAAAAAGATCGCCGCGGCGGGGGCGGGATGTGTCGTTATCTGGTATCTCTTTTTGGCGGGGTTTAAGCCTTCTCTTGTTCGGGCGGCGGTGATGGTTCTGCTGGGTACGGCGGCCCTTCTCAAAGGACGGCGTCTCGAGGGAAGGTCGATCTTAGGCTGGAGCTTCCTTCTCGTAAGTCTCTTTATGCCCGTGTCGATGCACTCCCTCTCCTTTACCCTCTCCTTTTCAGCGGTCGCGGGAATTACCTTGACCGCCGACCGCCTCCACGGCTTTCTGAAAAGGTTCATTCCGCCGGTCTTGAGCGGGGCCCTCGCGGTCTCCCTGGCGTCCCAGCTCTTCACCGCGCCGATCCTAATCAGGAACTTCGGGGTCCTCTATCCGGGAGGACTGGTCGCGGCCATTCCGGTCGGACTCCTTGCGGGTCTCGATCTGGGTATGGGGCTCATCTACGTGATTGTCCCCGAAAGCATGGGAGTCGAGGTTTGGCGACGGGCGTTCGACATCGTTCATCGAGGCATGATAGAATGCACCCGGCTCGCGAACACCATACCCGGAATCAGATGCTCTCCCGTTCCGGCGATTATCTTGTGGGGATGTGCCGCCGCTGCGGTGCTCACTCTCCTCTACGGGGGCGATATAGGGACACGAATAATGAGGATAGGTGCGAGGTGGAAAAACCGCGGTATAACGACAGGAAGCAGGTAGAAGCGTTGCTCGAGAGGCGGGGGTTATCCCTCAAGAAGAGGTTCGGACAGAACTTTCTAATCGACGAAAATGTCCGCCGGCGGGTCGCGGAGGCGGTTACCCCCGCCGCGGGGGGAGAAATTTGGGAGATCGGTCCCGGTATCGGAGCATTGACCGAGCTCCTTCGCCCCAAGGCCGAGCGGCTTATTCTTTTCGAAATCGATCACGGGTTTGCCGACTTCCTCGAAGAGATCTATCCCCCGGAGACGGGGATCGAAATCGTCAGGGGAGACTTTCTCAAGACGGGGGTTCCCCTGCTCGAGGCGGGGAATGTGCCTCGGACGATTACCGGTAATCTTCCCTACAGCTCCGGTTCGGCAATGGTGTATAAGATACTGGAGGTGGGAGGGATACCTGAAACGATGGTCTTTACCCTCCAGAGGGAAGTAGCCGACAGGATGATCGCCCGGCCGGGAAGCAAGAATTATTCCCAATTGAGCTTGGTGTGTTCCTTTTCGGTGGATATCGAGAAGCTCTTCGATATCGGATGGGCGTCCTTTTACCCGGTTCCTTCGGTTACCTCGTCGGTGGTACGGATGCGCAGGCACGACCGCTACACCTTCGTTCCCGACCGAAGCGTCTTCTTCCAGGCGTCGAAGGATCTCTTCCGGGCCCGCAGGAAAACCGTCAAGAATAACCTCTCCGGAGGCATCCTCACCTCCCGGTACGGTGTAGAAAGGGTGTTGGCCTGTGCCGAGGATGCGGGTATATCCCTTTCCGACCGGGGAGAAAATTTACCGGTAGAGACTGTAGCCCTTTTCGCGGCGCGGCTCACCCAGGTCTGAGACGACTTTCGCGGAACCGTGGATGCGCCGCGGCGGCACCTACAGCAGATCGAGTTCTTCGAGGATCTCCCTGCACCGAGCTTTCTTGGCGTCGTCCATCGGGCATAGAGGGAGCCGGTAGGACTCTTCCGTCATCCCCTTCAGATGTACGGCGTATTTGATGGGGATGGGATTGGTTTCGAGGAAAACCGCCTTGAAGAAAGGCAGGAGCCGGTAGTGGATATTTCTAGCTTTCTCCAAATCACCCTCGAGACAGGTTCTGATCATCTTCATCATCTCGCCGGGGATGAGGTTGCTGGCCACCGATATAACCCCCTTTCCCCCGAGCGCGGTCAGAGGAAACGCCAGGTTGTCGTCGCCGGAAAGGACGATGAAGTCGTCCGGCTTCTTGGCGATGAGGTCCATCATCTGGCCGATGCTGCCGCTCGCCTCCTTGACCCCGACGATGTTGGGATGCTCGGCCAGGCGAAGCATGGTTTCATTCTCGATGTTCTTACCGCTTCTTCCGGGGATGTTATAGACGACTATGGGGATATCGACCTGGTCGGCTACGGTTGTGAAGTGACGGTAGAAACCCTCCTGAGAGGGTTTGTTATAGTAGGGAGCTACCTGGAGGCTCAAATCAGCGCCGCAGTCGCGAGCCCGGGCGGTCATTTCGACGGCCTCCTGGGTGCTGTTCGACCCGCTTCCGGCAATAATGGGGACCCGTCCCCGGGTCTGATCGATGACGATCTCGATGACCCGGATGTGCTCCCCGTGGCTCAAGGTAGGGCTTTCACCGGTAGTGCCCATAGGAACTAATCCGGAAATTCCCTCGGTGATCTGGAACTCCACGAACTTGCGAAGCCCCTCTTCATCGATGCTTCCGTCCCCGTGAAAGGGGGTGATGAGAGCGGTGTAGACTCCCTCTAAGGTCATGATATCCTCCTGTATTCTCCGCAGCTAATTATGTAGTGATCAGTTCCTGAATGAAATCTTCTATCCGGAAGAATCCGGTCTTGTCTTCGAGCCATTCCGCCGCTAGGACGGCGCCTAGGGCAAAGCCGCTTCGGTTCCGCGCGGAGTGAGTAATCTCTATCGAATCCGCGGACGAATCGAGAACGACGGTATGAATGCCCGGAATCGATCCTCCTCTGACCGAGGCTATGTGGAGCTCCTCCGGATCGATTTTCCGGTCGAGCCTGTCGGTAACTATCCGTTTCTTCCGCGAGCAGTTCGCCAAGATTCCTTCGCCGAGCTTGAGAGCCGTTCCCGAGGGGCTGTCTTTCTTGCGGGAGTGATGCAGCTCGTAGGCCATAATATCATACTCTCCAATCCCGTCGATGATAGCCGCCGCCTTATTGGCGAGGGAGAAGAAGATGTGCGCCCCCACCGAGAAGTTGGAGCCCCACAGGAGCGAACCCTTTCCCGCGTCGACAAGGGTTCGAATCTCCTCACGGGAATCTTCCCATCCGGTGGTTCCCACCACAGCCGCAACGCCGTTCTCCACATAGCTTCTGGCGTTGTTGAAAACCGCCCCGGCCAAGGAAAACTCGATCGCCGCATCCGCTGCTCCTAAGAGCTCCGTCGTGAGTCCTTCGGCGTCCGCCTCCGGATCCTTAGGATCGATTCTTCCCGCTATCTCGTGTCCCCGGGCGGTGAGGATCTTTTCAACCTCCCGCCCCATGTTCCCGTATCCGACGATCAGTACTTTCATAACGATCTAGATAATATCGGGGCGGCCGTTTCGTTGCAACTACTTCGCCTGGGAAAGGGTCACCGCGGAGGTGTTGACGATGTCGTCCACCGAGCATCCCCGGGAAAGATCGCTCACCGGCTTGGCGAATCCCTGCAGGAAGGGTCCGTAGGCATGGGCGCCCGCTAAGCGCTGGACGAGCTTGTATCCGATGTTGCCCGCTGTCAGGTCGGGGAATATCAATACGTTGGCCTTTCCCGCGACCTCCGATCCTGGGGCCTTCTTCGAACCCACCGAGGGAACCAAAGCCGCGTCGACCTGAAGCTCCGCGTCTACCTTGAGGTCGGGGCGCTTCTTCTTGACGATCTCGTAAGCGGCTAAGACCTTGTCGACATTGGGGCCGCTTCCGGATCCCTTAGTGGAGTAGCTGAGCATAGCGGTCATGGGCTCGGCGTCGAGAAAGAGTTTACACGACTCTGACGAGGCGATGGTGATCTCCGCAAGCTGCTCAACGGTGGGATCGGGGATTGTCGCGCAGTCCGCAAAGATCATGTTGCCGCCGGTTCCCCATTTTTCATCAGGATGGACCATGACGAAACAGGAGGAGGCGTAATCGACTCCCGGCGCGGTTTTTACTATTCTAAAGGAGGCCCGGAGCACGTCGGCGGTGGAGTTTTCGGCCCCGGCGACCATGCCGTGGGCGGTATCCGTACGGACCATCATGGCGCCCCACTTGAGGGGATCGATAATCTCGGCCCGGGCCTGCTCGGGGGTCATTCCCTTGTGCTTGCGAAGCTCATGGTACTCTTCGGCAAACTTATCGCGAAGGTCCGATTCGGCGGGATCCATAAGGCTTATTCCCGTAAGATCGGTCGAAGCTTCTAAGGCCGCCTTTTCCACTTCCCTCGTAATTCCCAACAGGTAGACCCGGGCGGCAAGTCCTTCGTCGACGATTATCCGGGCCGCCCGGATGGTTCTCGGCTCCGTACCTTCGGGGAGGACGAGTATCTTCTGCGCCTTCTTGGCTTTAGTTTTCATTTTTTCGGAAAATGACATGTTTTTAACTCCTTGACTTATTGAAATGTGTGTCTCGATAATATCAAAAATGGAGAATCTTTTCTATTGAGATTTTCATTTCTTCCGGTATATCATGGCCACCATGCGAATAGGAGTGTACGGCCTGGGGAGATTCGGCCGCTTATGGGCGGGAATCCTCAGCCGATGCCACGAAGTGCGGGGATTCAACCGCTGCGAGCTCTCGGATCCGGTTTCCCGGGTCCGCCTGGTCGGCGAGGAGGAGATCTTCCAATGTGACGCGGTGTTCTTCTGCGTTACGATTTCGGCGCTGCCGGATGTGTTGAAGAGAACGTCCCGGTATATGCGCCCGGGTACCCTGGTTGCGGACACCTGCTCAGTCAAGCTCCTCCCGGGCAAGTGGATGGACGAGACGGTTCCCGAAGGGGTAAATGTTCTGGGAACCCATCCGATGTTCGGACCCGATTCGGTACGGAACGGCTGGGAAGGGTTACCCCTGGTTCTCTGTCCGGTCCGCCTCGGTCGGGAAACACTCCGAAGGTGGAAGGATATCTTTTCAGGTTTTGGGCTCAGGGTCATCGTCATGACCGCCGACGAGCACGATCATCAAGCGGCTTATTCCCAGGGAGTTACCCACTTTATAGGCCGGGTGCTCGACGATCTCGGAATAGACGAAGCCGAGTTGGCCACTCTGGGATATCGGAAGATCCTCGAGGTGAAGCAGCAGACCTGTAATGATCCCTGGCAGCTCTTCCTTGACCTGCAGCGGTACAATCCCTACACCGAGGAGATGCGCAGACGGCTGAACGGATCCCTCGAGAGGGTCATGGAGGCGATTGCTCCTCAGCCCGGGGAGCCGGCAACCGAAGATCCGCTTGACACCGCCGGGGGGGGGCGGTAGGATTAACGAACACCTGCCGCGGGGACCGGCGAATGGAGAAAATATATGTCCGAGATAACAATCCAGAGCATCGATGAGTCGGAAATCGATACAATCCTAGCCGAAGATATCGATTTCGACGGAGCACTCAATTTTTCGAATCCCCTCATGGTCAAGGGGAAGTTCGTCGGGGAGATAAAGGCCTCCGGCGACCTCTACATCGGAAAAGACGCCGTCGTGGAAGCGCAGATCGAGGCCAACCTCGTTTCTCTCCGCGGCCGGATCAAGGGAAATATCACGGCCCACTCGCGGGTGGAGCTCTTCGCCACCGCCTCGGTGGACGGGGATATCACCGCACCGAATATCATCATGGAGAGCGGCTGCCGGTTCAACGGCCTGTGCAATATGCGTTCTCCGGGAAACGACGGGGAGGGGAAGGTCCATGAATAGGCTCGTATGCGCTCTAGTCCTGTTCTCGACGGTCTCCCTTGCGATATCGGCTCAGGAGTCTACTCAGAAGGATGCCTTAGCGCTCTACCGTGAGGGGAGCTATGAGGCAGCCATCGAGGTGTGCCGGGAAGAGCTCGAGATAATGCCCAAGCGGATGGATGCCTATGTCGTCATGGGGTGGAGCCTATTGCGCTTGGGGAGATACGACCAGGCGATCGACGAGGCCAAGAAGGGGTACGCCATATCTCCCTCCGATTTTCGAATCATCGAGATATTAGGAGAAGCCTACTTCTACAGGGGAAACAATCAGCAGGCGCTGAATTACTTCGAGCAGTACGTCGTCCTCGCCCCCACCGGAGACCGGATTGATCAGGTCTACTATTTTATGGGAGAGATCTTTATCCGCCTCGAGGAGTATAACCACGCGGATATCGCCCTGTCTACGGCCCTCTACCATACACCGAGCATCGCTAAGTGGTGGGCCCGTCTCGGGTACTCCCGGGAGATGGCCGCGGACTATAAATGGGCACTCGATGCTTATGAAAAGGCCCTTCAGCTGAATGCCGGCTTTACCGAAGCCCGTCGGGGAATCGAGCGGGTTCGCGTGAAGATGGAGACCGGATGAAGGTAGCCTTTTTTACCTTCGGGTGTAAGCTCAATCAGAGCGAATCGGAAGCCCTGGCATCGTCCCTCGCGAGCCGGGGCTTTTTTCTTGTCGAGTGGACCGAAGAAGCCGATCTCTACGTAGTCAATACCTGCACCGTCACCTCGAAGAGCGAGCAGAAGGCGCGGCGCATCATCCGGAAGCTCTCCAGGGATCGGCCGGATGCCGCGGTTCTCGTAACCGGATGCTACGCCCAGCTCGATCCCGGGGCGTTAGATAAAATCGGAAAAAACATCGTCGTTCTCGGTCACGAGGATAAGGATGCAATCCTCGATCTGCCGGGAAGTATCGATCCGGATGCGGTTATCAGCGGCGTCTCGCCGGCCGAGCTCAGAGCCCTCCTTGCGGATCTTCGAGAACGACGAGAAGTAGGGAGGGGGCCCTTCAGATACGACATCGATGACTACCGCTATCATTCCCGTCCCTTCCTGAAGATCCAGGACGGCTGCGATAACCGGTGCGCCTACTGCCGGGTCCCCTTAGCCCGGGGCGGATCGATAAGCCTCGACGCCGAAACCGCGGTCGAGCGATTGCGGAAGTACGAGGCGAAGGGGTGCCGGGAGGCGGTCCTGACCGGGGTGAACATCTCCGCCTATCACGATCTCTCGACCGATATGCGCCTTCCCGGACTCATATCCGCCCTCCTCGATGCGACCGAAACGGTGCGGATTCGTCTTTCCTCGATCGAGCCCGACGGGGTGGACGAATCCCTTACGCGGGCGGCGGCGGACCCCCGGGTGCGCCCGCATTTCCATCTTCCCGTTCAGTCGGGCTCGGACCGAATCTTAGAATTAATGGCCCGAAAGTATGCTGCCGATAAGGTAAAAGAGGCGGTAGAACTGTTCCGCGGTGTAAAAGAGGATCCCTTTATTGCGGGGGACTTCATCGTGGGTTTTCCCGGAGAGAGCGAAGAAGACTTCGAGCTCTCCCTGTATCTCATCAGGGAGCTCGATTTTTCCCGGCTCCACGTCTTCCAGTTTTCCCCCCGTCCGGGCACCGCGGCCTATTCAGCCCGCCCGAGGGTCCCCGAGCGGGTAAGCGGAGAGAGAAGCGAACGGCTGCGGGAGCTTTCCGACGAGCATTTCCGGAGATACGTCGACCGCTGGGAGGGGAGACGTACCGAGATGATCCTCGAGCGGGCAGGGAAGTCCTATGCCGACGGCGGAGCCGACTGGAGGGGCACCACGGCAAACTACCTCCAGTTGAGTGTCCGGATACCTCCGGGGGAAAATCCCCGCCGGGGCGGGAACTTAACGGTGGAAGTTACCGGCCACGATACCGCCCGATTCGTCGGATGGAGCTAAACGAGTTCGCCTGGACCGACCGCCGAAGAGCGGTTTGTCATTTCATGGGGATGGGTGTATACTGTATTCGAGATAATGGATTATTTTCCATTCGAGGTGACACTATGAAAAATTTTGATTCCAGGTCCCGTATACTCCTTTCACGAGGAGCAGTACTCATCCTTATTCTGACCGTAATGGTCCTCGCAGCCGGATGCGAGGCTTTCTTTACCTTCAACGTCTTTTCCGGACTCCAGCGGGATCCCGCCTCCCTCCCCCCGGAGCAGCAGGTGAAATACGCCGAGGATGCCTTAGCCAGCGGTGATACCGAGGCGATGCAGGCGGCCTATCCCCTGATAGCGGCCCAGGCTGCAGAAAATCCGGACGATCCGGAGCTCCAGCTCCTCGCCGCGGACCTCGCCATAGGGGCTTCCGGCGTCAACGATCTGATTGCCGACTTCGATCCCGACACCGCTACCGCCGACGACCTGAACGATGCGCTTTCCAGCGTCGACACCGAGACACTTGGTGAAGTTGCCGGTTACGTCCAAGCGGCGGAGGACGCCGGAGGGACCCCCTCAGACGCCCAGTACGCCAACGCAGCGGCGGCTATCGTTATTAACAAGGCTGAAGCGGAAGGGGGATTCGAGAACATCGATTGGGATACCGATACCGATATACAGCTGGCGAAGCAATACGCGGACAACGCGGGAATAGATATCCAGGGAATGTTCGAATATTAAACTGGCAAAGAGGTTACTGTTAAATGATGAAACGGGTAGTCCTAAGTCTTATCGTACTGTGCCTGATAGGAGGGGTCGTTCACTCTCAGGAGAGCGTAACCGTTCCATCGGCCCGGACCGCGGCGATCGGCGGCGTTCACGCGGCCCTCGCCGATGACCTCACTACTCTGTTCAGTAATCCCGCCGGATTCGTCTCCGCGGGCCCTCAGCTGGCAATAGCGGAGCTGACAATAGGGTTGCAGGGTCCCATATTCGATATCGCGAACCTAGGGGTTCAGGCCGCGAGCGGAGCGGATCTGACCGCCCTCTTCGCGACCCCCGAGGTTCAAGATCTTCTGCAGGGATTGTACGCGTCGATGAACCTCCTAGGACCATTGAGCTTCGGCTACGTGGGAAAGGGACTGGGACTGGGTTTTTTCAACACCACCGGGATTACCTTTGCCAATTCGAGTCCGCTGACCATGTCGGTTTCTTTGAGTGAGAAAATCATCCTGACGGGAGGATATTCCTTTCGGATACCTCTGCCCGAAGAGTCGGACCACACCCTCGACGTCGGTCTCCTCCTCAAAGGATTTCTAGAGGGGCGGAGCGATTTCGACAGATCCTTTCTCCAGCTTCCCGATTTGTTCAGTACCTTCTCCCTCGACACCTTCGCGAACGAGCCGTTCCGTTTTATTACGGGGATTGGCTTCGATCTTGGGGTGAGATACTCTTGGCGGGATATCCTAACCGTCGGTCTTGTGGGAATCGACGTCTTTTCTCCGACTATTATCAACTCCTACACAACCATGAACGGGTTTCTCCAGGCCTCCGAGACACCCACTCAGTCAAACGGGCTCGTTCCGTTCAAGCTCAATGCAGGGGTCATGTATACGCCTAAACTCGCAGGGACGAGGAAGATCATTAGCGATCTCAAGGTAATGCTCGATTACAGGGACATCTTCGATTTTCTCGTCCACCCGGGGACCGCGCGAAACCCCCTCCTGCACATAGGCCTGGGGGTCGAGTTCAGACTCCTGGAGATCCTCTCTATCCGGGCGGGACTGAACGAGGGACTTCCCGCCGCGGGGCTGGGACTGGACCTCCACTTCTTTACCCTCAATGCTGCGATGTTCGGGGCCGAGCTCGGCAGTGAGCCGGGAATGCGATCGGTCTACAACATCATGATCGGTTTCGAGTTCCGCTACGACCGCAGTGGAAAATAGCCCTCAGGTTGACAAAGAACCCCATCCTTGTTAGATTAGGCTCCCGATCGGGCCGCTAGCTCAGTTGGCAGAGCAACGCCCTTTTAAGGCGTGGGTCGAAGGTTCGAATCCTTCGCGGCTCAATTAATCATCCACTGAGGATTGATTAAACCCCCGATTCTCGATATATTCGGATTCGGATTGCGTCTCCTTCGTCTAGTGGTTAGGACACCGGGTTTTCATCCCGGCAACAGGGGTTCGACTCCCCTAGGAGATGCCTACAAGGACGCGTACAAAGAAAAAAAGGCTGCCCCGAAGGGCAGCCTTCTGTGTTTTACCGGCTTTTTACCGTTTCTAAAACCAGAACCGGAGTCCGAACGCCCCCATCAACCGGAAATCGGGAAAAACGATCGGGTCCGAGAAAGTCACCGCCAGGACCGGAGCAATTTCTAAAAACAGCTCCAAAAAGTCGAGCGGAAAGATATTGAGCCCGATCGGTAACCTGCCGCCGAAGGAGACGAGGTTCCCGGAGATACCGAAGTAGAGTCCGGGACCGAGGTAGATGTTGAGAATACCTACCAGGTTACGATTGAGGGCCCACCAGTCGGCGGTTATCCCCATGGCGAACTGGTTTTGCCCGATGATAAATCCGACACCGAAGAGAACCGGCACTTTAGGCGGCATGAAACTGAGCATGACGCCGGGATCCAGTAAACCGCCCAAGGGCTCGATCCCGACCGCAACGCCGATTCCCCAGGCCGAAGCGCTTGCCGCCGTGATGATCACGAGAAGCAGCGCTATTACTACAACCTTCCTCACTGTTTTCATATAATGCTCCTTCAGAGATAATAGTGTACGTTAGCAAACTACCACAAATTATAAAAAAAATCCAATACCTGCAAATTATTTTTTATTAAAATTCAATTAACGGCGGTTGTACAAACACCCCCGAAGTTCTTATAGTAAGAAAATTACCTAAGGGAGGAGGAAACGATGGACACGGTAGTACTCAAGGCAGCTGATTTAGACGGATATCTGACGGAGGAAGACAAGAAGAACCTGAGGGAGATGAACAGACTCTACGACGGCGCAATGGAGTCGTTCAAGATCCTTTCGGGAAGCGAAGATCCCTCACTCAAGGGGAAGGAAAAGAATAAGCTCCTCGACGTATACAATCAGATGGGAGATCTCATGCAGGACATAACCGCCCGGGAAGCCGGGATCAAGGTCTACTCCTTCGAGACGCCCCGGGAGATACACGGGGAAGCCTCCCGGCTGACCGCTAAGCTTAGAGATTTTCGGACTCAGCAGCACGAATTTATCTACTATATCCAGAGGGCCTACGAGCTCCTGTTCAATCTCGCCGTCGACGGGGCCAATCCCCAGAACAAAAACTACTTTATCGTCAAAACTCCGGTGGATATCCCGGTGCAAAACTACGCGGTCCACAAGATTCCCGATGTCGATGAAGAGATCGAGAACTCGGTCATGTGCGTCATGCTCCGAGGGGCTCTTCTGCCCTCGATGATCATGTCAAAGGAGATTCAGGAGTACAGCTCCAAGGGGTATGTGACCCCCTTCTCCCTCTTCAGGATACGAAGGGACGATACGAAGAAGGAGCACGACATGGAGTACATCCTCGATCTCGATAAATCCTTCTTCGATCTCTCCGCGCTCGACGGAAAAGACCTCTTCTTTGCCGATCCGATGAATGCGACCGGAGGAAGCCTGGTTACGATCATTACCTATTTGCGAGAACAGGGGATCAAGCCCCGGTCGATACGGTTCTTCAATGTCATCTCCGCGTTAAAGGGGACATTAAGGATAATCCGTGCCCTCGAAAACGTAACCGTTTATACCTTGTGGATGGATCCGGTGCTTAACGACAAGGCCTACATCCTTCCGGGCTTAGGGGACGCGGGAGACCGGATCAACGGCGCGGACAAGGAGGAGATGGGACGGAACATCATTCAGTTGATCGCGGATTACGGATCGACTATAACCTCGCTGTATCGGTATCAGGTGAGGGAGATCGAAAATACCGTATTGAAACGAAGCTGAGAGTGAAACGGTCCGCCCCCCTACTCGTCGGTACGATTCTTTTCGCTTCCCTCCTCGGGTGCGCGAGCGGCCTTCCCCGGGAAGAGGCTGCGATGGTCTACTACAATCTCGGAAATGCCTACTTCGAGCTCGGAGAGCTGGACAAGGCGGCGGAGGCCTATCTGGAGTCTCTCAGACTCGAAGAGAGCCTCGCGGAGGCAAACTACAACCTGGCTTATGTCTTTATCGAACGGGGGAATACCGAGGGGGGCAGGAATATTCTCTTCGAGCTTCTCGAGGAAGACCCTGATAATACCATCGTGCTCAATACCGTCGCTTACTCCTACCTGGAAGAGAAAAATCAGAGGAAAGCCCATGACTATTACGAGAGGGTTCTCGAGCTCAATCCCTACAACACCGAGGCGCTGTACAATTCGGGTGTAATCCTGTGGGGGCTCGCTGAAATACCCGAAGCCCGGGAACGATTCCTCGTCCTATATCGGGAGGATCCGGAGCGTAAGGAGGCGCTCTACAATCTCGGCGCATTAGAGCTCGAAGCGGGAAACCGAATGAGGGGAATCGAATATCTGGAGGAATACCTCGAGGAGGTTCCCGATGATGTCGACGCCCTCGAACTCTTGGGCGGCGCGTACGTAGAGGAAGAGTATTACTCCCTCGCTCTGGACGCATACAACCGAATAATCGAACTCGACCCCGAACTGCCGGAGATCCATTTCGAGAGGGCGCGTATACTCCTGGCCGCGATAGGGGATTTTCCCGCCGGAATGAGAGCTCTCGAGGAGGCGGTACATAGGGGCTTCGAGGATAGAGGAGCAATCGCCTCTCTCGCCGCCGATCCCGATCTCGTCCGGCCCGAGGAGGTGGGTGATTTTCTTATACGAAACGATCTTCTCGCAGAAGAGGATCTATCCGCGCAGTGACATGAGAAGCTCTTCGGTCTCTTCGAGAACCTCTTCCGGACTCTTCGAGGCGTCTATCGAGTAGAGAAGCCCCTGCGTATCGTAGTAGCCGATGAGGGATTCCGTCTGCTCACGGTAAACGGTGAGCCGCTTCCGGACCGCATCTTCCTGATCGTCGGGTCTGATGATGAGCTCTTCTCCCGACTCATCACAGATATTCTCTTCCTTTGGGGGATTAAAATCCACGTGATAGATTCTCCCCGATTTTTTGGCTATCCGTCTTCCCGAAAGCCGACGTACGACCAATCCTTCATCGATGACGAAATTGATGACTCCCGTGAGATCCGCGAATCCGTCGAGTCCCTCCGCTTGAGGAATCGTTCGGGGAAACCCGTCGAGGAGGAAACCGTTTTGAGTATCTCCCTTGGCAAGACGGTCTTTTACCAGCTCGATAGTCAGCTCATCGGGGACGAGACCGCCTTCATCGAGGATTTGTTTGACCTGCTTCCCGAGGTCGCTTTCTTCGGTAATTGCTTTTCTGAAAATATCCCCGGTCGAGATATGGGGAATATCGTGACGTTTACTTATTTTTTGGGCTACGGTCCCCTTGCCGGCCCCGGGGGGGCCGAGAAAAACTAAATTCATATAAATTCACCTCTTTCTTCGGATAGTTTGATGTGCTTGTATTCCTCATCGAAATTCTCTCTGCACGCTTCGGAACAGTAGGGAGGGGCCGAGGGATCGGCCTTGAAGAAGTACTTTCCGCAGGTCCGGCATCGGGTATACCGGCGGGCGCAAAAGTTCGAGCAGTAGTATCCATTGATAGCCGATGCCTTGGGAAAGTGTTCTCCACAGGTCCTGCATCTCTCGTATTCGGGGGGAACGCTTTCCACGGCATCTCTATCGGACATATGACTACTATATCTAAAAGCATCCTGTCTGTCACGGCTTTCGGCTCATTTTGATGTGCCCTTCTTGTCGACAGCCGCAGCCCGTGAGTATATTGGTAGTAAGGAGGAAGAATGGATTTTCTCGATCGTTTACAGGCAAATATGGTAAAGGGACTGGATGCGTCCCGCGATCTCTTCGACAGGGCACGGGAGAAGGCGCAGGATTTGAGCGAGATGGGCGTACTCCGATTCGAGATAAGACAGCTCGAAAATCAGGCCGAAAAGCTTTTCGGACAGCTGGGCTCCAAAACCTATGAGCTCCTGCATGAGCGGGAAGTAAAATCGATAACCCTCAAAAATGGTGAAATCCAGCCTTTTATAACCGAGCTCGAACGGATGAAACAGGTGATAGAAGAAAAAGAAGAAGAGCTGAAGAAATATCAGGAAAGCTGAGCCTTTCTTCTTGACAAGAATCGGCAGATTCGGTATAAAGTCCATCCGTCTTCAAGAAAAGCGGGACGGTATGAAAGGCGGATCGATTACAGTTAAGTAATGAAATTATACGCCGAAAGTTGTTAAAGGTGCTTGAATAATCGTTTCCGATGTGTTACGTTTCCGGGCACCGACTGAAATGGTCTTTGACAAGGAATTAGGGAAGGGAGAATTAAGAGCGAGCGTATATTCAAGCAGCTGGGATGGAGATACTTGAAGTGAAAAAGAAAGCTGCACTTTATGTGCAGTTGTAATATCACGGAGAGTTTGATCCTGGCTCAGAACGAACGCTGGCGGCGCGTTTTAAGCATGCAAGTCGAACGGTAGTATTGGTGCTTGCACCGATATGAGAGTGGCGAACGGGTGAGTAACACGTAGGTAATCTACCTTGGGGTCCGGGATAGCCCATGGAAACATGGGGTAATACCGGATAATTCCTGCACTTTAGGAGTGCAGGGGAAAGGCGCTTCGGCGCCGTCCTAAGAGGAGCCTGCGGCTCATTAGTTAGTTGGTGGGGTAAAGGCCTACCAAGGCGACGATGAGTAGCCGGCCTGAGAGGGTGACCGGCCACACTGGGACTGAGACACGGCCCAGACTCCTACGGGAGGCAGCAGCTAAGAATCTTCCGCAATGGGGGAAACCCTGACGGAGCGACGCCGCGTGAACGAAGAAGGCCGGAAGGTTGTAAAGTTCTTTTCTTAGTGAAGAATAACGGCAGGAGGGAATGCCTGTCAGATGACGTTAGCTAAGGAATAAGCCCCGGCTAATTACGTGCCAGCAGCCGCGGTAACACGTAAGGGGCGAGCGTTGTTCGGAATTATTGGGCGTAAAGGGCGCGTAGGCGGCTTGGCAAGCCTGGTGTGAAAGGCCACAGCTTAACTGTGGGAGTGCGCTGGGAACTGCCTGGCTTGAGTTTCGGAGGGGAAGCTGGAATTCCTGGTGTAGGGGTGAAATCTGTAGATATCAGGAAGAACACCTGTGGCGAAGGCGAGTTTCTGGCTATGAACTGACGCTGAGGCGCGAAAGCGTGGGGAGCGAACAGGATTAGATACCCTGGTAGTCCACGCTGTAAACGATGTGCACTAGGTGTCTGAGGTTGTAATCTTGGGTGCCGTAGCAAACGCGTTAAGTGCACCGCCTGGGGAGTATGCTCGCAAGGGTGAAACTCAAAGGA
>CAZXMO010000029.1:0-38107 GCA_964641125.1 uncultured Spirochaetales bacterium
TCGTCGAGTAGAAAATCTTCCGCTTCTTCGATGTTTTCGGCCATACGTTCCTCCTTATAATTTCGATATATCTATTAATTTAGTTAACTCACTTCTTTGATTGTAACTATATCATCCGGAAAATCAAGATTTTAGAGGAATTTTCCGGATTATTTTGTAAGGGTTTCTCCCCACAAAGATGTCCGAAGTAATAATGCCATAGAGATGAGAGTTCCGGAACCGTATCATCACCGCAAACTGCTGTGGTTCCCGGCCGCCGTCCATTATGCCCTCTTTTTAGGCTCGGACCGGGCCGTGTAGTCGTAGATCGTCTGGTGCCGGTTTATCTGAAAACCGATTATCGCCGCTATCCCCGCCGGAAAGCTGTACTGGAGGCCGAAGCTCTCGATGGCGATGATTGCGGCTGCTAAGGGGATGTTCATGCTGCTCGCGAGCATTCCCGCGAACCCCGCCGCGACGAAGGCGGCGTAGTCGGCGGACAGAGGCGGAACCCCTAACAGATGGGCGAAAGCGGACCCGAAGAGCATCCCGATGAGTGCTGCGGGGCCGGTAAATCCCGCGCTCAATCCCGAGCCCACGGTCAGACAGTTCCCCACCGCCTTGACCACGGCCGTCAGGACGAGGACGGCCGCGAGGGGGAGGAGGCCGCCCAGCCTTCCGGCGATGACCGATACGTTATCGGTAAACAGTCCCTCCACGAGACCCCTGCTCGTCCCCAGGGCAAAGGGATTGACGTACCATGCAATCAGCGCGGCGCCGGCGGCTCCGGCGACAATCTTTGCGATCTTTACGAGGGTGTAGCTCCCCTCATCCCGCCGGAACAACCGGGAGATCCACGAGTAGAGGCGGTTGTACCCCTTCCCCAGGAATCCCGTTGCCACCGCAAAGAGGAGAAGCCCCCATAAGAAGCGGGTATTCATAAAGACGTTCGGGGCGTTGATAGGATAGAAGGAGGAAAAGCCCAACAGCTTGCTCACGAAGACGGCGGTGGAGCTCGAGAGTATCGCCGGAAAGAGGTCCCGGTAGCGCATCTCGTTCTTCTGGATGATTTCCACCGCGAATATTCCCCCGCCGACGGAGCTGTGGAAGACGGTCCCGACGATCGCGGCAAATCCGCAGATTCCCGCGGTCCTCAGGTCCCAGGGATTCTCCCGAAAGATCTTGAGCCGTTTCGCGGCGAACGATACCAGCCCGGAGTTGACTCGCCCCAAAGGGCCTACGATCCCCCCGTTTCCGAAGGAGGACAGGGTCACCAGCGCCGCGAAATACTTGACGAAGGTGGCCCGGGTGTTCATCATCCCCTTCTCCTTCCTCAAGGCCTTCAGATACGCGGGGATACCCTCTCCCGCCGATTCCGGTGAGATCCTGTAGAGAAGGGCGCCGGTTACGAGGGCCCCCGCGGCAGTCCATACGGGAAGGAAGGTGACCGTTCCGCTGAGGAGCTCTTGAATCAGAGTCAGCAGGAAGGCGAAGCTCCGTACAACTCCCACTCCGAGGAACCCGGAGAATACGGCTATGACGGTCCATTTGAAGAGGAATTTGAGCGACTTACGGTGTTCCTGTGGTATCATCGGTTATATCGATTATCGGTACGAAGCGTCGAGAGGGTTATTTTTATGGCGAAAGTATACGTGGGGACCAGCGGCTACTCTTACAAGGATTGGCGCGGTGCGGTGTATCCCGCGTCGGCCCGGCCGTCCGAGTATCTGTCCCTCTATTCCCGGGAGTTCCCCTTCGTGGAGCTCAACTTTTCCTATTACCGTCAGCCGACACCTGAAATGTGCGCCTCCTTTCTGGACAAGACCCCGGACGATTTCCTCTTCGCGATCAAGGCCCACCGGAGTATGACCCACGACCGGAAAGTCGACTGGAAGCGGGAGGCCGAGGTATTCCGCTTAGGCATCGCGCCGCTTACAGCTTCCGGACGGCTGGCCGCGGTGCTCCTGCAGTTTCCCTACAGCTTTCACCGGACCCGGGAAAACAGGCTGTTCCTGGCCGAAGTGTGCGACTATCTCGAGGGTCTGCCCTTAGCGGTGGAGTTTCGGAGCAGGGAATGGCAGCTCCCGGAGGTCGAGGAGGGCTTAGCCGAGCGGGGCGTAACCGCGGTCAATGTCGACGCTCCGGGTCTCGAGAATCTCCCCCGGCCCTCCTCCGCGATGACGGCTTCCCTCGGATACATACGGTTTCATGGGCGTAACGAAAAGGCCTGGTGGACGGGGACGAACGTGAGCCGCTACGATTATCTCTACAATCCCGGTGAGCTCGAGGCATGGGTAGAGCGGGTACGGAGTATGATCGAGAAGGCGGCGGTTCTCTTGGTTGCCTTCAATAATCATCACAAGGGACAGGCCGTTCAAAACGCCCGGGAATTTTCCTCGATGCTCCGGGCAGGCGGAGTGGAGGTGCCGGGGCTCGGATAACCGGGGCAAGGGACCGGCAGAAAGTCCGCGGATCGGTAAAAATATGATTAGCATAAACCAAATAGTATGCTACAATGATTCATTATAAAAACTGCAAGGGGGTTTTTACATGTCAACTGAAGAGTTAAAAAAACTCGATCGTGCCCATACGGTGTACAGCTGGAAGGCGCAGGGGAAAGTCGATCCGATCATCATCGACAGGGCCGAAGGTATCTACATGTACGATACCGACGGGAAAAAGTATATCGACGGGTGCGCCGGGCTTCTGAACATCAACATCGGTCACGGAAACAAGCACGTCCTCGATGCTATGAATGCTCAGATGGAAAAGGCCTGTTTCGTCGGTACCATGTTCGGAACCGAAGTCAAGGCGCGGCTCGGCAAGATGATTTCCGAAGTCACTCCCGGTGATCTGGATTATGTCTTCTACACCAACGGCGGTGCCGAGGCGATCGAAAACGCCATCAAGGCGGCCCGGTGGTTTACCGGCCGACACAAAGTCTATTCCCGGTGGAGAAGCTACCACGGAGCGACTGCCGGTGCCATAACACTCACCGGAGATCCGAGGCGATGGCCGGCGGAACCGGGTATACCGGGCGCCGTCAAGTTCTTCGGACCCTATCCCTATCGATGCCCCTTCGGGTCGTCGAACGACGAGGAATGCGGCGAAAAGACCTTAGAAGTATTAAAGACACAGATCATGCTCGACGGGCCCAAGACAATCGCAGCGATCTTTATGGAGCCCATTGTGGGGACCAACGGAATCATCATTCCGCCTAAGAACTTCGTAAAGGGAGTCAGGCAGATCTGCGACGAAAACGGAATTCTCATGGTCCTGGATGAAACAATGGCCGGATGGGGGCGTTCCGGAAAGTGGTTCGGTATCGATCACTACGAAGTGGTCCCCGATATCATCACCACCGCCAAGGGGCTTACCTCCGGGTACGTCCAGCTCGGCGCCATGATCTGGAGCAAGAAAATCTGGGACTACTACTACGACCATCCCTTTACCGGCGGACTGACCTACGCCGGCCATGCCTTGGGCTGCGCGGCGGGGGTCGCCAACATCGAGGTCTACAAGCAGGACAAGCTGATCGAGAACTCCGCCGAGAACGGCGCGTACCTCGAGAAGAAGCTTAACGAGCTCAAGGACAAGCACCCCTCCGTCGGTGATGTCAGGTGCAAGGGACTGTGGGCGTGCATCGAGCTGACCGCGGACCGTAAGACAAAGGCTCCCTTAGCCGGATTCGCAGACAGTATTCAGAACGTCTCCGGTGAGCTCACCAAGCGGTTCTACGACAACGGCCTGTATCTCTTCTCGAAGTGGGACTTTATCTTCATCTCTCCGCCGCTGATCATCACCAAGGAGCAGATCGACGATATGGCCGCCAAGATCAGCAAGGGACTGGAATACACCGACGGCCTCGTAAAAAAGTAGAAAGAGTAGGAAAGAAAAAAAGCGAGTACACCTGCAAAGGTTTTTTCCATTTTTGGAACTTCGCACTTGCCCCGGCTCCGCCGGGGCTTTTTATTTGGTCAGCGAAGCTGAGCAAATAAAAAGCCCGGCAGCGGCTTACGCCGTACCGGGCTTCTCCCGCGTGCCGCGTATGAGTTAGAGAGTGCCCCCGATCGTGGGGACGATTTTCGAATAAATTCAGTTTGTTCTTGTACTTATCCCGCTACAGGTTCCAATTTCACTTCAGAATCATGTAATTCGGTACAGTTCGATCATTTACACAATTTCTATCCCCACGATCGGGGGCACTCTTTATGAGTTATTATACGGGAAGGTGTTCCGTCATCTCCCCGTACATGGGGGGCCTGCGGTCCCGGAAGAACTGCCAGCCGTCCCGGACTTCCCGGATCATCTCCAGATCGAGGTCGGCGATGACGACTTCATCTTTGTCGGTACTTCCCTTGGCCACGAACTGTCCCTTCGGGTCGACGAAGTAGCTCGTTCCGTAGAATTCACCGAACTCCCAGGGCTTTTCGAGTCCGACCCGGTTGTTGGCACCTATGAATACCCCGTTGGCCACCGCCTGCGCGGGCTGCTCGAGCTCCCAGAGGTACTGAGACTTCCCGCTTGTGGTGGCGGAGGGGTTGAAGAGGATTTCGGCGC
Organism: uncultured Spirochaetales bacterium; assembly: GCA_964641125.1. Classification (GTDB taxonomy): domain Bacteria; phylum Spirochaetota; class Spirochaetia; order SPDA01; family CAZSGZ01; genus JBKHAJ01. The sequence continues at coordinate 4,540 of CAZXMO010000029.1, forward strand.
CCTTTAAGGCCAGAATCCGGGCGCACTCGGGGAAGTGCCGGTCGTAGCAGATGTAGATGCCGATCTTGGCGTAGGCTGTCTCGAATACCGGCCAGCCGAGGCTTCCGGGCTTGAAGTAGAACTTTTCCCAGAATCCGGGCCATGTGTGGGGGATATGGATCTTCTGGAACTTGCCTAAGTAGCTGCCGTCCGCGTCGATGACCGCGGCGGTATTGTAATATACCCCGTCGATGGCCTTTTCGTAGACCGGCAGAACCAAGACCATCTTGTACTTCTTGGCGTATTCGGCCATTCGCTCGGTCAGAGGACCGGGGACTTCCTCGGCGCTCTGATACCATTTCGTGTCCTGCTCGCAGCAGAAGTAGGGGCCGTGGAAGATTTCCTGGAGGCAGAGGATCTGAACACCCTTTTCTCCGGCTTCCTCGATCATGGGGATGTGCTTCTGGACCATGGCCTCTTTGATTTCTTCGACCGAACCTTCGTGTTTCGGATTAGAGGCTTGAATGTGTCCGCATTTGACTATTCGTTTCATACATTTACTCCTTGTATTTTAAATTATTTTTATCTATAGGACTTCGCCGAAGGGTTCCCGGCGGATGAACTTTCCGCTTCCTTTGTCCACCTTGAGTTCGCCGTCGGCGACTACGGTACGCCCGCGGATGATGGTCCTAACCGGCATACCCTTTACCTTCATGCCCTCGTATGCGTTGTAGTCGGTGTTGATATGATGGGTCTCGGCGCTTACGGTGTGTTCCTTTTCGGGGTCCCACACTACGATATCGGCGTCCGACCCCACCGAGATGGTCCCCTTCTTGGGATACATCCCGAAGATCTTCGCCGGATTCGTGGAGGTTATCTCCACGAAGCGGCTGGGAGTGATGGTACCGGAGTTGACCCCGTTGTGCCACATCACGTAGAGCCGGTCCTCGATTCCGGGTATTCCGTTGGGGATCTTGTGAAATCCCTCTTTGCCGAGTTCCTTGCCGCCGTTTCGGCCGTCTTTGCCCCCTTCGTACCAGAAGCTGCAGTGGTCGGTAGAAACCGCCTGAAGGGTGGAATCCGCTAAGGAACGCCAGATGTATTCGGCGTCTTTCGGCTTCCGTACCGGAGGACCGCAGGCCCACTTGGCGCCTTCAAAACCGGGCACCCGCATATCGTCTTCGAACTTGAACATGTACTGGGTACAGGTTTCGCCCATGACGGGAATTCCGCGTTTCCGCCCTATCCGAAGCTGTTCGATCGATTCTTCGCAGCTCATGTGGACGATGTACAGCGGTGCGTCGGCGACCCCGGCGATGGCTATCGCCCGTGCGGAGGCGGAGCCTTCCACATAAGCAGGATGCGCGTCTAAGTGGTACTTGGGCTCAGTCTTGCCCGCTGCTACCAGCTGTTTTGTCAGGATGTCCACCATGTCGCCGTTTTCGGCATGAGTCATGATGAGCATACCCGCTTTTTTGGCCTGCTGAAGAGACCTGAACATGGTGGTGTCGTCCGCCATGAACAGTCCCTTGTAGGCCATGAAGATTTTGAGGCTCGTTACCCCTTCATCGATAAGCTGAGGGATTTCGGCAATCATCTCTTCGTTCGGCGAGGTGACGGCGGCGTGGAAACCGTAGTCGATTACGGCCTTTTCGTCCGCCTTGCCGTGCCACTGTTTGATTGCGTCCTTGAGGGTCCCGTCTTTCGGCTGCAGGGCAAAGTCGATGTGGGTGGTCGTGCCCCCGAAGGCGGCGCCCCGGTGGCCGGTAAAAAAGTCGTCCGCCGTCATGGTGCCGCCGAAGGGCATATCGAGGTGGGTGTGGACGTCGATACCCCCGGGAAGCAGGAGCTTCCCCGCTGCGTCGATGGTTTCGTCCGCTTCTTTCTCGTAACCGGCGAGGTCTTGGCCTATGAGGGCGATCTTTTCCCCGTCGATGAGGACGTCGGCCTTCACCATGTCCCCCGCCGTAACGATCGTTCCGTTCTTGATTAGTATCTTCATAATCTTCCTCCCTATTCCCGGCCGGGCCTGTACCGGTAGGCGTAGGTCCCGACGGTAATATCACGTTTGTTCTTGGCGTCTTCCTTCCAGACGCTCTCGTAGCCGCGCCCCATCTGGTCCTCTTCCTTGAAGACGATCTTTCCGGGAGTGATGCAGTCGAAGACCGGACAGACGTGCATGCAGAGCTGACATCCCACGCATTTGTCCAAGTCGATCGACGGGAGCCGCTTTTCCTCGTCCCAGTCGATGGCCTGATGCGCCCCGTCCAAGCAGGAGATGTAGCACCGGCCGCAGCCGATACACTTTTCTTCGTCCACCTGAACCTGGATTTTGAAATCCCGGTCGATTTCGTCGGCGGGTACTATGTTGGGAAGGGCGATCCCGACCAGCTCATCGAGGGATTTGAAGCCCTTGTCGGCGAGGTACAGCGAAAGCCCGCTGATCATGTCTTCCACGATCCGGTACCCGTACTGCATGACCGAGGTGGTGAACTGGACGTTGGCGCACCCGAGCATGATAAACTCGGCCGCATCCATCCATGTCTCGATTCCGCCCATCCCGCTTATGGGGATATCTTTGAGTTCAGGGTCCTGTTTCATCTGCGCGACGAATCGGAGGGCTATCGGTTTGGCCGCCTTTCCGGAGTATCCGGAGATAGACGACTTCCCGTTGACCACCGGGAGACAGGTGAACTTGTCGAAATCCATACCTGTAATCGCCTTGATGGTGTTGATGGCGGCGATGGCGTGGGCCCCCGCCCGGACTCCCGCCTTAGCGGGTTCTTCCATCCGCTCGATATTCGGGGTCATCTTCGGCATCACCGGAAGATGGGTCGCCGAGATGGTCGCCTTGGTGTACCGCTCGATCAGGTCGAGGCTCGCTCCGACGTCGGAGCCCATCCCCTCTTCCGCCATCTGCGGACAGGAGAAGTTACACTCGATCATGTCGACGCCGCACTCGGTAGCGTCTTTCGACAGCTTGACCCAGTCCTCCTCGTTCATGCCCATGATGGACGCGATGAGAACCTTGTCGGGATAGTCCTTCTTGAGCTTCGCCATCATCTCCAGGTTCTGCTCGTAGGGTTTGTCGGAGATCATCTCCATGTTCTTGAAGCCCACGAAAGGGGTCTCTTCCTTACTGACGTGGTCGAACCTGGGTGAACACTCATCGGGGATATAGGTCCCGATGGTCTTGTATACCGCTCCGCCTCCGCCGGCTTCGAAGAACCGGGAGCACATGTCATAGCTGCTCCCTACCGGGGAAGAGGAGAGAAAAAACGGGTTTTCACACTGAATCCCGCAAAAATCTATCGATAAATCTACATGTTTTGCCATATTACTTATCCCTCTTGTGTGTAAGATAGGTGTCGATGCTCTCGGCGGCGGTTTTGCCCTCGGCCACCGCGGTCACCACCATCTTTCTCGAGCCCGCGAGGATGTCCCCGCCTACGAAGATATCTTCGACGCTGGTGGTTCCGTCTTCCTTTTCGCTGACGACGAACTTGTTGTGCTCGCTGAAGGCGAGCTTTTCGCTGATCAGCGCGGGGTCCTCGGGTGTTTGTCCGATGGCGAAGACCACCTTGTCCGCTTCGAGCTGAATGGTGGAGTTGTCCCTGAAACCGGTCCCCTTGATTCCGACTACTTTGCCGTTTTCACCTACAACCTCTTCGGGCTTGAATCCGAAGTAGAACTTGATTCCCTTCGATTCACAGTGCTCCACCTCCATCTTGGTGGCGGGCATCTCTTCCCGGGTCCGCCGGTAGAGGACCGAGGTATCGGCGCCTAAGTCAAAGCAGGTGGTGGCGCAGTCTAGGGCCACGTCTCCGCCCCCTATGACCACGGCTTTTTTGCCGACATCGACGGCGCCCTGCTTGCTCCGGGCGTCGGCCAAGAATTCGATGGCCGTGTCTACTCCGTCTAAGTCGAGACCGGGGATGTCCACGAGCTTGGCGTTCTGCAGGCCGATACCGACCATGAAGGCCTTGTAACCCTGCTTTCGCAGGTCGTCGAGGCTTACTTCTTTTCCGATCTTGGTGTTGTACGTGAACTCGACACCTAAATCCTCGATGTATTTGACTTCTTCGTCGATAACGTATTCGGGAAGCCGCCCGGGGACGATTCCGTAGCGCATAATGCCTCCGGCCTTCGGCTTGCTCTCGAAAACCGTCACCTTGTATCCCCGCATGGCGAGGTCGGCGGCCGCGGCTAATGACGCCGGTCCGGATCCGATCATGGCGACCTTTTCCTTGGCCGCTTCGGGTGCTTCTAAGACTTTAAAGCCGGTGACGCTCTCGTAATCAGTGGCGAAGCGCTGGAGCCGGCCGATTTCTATGGGTCTGTCGATACCGGTACGGGAGCAGGCCTCTTCGCAGAGCTTTTCATAAGGGCAAACCCGGGCGCACACGCCGCCTAAGATATTGCTCTTGCGTATGGTTTCCGCGGCGCCCTTGAAATTCCTGAAACGGATACTGCGAATAAATGACCCGGGGTCGGTTCCCGCGGGACAGTCTCTGCTGCAGGGAGGATCGAGGCACAGGGTGCACCGCGATGCTTCTTCCATTGCAGTCAGAGGCGTAAAGGGAGGAACTACTTCCTGTAGATACTTATCCTTTCCTGCCATATTACAATAAACCTCCTAACGTTTATTAATTGCTGTGATTGATGAATTTCCATTATACATTATTATCTATATAAACTCCAGTTAATTCTTATCTCTCTTGAGCTGCAGCATCATCAACGAGAGTATGACTACGGCCATTCCTATGTATGAAACTGCCGAAGGGCGCTCGCCCAAGATGATCATAGACAGCACAACTCCGAAAATGGGGATGAGGAGCTTGAATCCGATGGATTTGACCACTCCCACCGCATGGAGAGCCCTGTTGAAGACCAGAAAGAAGTAGGCCGTACAGAAAAATCCGATGTAGAGAAGAAAAAGGATTTCGAAACCGGTAAGACTTCCTATATCGACGAGATAACCCTGGACGCTCAAAACAACGATACACAAGGCTATCGTGCCGGAGGCCATGGTAACGAAGGTGGGAATGACCCCCCCGTACTTGGAGATGTAACGCTTGAGGAGGATGCTGTAGAGGGTGAGGCTCAAGGATGCGCCCAATAGGATGACGTTACCCAGGAGCACGCCCCTTTCGAAGCTCAAAGCGTTCCATCGTCCCCCGGTAACGACTAAGAAGATACCGATAATCCCTAGAGCTGTGCCTGCTATACTTCGTACGGAGAAACGTTCGTCTATGAGGAGAGGAGCAAGAAAGGCGGCGAAGATCGGCTGCGTATTGACCAGGACCGAGCCGTTGGAGCTCGTGGACAGATTGACTCCGTAGAAGAAGGCCAGGGAAAACCCGGCAACCCCCAAGAGTCCGAGGGAGAGCATGGATGTGTAGTCTCGGCCGGTAATTCGCTCGGATTTTCGCCTGTATTCGACTATAAAAAACGGGGTCATCGGAAGAACAGCCAGAAAATACCGAAGAAAGGCGAGGGAGAGAGGGCTGATTTCCAGTGCCAGTAACTTGGTTATCGGATAAATAGACCCCGCAGCCGCCGCCGCCAGAGTCAGCAGCACCAGCCACAGTCTACTTTTTTTCATGGTAGTAGTGTACTGAAAATCGCCGAATTGTCAAATAATGGACAGGCGCCCGAGCGAGGACGCCGGCGGGACCGACGCAGGGAATTATTCCTCTTTGGGGTCGAGGAAGAACTTTTTAATCGCCCGTGCCCATTGCGCGGAATGGGGAATGCGGAAGGCCGCCCGGTCTTTCTCACCGTCGGCATTCTTGAAGAATACTCCCACCGCCTTCTGATGTAAAGCCCGGCCTTTGTGGTGGTCGATAACTTCCAGTTTGACGAGATTTTGTCCGGGAATGAATAATTCCTTCTGCGCGTATCTTGCACGGTAATAGAGGCCTTCTTTTGTAAGTACCAGGGCCCCGGAACTTCTGTCCGGCCTGCCGGGTTCCGACTCCACTCCGAAGTAATTGACCCCGAAACTGAGCATAATTATATCGTCCTTGGAAAATTTCGCGAAAATTCGTCTGGTTTCAATTCTTCGGATGATAGCCAAGAAAGCAACTATCGCCATAAATATTCCGAAAAAGATAAACCAGCTCGAGAAGGTCGGATTTGTCGTAACTGCAGGTTCCATATTTTTGTACTGACTCCCGTGTAGTGGAAATTATTTCATTTTCGAAAGGTGTCTGAGTACCCGCCGTTTGGCCATTCGGTAGAGGAATCCTTTTTTCTCGATTCCCATTTTTTCGATGAATTCATCTGCTATTTCTTCGTTGGAACGGCCTTTTCTGCGGAGTTCCCGGATATGGTCCGCATTGATATCGAGCATATGCTCGAGGGAACGGTCGCTGCGGGTCTGAGTGCTTATGATCAGACCAATCGCCGCCATACTCAAAGCCAAGGCCACCGTGATGAGTCTGTCGTACGCGGGATCGGGCACGATATGCCGGAAGAGGGAATTGGGGTTTCCCATGTTGAAAATGGAATAAAACGTCGGCACCACCAGGACGGCCAGGAGAACGTATAACAGGTTGCGTGTTGTTGTTTTCATCAGCTGTTCTCTTATAGACAAAAAAGGATATGGGGGCAACCCCCATATCCTTGTAGTCTCCTTGTGAAATGCTAAAAGGAGCGATTATTCCATGACAATCTTTCTCTCTTCGCCGACAGCCATCTTCGCCCATTCGGCTTCCGCTTTTTCCCATGCTTCGTCGGTTGCTTCGGTTTCCCAGACTTCCAGGCCCCGTTCCGCACGGGTCGCTCCCGGAAGGAGGTTGTCGAGAATGATGCCGACGATAGCGGTAACCGCCATACCGGTGGTCAAAATCGTCTGCGCGATACTTCCGATGACCTGTACGAACTGCCCGCCTTCCCATGCAATCGGGGCGGCGTTGAAGTGCGCCGGAAAACTCAGTCCCGCGAAGAACGACAAACCGATGATGAACAGGTTCCTCGAGTTGTTCAGGTTGACGAACTGAAGGTTCGAGAGCCCGACCGCCGCGATGAGGCCGAAGAGACCTACGAACATTGAACCTACTACCGGCTGCGGCAGGGTGGCCAGGGTCGCGCCGAACTTGCTGAACATCGGCAGAACGAGCATGATAATGGCGCCCGTCCTAATGACCCGGCGGCTCGCGACGCGGGTAAGACCGATCGATCCGACGTTTTCGGAGTACGAGGTGGTACCGTTCGCGGTCTGGAAGAAAGATGCAATAAGACATCCGAGACCTTCCGCGCCGAGGCCCTTCGAAATCATTTTTTCGGTGGGGACGGGAGCTTCCGCGATCCGGGCGCAGGAGTAGTAGTCTCCGATCGACTCGATCATTGATCCGAGGTAACCGGCGAGCATTCCCAGCGAACCTGCTAAGGTGATCCCTATGCCGAAGTTAGGAACTCCCCACTTAAAGGGAAGCGCCGGGCGCAGCGAGAACCAGGGGGCCGCGCCGATGAGACCGAGCTGCCCGGTTAAGTTAGCCGGATTGCCTTCGGGGATCCAGCCTGCAAAGGTCCCGATAAGCGCCGCCAGCCACCCTGTCAGGATGGAGAGCAGGACCGGGAAGAGCAGAAAGATCTTGGCTTTCCGTGAAAACACCTGAGAGTAGAGAATGAGGGCTACAAGGGTGATCAGTGAGATAACCCAGTTTCCCGCCATCCACGGGGCTCCGATACCGTACAGCGCCAGACCGATCATTGCGATGGTAGGTCCGATTACGATGGGGCTTATCGCCCGCTTTACGAGACCCATCAGACCGGTATATCCGAGCACGATTTCAAACAGGGACGCAAACATGACGGCCGCGGAGACCTGCTGCATGCCTACTTCCCAGCCCATTCCCTTCGCGGCGACCATTCCAACAATTGCGAACATGGGGCCGAGGAACGAGAACGTACCGCCCTGAATAATAGGCAGTTTGTTCCCGAGCGGGGATTGCTGTATAAGGGTCGTGATACCCGAGACAAAGAACATTGTCGAGATAAGCAGCGCCAGGGATTCAGCGGGCATCGGAATGCCGTTCTGTTCGAACGCGCCGGATACGATAAACGGAATAACAACCGTTGCTCCGAACATTGTGAGGTACTGCTGCAGACCTAAGGCTATTGACAGGCCAATTTTAGGTTTACTACCGATAGGGTAGATCACCCAGCCCTGAGCCTGAGATCCATTCTTAGCTACGTCGCTCATAGACTTCTCCTTCTCCTATAAGTTTTTGCACATGGCGTAATAATATCGCTCATTATAGGCAACATAATAAGGGAATACAAGGAAAATTTTTGAGTTGAAGGGGATTTCTCTCTATAATTTCCGTTTTACAGGGCCGGTTGTTGACTCTCCGGCCGGTTCCGGTGCTGAATACGCCTATGGCCGCGTATCTTCTCATCGGGGAAGTCTTGACCGGGGCGGAGGCGGCGGGAACAGTATTAGCCCTCGCCGGGGTCGTCTTTCTCGGAATAAGCGACTATAACGCGGGGAGGGAGACCTTTCTCGGGGATGTCCTCTGCTTCATCTCCATGGTGCTGTTCGCGGGGTATTTGATCGCGGGAAAGCGGAATGCCGCCGGCGGAAGGCCCGGGCGGGACTAGAAAGTAATGACCTCGAATCCCTCGTCGATGTACCGGGCCATCGAGGGATGTCCCTTGAGCTCGGCGCAGATCGGCAGGCCCTGTTCCTCGGCACTCATGAGGCTTCCCGTCTTGTGGGAGCAGGCCCTGCAGACGCAGTCGATGAGCTTTTTCTCCTTTACCCGGGCGTAGAGATCGGCAAACTGCGCCTCCCGATCGGCAAGCTTCTCCACGAGCTTTGTGGCTGTCCCCTCGATAACGAGCTTGACGTCGTATTTCCGCTCGTTCATGTCGAGAGCCGTAAGAAGAGCATGGACGAAACACATCGGCTCTCCATTGAACGCGAACAGGACTATTTTCTTCATGACAACCTCCGTTGTATTTTTGACTTTCTTCGGTCTTCCCGCCGGACAGCGCTCCACGCCCCTAAGAGGAGAACGATACCGGCGCAGAGATAAGGGAACCAATCCCCGAAGCGGGTGTAGAGAGTAGTCGGCGCCGGATCGGGCAGGGAAATATCGGCGATAAGGACCCCTTCCTCGTAGTAGGGAAGGGTTTCGATTATCCGCCCGTACCTGTCCACGTGGGCCGTAACCCCCGATGCGGTGGAACGGAGAAAGGGACGCCGGTTCTCCACCGACCGGAATAGGGAGTTGACGAAGTGCTGTTTCGCCTCTACCTCGGTCAACGACCAGAAATCGTTGGACAGATTGAGGATCACCTCGGCCCCCTCCCGGACAAAGGCACGCACGTCCCGGGGAAAGCTGTCCTCGAAGCAGATAGGGGTGGAAAAAGTAAACTCCGGGTGCTCGAAGACGACCCGTTCATTTCCCGGGGTCCACAGATGGACGTCGAAATTGAGGAGCAGCTCGTACATCCGGGGGAGCTGCTCCCGGAAGGGAAAGAACTCGGTAAAGGGGACGAGATGGACCTTGTGATAGGTCTCCATCCGCTTTCCCTCCTCGTCGAAGAGGACGGCGGCGTTGAAGTCGTGCCGGACCTCCTCGCCGGTTTCATCGTTCCCGATGGTGTAGTCGTCGTTGCCGGTCAAGAGCCACGTATCGATTCCCCTAAGATATTCGAGAAGCTCGTGGACGAGCCGGGTGTACTGATTGGTCCCCGCATCCATGCTTCCCCACCTGCGGATGTTCGGCACGAAGGCGGTCTCCGACCAGGCGACCAGGTCCGGGTCCGCCGGGAGGGCGAGGTCGGTGAGCCGGATCAGGGCGTTGAGTCCTTCCCTATAGTCGTTTTTCCGAGGGTCGGTGTTCTGCTGAACCAGGGCCACCCGGGCGGTCCGCTCTCCGGAGACGGCACCGTCCGCGGTGCTCCCGGAGACAAGGGTTACGGCGCCTCCGGCAAATACCACCGCTAGGACCGCCGTAAAGCCGATCAAGCCTCGCTTAACCTCCTCGGGCGAGCCCCTGTACGCGGTGAAGGAAGCGATGAGGGCGTTGCCCCCGTAGACGAGGAAGCTTATCCCCCAAATTCCGGTTACCGAGGCCGTCTGGATCAGGGGCAGAACCGGATATTGAGAGACCCCGAGCATGGCCCAGGGATAGCCCATGAAGGCGAGGGACCTCAGGAAATCGAAAAGGACCCACGCCGCGGGGACGAATACCGCGGCCGGAAAGAGGGAGCGCGGGAGGAGATAGACGAAGAGGGTCATAAAGAAGATGTACAGGACCAGATAGTACACCGTAATGAACTGCAGCGAGACCAGGCTGAAGGTGCCGAGCCAATAATTGGCGAGCATCGTCTGGACAACCCCGAAGAAGACGCCGTAGAAGGCCCCCCAGAACCGTCCGTTGGTAAAAACCGCGTAGAGGACCGGAACCATACATACCCAGGCGAGGAGCGGAATCCCCTCGAGGAATAGGAAGGACGGCAGGGAGATAACGTAGAGAAATGCCGAGAATAGGCTCAAGCCCAGTCCCCACATTTCTCCGAGGCCCGCGGTCCCCGACTCCCGGACGAAGAGGGACCGCCGCCGCAGCCTGACTATGATGATGACCGAGGCGTCGAGGAGGAGGAAGGGAAGGAAACGCGCTAAGCTGTTCAGCCGTTCGATCCTCGAGTCGGGAGCGAGGTAGAGGTTCCCCCTCGACGCGGCGAAGCGCTGGACGTAGTCCATGTTGGCGTTCGACGCGTAGATGTAGGAGAAGAGGAAGAGGATGAATCCCGCCGCGAAGAGGATTTCAGGAGCCCGGAAAAAAGCATGGTAGGTCCCCCCCCGCCGCCCGGCCGCGAGTATCGTTCCCCAACCGGCGTGGGCGGCAATCAGGGCCGCGAAGAGATAATCCATGGGGCCCCGCCCTTCGATTTCGGTCCCGAAGGGACCGAGGATAAAAACCATCACCCCGAGGAGGGAGACGGCGAGGATTATCACCCCGGTCCGCGGCCGGGGGTCGTGGGGCAAGGGAAAGCGCATAGGGCAGAGTAGTACGTAAGAGAGGAATGTTTCAATATTGATTGTTCCCCGGGGAACCGGGTATAACTCAGGTATATGGAAGAAACTGTAAAGAGACGATTCGTCGCTTCAGGACATTTGATCGATTCGGGAATCATCGCCACCATCCTCAACCTCATCGTCGAAGAAGGTGCCGACTACGAGATAGTCGAGTTCACGGTGGGAAAGACCAACGTAAATCCCTCGCATCTCGAAATAGACGTAATCTGCGGGAGCGAAGGGAGCCTCGACGCCCTGTCGAGAAAGCTCGTACAGCAGGGATGCTACGAGAAACAGGTGAGCGAGGCCGTCCTGAAACCCTCCGAAAAGGACGGGACGGTGCCCGAGGATTTTTATTCTACCACCAACCACCGGACCGAGGTCTACTCCGGGGGCAGGTGGATTTCCGTGGCTGATCAGCGGATGGACGGGGTGATCGTCGTTTCCGACGGTGCCGCGGAATGTAAGAAGGTCCGGGACGTAAAGTCGGGGGATATGATCGTCTGCTCCGGAGAGAGTGTTAGGGTCTTTCCCCCCGAGCGCAAGCGGCAGACCGATGTCTTCGGATTCATGGAGAATACCGTAAGCAGCGAACGGGGGGTCGCCATAGCAGTCTCCGGTATAGCCGAAGAGTTGCGGCGCCTCCGGGACGAGGGAAAGAAGGTGGTGGTCGTCGCCGGCCCCGTTGTCGTCCACACCGGGAGCGGCAGACACTTCGCCGCCCTCCTCCGGGAAGGGTACTTTCAAGGGCTTCTCTCGGGAAACGCCCTGGCGGTGCACGATATCGAATCGGAGTTCTACGGGACTTCCCTGGGGGTGGAGCTCGCTACCGGAAGACCGACCCATCAGGGTCACAAGAACCATATGCGGGCGATCAACCGGATCCGAAAACACGGATCCATGAAGGCCGCCGTCGAGGCCGGGGATTTACAAAACGGGATCATGTATGAAACAATCGTATCGAATATACCCTATTGTCTAGCCGGGTCCATTCGTGACGATGGACCGCTTCCGGAAACCGAAAACGATATGATTCGTGCTCAGGAGGCTTATGCCCGGATAATCCGCGGTACGGAGATGGTCGTTATGCTCAGTTCGATGCTTCATTCCATCGGGACGGGGAACATGCTCCCCTCCTGGGTCAAGACGGTGTGCGTCGACATCAATCCGGCGGTGGTCACAAAGCTGTCGGACCGCGGGTCGAGCCAGACGGTGGGTATCGTAAGCGATGTCGGCCTGTTCGTTCAGGCGCTGGCGCAGCAACTGATTGGGAGTAATGTGATATGAATGTCGATGTAAAGAGCCTGCACCCCTTAGAGGTCCGGATACTCCGCCGTGTCCGTCTCGGCGAGGAGATAACCGCGGCGCGGGTCATGGACGAGCTCGGGTTTAACCTCGGACAGTGCAATCAAGCCTTTTCCTGGCTCGCCGGAAAGGGGTATATAGAGGAAAAGGACCGTACCGCCCGTACCTTCTACGAATTGACCGATTTGGGAAGGGAGTACGCCGAGAAGGGGACCCCGGAAGAGCGGATCTTCGAATATGTTCGAAGTGAAGGGGCCGCCGCCATGCCGGAGCTCTCAGAGGCGTTAGGCCTCGAGAACAAAGACACCGGCAGCGCCTTCGGCCTGCTCTCCAAGGAGAAAATCCTGACCATGGGGCCCGACAAGAAGGTGACCACCGCGGCGGAAGGACCCTCCCCGAGGATGGAAACCGTCCGAAATATCCTGGACCGCGCGGCGGAAGCGGAAATCCTCAACGAGTCTTCCTTGACCGAGGAGGAAAAAGAGGCGATCGGGGGTATCAGTAAAAAGCGCGGCGCCTCCGGGGCCCCCTTCCGCACCGTGGAGCGTGAAGAGATTACCTACGTAATGACTCCCTTAGGCGGCGAGGCAGAGGAGATCCTCGAGGCCGAAGGGGTGACCGGTGAGGAGATCGGCCGGCTCACTCCGGAGATGCTCGCCGACGGCTCATGGAAGAAAGCGTCCTTTCGGGAGTACAATATTCATACTCCCCCCTCCCGGGTCCTGATGGGCCGGAAGAACCCCTACGCCCAGTACCTCGAATCGGTCAAGGACAAGCTGGTGTCCTTGGGCTTCGAGGAGTTCGACGGCCCCGTGGTGGAGACCGAGTTCTGGAACTCCGACGCACTGTTCATGCCGCAGTTCCACAGCGCCAGGGATATCCACGACGTTTACTACCTCGACACCCCGACCCACGCAAAAGAGATCGAGCAGCCCTACCTCGACCAGGTCGCCGCCGCCCACGAGGACGGATGGGAAACCGGCAGCAGAGGGTGGGAGTACGGCTTCGACCGGGATTTTACCCGGAGGCTGATACTCCGGAGCCAGGGGACTGTGTTGAGTGCTAAGCAATTACCTAAGGCGGAAATTCCGGGCAAGTACTTCGGTATCGCCCGGTGCTTCCGGTACGACCAGGTGGATGCTACCCACCTGTCCGACTTCTACCAGACCGAGGGTATCGTCTTAGGCGAAGAGGTCAATCTTCGGACCCTCTTAGGCCTTTTGAAGATGTTCGCCGAGGAGGTGGCCGGGGCCGAAGAGGTCATGTACGTTCCCGGATACTTCCCCTTTACCGAGCCCTCGGTGGAGGTCCATATCAAGCACCCCACCTTAGGCTGGTTCGAGCTGGGAGGTTCGGGGATATTCCGGCCGGAGGTGACCGAGCCGTTGGGGATAAAAGTTCCCGTCCTCGCCTGGGGACTCGGGATCGACCGGATGGCCTTGATGTCGTTGGGGCTTAACGATCTCAGGGAGCTCTTTACCCCGGACATCGAGCACGTCAGGCTGCGGAAAAGGAGATAAGCGATGCCCAAGATAGAAGTAATCGAAGCGATCCTGGAATCATATATCGGCGAAAAACTCCCCGTGGAGGACCTGGAAACGGTTTTTCCCTCCGCGAAGGCGGAGCTCGACGGCTACGATTTTCGGGAAGGGGTCCTCAAGGTGGAGCTCAACGATACCAACCGTCCGGACCTGTGGTCCACCGCGGGTTTGGGGAGGCAGCTGAAGAGTTACCGAGGGGGGAAGGCCTTCGAATACGATTTTTTTTCGACCGGAAAGGAAACCAAAGAAGCCGGTCACCGGCGGGTGGTGGTCGACGAAAATCTCGAGGATATCCGTCCCTACATAACCGCCTTCGCCGTTACGGGAAAACCCATCGACGATGCGACGCTCAAAGACCTTATCCAGACGCAGGAGAAGCTCTGCTGGAACTACGGGCAGAAGCGTAAAGCGGTAGCCATGGGGGTCTACCGGAGCGACCTGATCAAGTATCCGGTCCGCTATACCGCCGTGGACCCCGACGCGACCCGGTTCGTCCCCTTAGGGATGGAGGAGAAACTCAGTCTCCGGGAGATCTGTGAAAAGCACCCCAAAGGAGTGGAGTTCGGAGGGATTGTTTCCCAGTTCGAGCGGTTTCCCTTCTTGACCGACGCCGACGGTGAGGTGTTGAGCTTTCCCCCGGTCATAAACAGCGATAGGATAGGCGCGGTCGAAGAGGGAGACGAGGAGCTCTTCATCGAGATGACCGGCACCGACATCAAGGTGCTGACCCTTGCCGCCTCCATTGTCGCCTGCGATCTCGCCGACGCCGGATACGAGATCCTTCCGGTGCAGGTGGAGTTTCCCTACGAGTCGGAGCTCGGTTCCACGGTTGTCTTTCCCTACTACTTCCAGGCGCCGGTCCGCTTAGACGCCGCCTTCGCCAATAAGATGCTCGGGACCGATTTGAGCGTAGGGGAGATCGCCGACGCGGTGCGCCGGGTAGGATCGACGGTCGAGGAATCCGAAGACGGTATAACCGCTTTTCCCCCGCCCTATCGGAACGATTTCCTCCACCCGGTGGATGTCCTCGAGGACGTGATGATCGGAAGGGGAATGGACAGTTTCGAGCCGGTGCTTCCCGAAGAATTTACCGTGGGCCGTTTGAGCCTCGAGGAGGAATTCGCTCGGGAGGTAAAGGACATAATGGTGGGCCTCGGCTTCCAAGAGATGGTATATAACTACCTAGGTTCCGGACGGGACTATATTACCCGGATGAATCGAACCGGGGAGAATATCATCCGAATTGCCAACCCGATGACCGAGAACTACGAGTATGTGAGGGACTCCATTCTCCCGTGTCTCCTGAACTCGGAAGCTGTTTCAGGGAACGCGGTGTATCCCCATCACATTTTCGAGGTGGGAAAGGTAGCCTACCTCGATTCGCGAGAAAACTATGGAACACGGACTAAGAATTATCTCGGCTTCATGAGCGCCTCGAAAGACGCCGGTTTCAACGAGATATCCTCTCAGGTTTCGGCGATCTTTTTCTACCTGAATCGGGAGTATGCCTTGAGAGAGCTCGAGGATCCCCGTTTTATACCCGGCCGGTGCGCCGAGATCGTATCGAAGGGGGAGCCCGCGGGATATTTTGGAGAGATACATCCTTCGGTTCTCGAAAACTGGGGAATCCAGATGCCGATTACCGCGGGAGAAATAGATTTAGATCTCTTGTAATCCTCTTTTCTCGTGAATCGGTAAAAAAATGCTTGCAATTTACGGGCGATAAATTTTTACTAGTACGGGGGAGAGAATGAAGAAGATACTCATAGTCGATGAATCCCGCCTCGTGAGGGACTACCTCTCGAGTAAGCTCGAAGAAAGCGGATTCGAAGTCGTTCAGGGTATGAACGGTCTAGACGGGAGCATCAAGCTCAGGGGTGAGCTGCCCGATCTTCTCGTGATGGATTACATGCTCTCCCGGAAGAGCAGCATGGAGCTCTTGAAGGAGAAGCAGGAGAACCGTAACACCGCCGAAGTTCCGGTAATTCTCCTGGCCGCCAAGATCGACAAGAGCCATCTGGTCAAACTCGCCCAATTCAACGTCAAAAAGATTTTTTCGAAACCCATCAAGATGGATAGCTTTATCCATACGGTCGGTAAGCTTCTGAACGTAGAGGTGGAGATCGATGAAACCCCATGCATTATCGAAGCCCACTTCAATGACGAGATCCTCTTCGTAGAGGTTGCTCAAGGGTTGAACCGGGAGAAAATCGAGCTGCTCAAATACAAGATCACCGAGCTTCTCAACATATATGAGGTGAATATTCCGAAGATCCTTATAATGATGTCGAATCTCCAATTGAGCGGGAAGGATTCGGACAAGCTCACCTTTCTCTTTGAAACCCTGATAGAACAGAGCGGAACCAAGAACAGGTTTGTAAAGGTCCTCACCACCTCCGATTTCGTGAAGGATTTCTTAAAGACACATAACGAATTCGCGGGTATCGAGGCGGCCTCGAATCTCGGCGACGCCATGGACGACCTTCTGGGGCTGAAACCCGACGACTTCGCCCACGATGAGGTTGTCCATGACCGGCTTCTCAAGACCACCGCCCCGAAAAAGGAAGCGGAGGAGTCCTTTCAGATGCGGTTCGATTCCCCGCGGGTCGAGTCCGGCGAGGAGGAATACGAAAAGCTCAAGGGAGATATGACCGTGGCTGTTGTGGATGACGATATCGTTATCCAAGAGCTCATTAAAACGGTGTTCGGAGAAACCGGGTGGAACATTGTGGTATACGAGAACGGAAAGCAGTTCGTCGAGGACCTGCCGAATCACACCTTCTCACTGATTTTTCTCGATTTGATGATGCCGGAGATGAACGGCTTTCAAGTCCTCCAGTACGTCAACGACAAGGGTTACGATCTGCCGATTATCGTCTTCTCGGCCCTCTCGCGGAAGGAGACGGTCGTGAAGGCGGTGAGTTACGGGATAAACAGCTATCTCATCAAGCCCTTGAAGCCGGAGAGCTTGATGAAGAAAGCTGTCGAGGTCTTGAGCACGAATTTTTAGCCATGGAAAACAGCAGTCTGTTCAAAGAGATGTTCAAAAACGCCTACACCGGGATGGTGGTTTTAGGGCGGAACAGCAGGCTGCTCTTCGCGAACCGTGCGTTTCTGTCCATGTCCGGACTCGCTGAAAGCGAGGTATCCGAGAATTATTTCTACGACTGCCTCCATTTCGAGGATCGAAAAACCTTTGTCGAAGAATACGAGCGGTTGTCCCGGGGAGATATTAACCACACGGTTAACGAAGCGCGAAAGTGGAACGACGATTCACAACATTGGTCGATCGATCTCTCTTTGCAGCGTGAAACCTACGGAGAAAAGCAGTTCGTCTTCGGAATCATAAGCGACGTTACCGAGCAGAAGAACGTTCAGCATCTCCTCAAGTCGGCTAAAGAGGCCGCCGAAAAATCGACACGTATCAAGTCCGATTTTCTCGCCAACATGAGCCACGAAATCCGGACCCCTATTCACACCATTATCGGGATGAACGAGCTTCTCCTGGAAACTTCCCTCGATGTAGAGCAGCAGGAGTACGCCGAGCAGGTCCGCTTTGCGGCGGATGTTTTGTTGAGCCTCATAAACGACATTCTCGATTTTTCGAAAATCGAGGCGGGCAAGTTGAGCCTGGAGAAGATCGAGTTCGATCTGTATTCGATGGTGGAGGATGCTTTGGACCTGGTATCCCTGGAGGCACATAAGAAAGGCCTCGAGGTAGTCTTGAGAATAGACCCGGAAGTCCCGGTCTGCGCGATTGGGGACCCCGTCAGGCTCCGGCAGATCATCGTCAACCTCTTCAACAACGCCATCAAGTTTACCCGTAAGGGGGAGATAGAGGTTCGAGTCGATAGGGAAGAAGATCTCCCCGGTGAGATGCTCCTCAAGTTTACCGTACGGGATACCGGCATCGGAATACCCGGGAGCAAGCTCGACAAGCTGTTCAAGGCCTTTTCCCAAATCGATGACTCCACGACCCGCAAGTACGGGGGGACGGGTCTGGGTTTGTCCATTTCCCAGAATCTCGCCGGCCTGATGCGGGGGAATATCGGCGTGGAAAGTGAGGAGGGGCGCGGTTCCGCCTTCTGGTTTACCGCTCGGCTGGGCAGGGGAGAAGAAGAGAGCACCTTCCCGCCGCTTCCCGAAGAGGCGGTCGGCCGCTCGGTACTCGTGGTAGACGACAACGAGGCTTCCCGGCAAACCGAGGTAAGCTGCCTGGAAGAGTGGGACTACGATGCGGAAGCGGTGTCCAACGGTCCCGACGCCTTGGCGGTTTTGAGGGATGCCGCGGCCCGGGGAAAGCCCTTCGACGCCTGTCTGATCGATCTCTTGATGGTCAAGATGGACGGCTGGCAGCTCGCGAGCGAGATAAACGCGGATAAGGACATCAATTCCACGAAGCTTCTTCTGATGAGTCCCGCCGGAAAGAGCGGCGATGAGGCAAAGATGAAGCTCCTGCACTGGTTCGACGGCTATCTCACCAAACCTCTCAAAAAGCGCTCTTTCTACGATACCCTGGCGCGGGTATTTTCCACCGATGTCGATTTGGTGCCGGTGGAAGAGCTGGAGCTTGTCGGCGAGCTCGAACCGGCTGAGGAGGAGCGGTGCGGGGTCATCCTCATAGCCGAGGATCACGAGGTCAATCAGCAGCTTTTCAAGACGATCCTCGAGGGAATCGGATATGATGTAATGGTCGCGGAAAACGGCAGTGTTGCCGTGGACATGGTCAAGAAGCACGATTTCGCGGTCATCTTCATGGACGTGCAGATGCCGGAGAAGAACGGCTACGAAGCTACTCGAGAGATCCGCAGCCTGGGGGTCACTACCCCTATTATCGCGGCGACCGCCTCCGCCGTCAAAGAAGAACGGGACCGGTGCGCCGAGGCGGGCATGGACGACCTCCTCATTAAGCCTTTCAAGAAGCAGGATATCCTTCCCCTTCTCGATAAATGGATAGGCGCGGTAAGCGACAAATCGGTCCAAACGGCTGCGCCTTCCGGCGCGTCCGCCGAGGGCAACGGGGACATCTTCGACTACGAGACGGCCGTGGAAACCTTTATGGGGAAGGAGGATGTGGTCACTAGGGTACTTCATTCCTTCATCGACAAGGTGGAGGGGCAGCTGCCGAGGATACGGGACGCTCTTGAGCGGCAAGACCTGGAGAGCCTCCGCGGGGAGGCGCATTCCATAAAGGGGGGCTCCTGGAATCTCGAGGTCCGCAGGCTCGGCGATAAGGCCAAGGAGCTCGAAGACGCCTCACGGGAGGGAGAGATCGAGACGGTAAAGTCCTTGATACCGGAGCTGGAAAGGGAGTATTCCGATTTTCTCTCTTACGTCGAACCCTATCTCTGACCGTGGGCGGAGCTGACGACGCGGCCGGTCAATCTTTGTTAATCTTTATCGACACGTTCTTCGGGAGGGCAAGACCGCAGGCCGCTTCGGCCGCCTTGATGATTGCCGTAGGAACCGGACACGCGGCATGTTCGCAGTGTTCCCGGGCGACCCGGAAGACCCGGGTTTCGCCGATACTCCCGAAGGCCTCTTCCATGGCGTTTATCTCGGGAAGTTCCTTGGCCATTTCCCTTATGTGAGGGCAGTCGCTGGTGATATCCAGTTGCGCCGTCTGCATATCTTCGGATACGGCCTTGATGGTGACCTTTTTACCGCATATTCCCGCGTCGACTTCTACAGTGATCATAGCTGACTCCTTGTAGTGTTATTCTCCGATGATCTTGACTAGGACCCTTTTTTTTCTCTTTCCGTCGAATTCCCCGTAAAAAATCTGTTCCCAGGGGCCGAAATGGAGCTTCCCCTCGGTAATCGCCACCGTCACTTCCCGGCCCATGACCTGCCGCTTCATGTGGGCGTCGGCGTTGTCTTCGAAACCGTTGTGGCGGTACTGAGAGACCGGCTCGTGGGGAGCAAGCCGCTCGAGCCAATCGATGTAATCCTGATGCAGCCCCGATTCATCGTCGTTGATGAAGACACTCGCGGTGATGTGCATGGCGTTGACCAGACAGAACCCCTCCCGGATTCCGCTCTTTTCCACGAGGTCGGCTATAGTCGGAGTAATATTGATGAGCTCGAAGCGGTGCTTCGTATTGTACCAGAGTTCTTTTGTTAGTGATTTCATTGTGCCGTCTCCTTTAATCCGGAAATACAATCTCCTCGATCCCGGTGTCGGGAGCGAGGAAGATCCTCTCTAAGAATTCACGGCCTCTGTCTTCAGCCAGTTCCAGGATCCCCTCGTCGATTACCCTGCTCCGGATACGCTCTTCGGCGTAGTCGGTAAGCCGTTTCCATTTGTCCGGGCCCATGGCGATATCGGGATAGGGATAGGCCTCGCTGGTTTCGTCTTCGATGATAAAGTCGACGATGACCGGCTCGGGAAGCCTCAGCTCGAGGCGGCGGGCATCCTCGTCGTAGGCTACGTACTCGGTTATACCCCCCGCGGACGCGGGATTTTCGAAAGCGGTCCCCGACAGATCGAACCCCGCCCTGATGACCGCCGTTATGACGACGAACTCGTACCGGTCGGTGAGAAGCCGGATGCCTAAGTCCCTGCAGAAGGTGTAGAAATCCAAATGCTCGAGCTCGACCTCGGTCAGTTCCGTGTCGGTTGCGGCCTTGTTCAAGAGCCCCCTCCAGTCGTAATCCGGCTCCACGAAATCGTAGGGAAATACCGCCTTGTACACGTATTCGACGGTCTGAAAGCTCAAGACGTCCCGGGTCTCCTGGAGGACCGCTATGCTCACCGATTCGGTGGTCCTCCGGAGAACGAGATTCCGCAGATCGAGATCGAGGAGCGGCGAGACTAGGAAGATGAAAAACGCGGCAACTAGCAGAACGGCGAGGATCAGCCACACGAAGAATCGGGGCCGGATCCGCCGCTTCCGCTTTTTTTTGGGCTTCTTCGTTTTTTGTTCAGCCATCGGCGGCCTCCCCGGGCTGCGTTTGGATAGTTCCTCCCGGAATCATCTGGAAGAGGACCGCCTCGAAGCCCGCGAACTCGAGGAGATTCCGGATGAGCGTTCGGGCATTCTCGTCGGCCCGGGTCAGTATCCCCCGGGATACCGCGTCCTCCCGAAGGAACGTTTTCTTGGCGTCGATTTCGTCGTAGTAGGCGAGGCGCTCGATATCTCCCCCTCTCTCCTTGGAAAAGTACTGGTGAATAGTCCGTTCGTCCGCGTCGATCTTCAGTATTTCCGCGCCGGGCAGGGAGACCACCGCCGTCCCCGATTCGGGAATTTCGAGATCGAATCCCCGGGACAGGTCGAGCCCCGCCTGGACGATGATCTCCACCGAGAAGAGGGTCCGGTTTTCCCGGAGCATTATCCTGTTGAAAAGGCGGGTTTCCTGGGAGGCGTAGACCACGTCCCGGTAGACGTGCTCGTAGGTGGGGAGGGCGAGGATGTCCCGGATACGGGTCTCGATCTCCCCCTGGGTGAAGGTATCGGACCTCCTGAGTCCGCAGCCGCTTACAGTCAGGAGGAGGGCCGCTCCTATGAGAGGGAGGAGGACTTTTTTCGCCGTTCCCGGTGTAGGCCGGAATGACGTTTTAAACGGACTCACATAAATAATTGTAGCCGAGACTCAGGGTTTGTCAAATGAGTTTTTCGATTTCTCCTAGGAGGTCCGCGTGGGTCTCGACGCACGGAAATCCGGGGAACTCCTCCTTGATCTTGTCGGGGGCGCGAAAGAAGATTCCCGCATCCGCGGCCTGGAGCATCGTCGCGTCGTTGTAGCTGTCCCCGGCGGCGATGACGCGAAAACCGAGCGACTTCATCGCTTCCACCGCCTTCTTTTTACCGTCCTTCTGCCTAAGGATGTAATCGGTGACCCTCCCCTCCGGGTCTACCACGAGGGAGTTACAGAAGAGGGTGGGGAACCCCAATTTTTCCATCAGCGGCCCGGCGAATTGGGTAAAGGTGTCGGACAGGAGTATGACCTGGGTGCGGGAGCGGAGGGTGTCCAGGAACGATGCCGCCTCGTCGAGGGGATCCATCCCGGCTATGACCGTTTGGATATCGGGGAGCTTCAAATCGTTCTCGGAGAGGATATCGAGGCGCCGGCGCATGAGAACATCGTAGTCGGAGATGTCCCGAGTGGTGAGCTTGAGCTCCTCGATGCCGGTCTCGAGGGCCACATTGATCCAAATTTCGGGGACTAAAACCCCTTCGAGGTCCAAACATACCAAATTCATAGGTGCTTATTGTACCGGTTCGGCCCGTTCTGTCAATGCGAAAAAAACACCCCGGCGGATGCCGGGGTGACGGTGTACCGGTGCGTCGGACTAAAGGGGGTTAGCCCTCGTAGCCCGCGGCCGCCCGGGTTGCGGGAACTACTTCCGCTCCGGACTGGATGGCTTCCTTTGCTTCCTCGACGGCGTCCTTCACCGCCTGCGGTATGACATCGTCCCATGCATGGAAGGGAGAGATGCCGATGGCGTTCTCGTTGATTCCGAGGGTGATGTTCCTGCCCCCCTCTAAGGTGCCGGCGAGGGCATCCTGGATGGTCATGAAGGTGGCGTTGGTGATCTTCTTCTCCGCGGAGGTGATAATCGTTTCAGGGGCGACCGCGTTCTGATCGACGTCGACACCCATGGCGGCGACTCCCGCTTCCTTGGCGGCGTTGATCGATCCGACTCCGGTAAGACCCGCAACCTGAAAGATAATGTCTGCGCCCTGGTCGATCATGGCGATGGCCGCTTCCTTACCCTTGGCGGTGTCGTCGAAGACTCCGGTTACCACCGAGAGGACCTTACAGTCGGGATTGACCGACTTGACGCCGGCGTAGAAACCCGCCTGGTACCGCTCGACCGGGGGAATGTCCATTCCGAGGACCATGCCCACAACGTTGTCGTCGTTGAGTTTGTCGCTGACGTCGGCATATTCCTTGGTAAGGAGTCCCGCGACTACTCCGGCTAAGAACCCCGCTTCCTGTTCCTTGAAGAGGATTCCCAATGCGTTATCAGGAGCGGTTTCCGGATCGAGACCGATATCGATGCCCGCGAAGTAGGTTTCCGGATTCATTTCCGCTACCTCGACCATGGCTTCGGCCATGAGAAAGCCCACTGCGAAGACAATCTCGGCGCCGTCTTCGGCCAAACCGGACAGGTTGGGGACGTAGTCGGTCATCTGGTTCGATTCGACGACCCGGGCTTCCACATTATCCAATTCCTCTTCCGCCCGCTGCAGTCCGGCCCAGGCTCCGTCGTTGAATGACTTGTCGCCGAGCCCTCCCACATCGGTGGCCATGGCCACGAGGCGGGGTTCCTCTTCGACCATGGCTTCTTCCGTCTTCGGCGCGGCTTTTTCTTCCTTCTTACAGCCGACAAGGGCTAAGACGGAAATCGTCATGACCACGATGAGAATCATCGAGACGATTCGTACGTTTTTGTTCATCTTTTTCTCCTTTATTATTGTTTTTTCTTAATTCAAGTGTACTAGAAAACGGGTTGTATTTCCAAGGATATTCCCCGATTCATCTGTTTATCTCCACTACTTCTCCTGCCGTTCGATCATAAAGTCGGTCCCTAATGCCTTCGGGGGTCGTGAACGGCGAACGAGACCGGCCACCGCGATGACCGTGGCCACGTAGGGAAAGATGATAAACACCTCCGGGGGGATGTTTATTATCTTGATCACTTGGAAGCGGACCTGCAGGGCGTCGGCGAACCCGAAGAACAGCGACGCGATGTACGCCCCGACCGCGTTCCATCCCCCGGATATATTGGCGGCTATGGCGATGAACCCGCGCCCGTTGGTCATCCCCTCGGTAAAGCTCACGTTGTTTTCGATGGAAAGATACGCTCCGCCCAGTCCCGCCATCAGTCCCGAGATGAAAACGGCGAGATACCGGATCTTATAGACCGAGATTCCGATGGTCTCTAAAGCGAGAGGATGCTCTCCGGCCGCCTTGATGTGGAGCCCGAGCTTGGTCCGTTTCATGATGAAGGCAAAGACAAAAACGAGGACTATGGACATATAAACGATGGGGGTCTGGGCGAAAAGGACCTTTCCGATAATTGGTATCCGGGATAGCAGGGGGATTACCAGGCGGTATTCGGCGAGCCCCTTAGGGATCGAATCGGTTGTCCCGGGGTGCCCGAAGATGAGGACCATCAGGAACGCGACGATACCGAAGCTCAATATATTGAGCACCGCTCCCGAGACCACGTGGTCCAGGTGGAAGGTGATGGTCGCCGCCGCGTGGATCAGGGAAAAGAGCCCCCCCGCGGCGACACCCGTTAAGAGACCCACCCAGGGGCTTCCTGTAAAGTGAGCGCCTACCACCGCGAAGAAGGCGCCTATTATCATGATCCCCTCTAAGGCTATGTTGACGATTCCCGACCGCTCGCAGATCACCGCCCCGATTCCGGCCAAGGCGATGGGGGTCGCGAGACGGACCATCGCGAAGAGGAGGTCGGCGTTGACTATCGAAAAAAAGCCGCTCATATCTTTTTCCTTCTCAGTCTGTTCCCGAGGGACGTGTAGATGTACCGGGCAACCACCAGGAAGAGGATGATCCCCTTGATGATCTCGACGATGGAGTTCGGCGTCTGCACGGTCCTCGCCATATACTGCCCCCCGGCATCGAGCCCTCCCCACAGAATAGAGGTGAAGATTACTCCGATGGGATGATTCGAGGCCAAAAGGGCCACGGAGATACCGTTCCACCCGTATCCCGCGGAGAGGTTTTCGAAGAGCTTATGATCGAGACCCGTAACTTGGCTTACCCCGGCGAGGCCGGAGAGGAATCCGGCGAACAGGAGGGCCCGGTAGATGTTCGTAGAGGTCGATATCCCCTGGGTCCTGGCGGCTAAGGGATTTTCTCCCACCGCGCGGATCTCGAATCCGAACTTGGTGTAGAAGAGGATGTAGTATACGAACAGGGCCATGACGATCCCGATGAGGATCCCGATATGGACCCGGTAGTTCGCCTGCGGGAGAAATGCCTTGAACCGGGGAAGGAAATTGTTTTCCAGGATTTCCCAGGTGACGTAGGGGTGGGAGGAGGTGGAGGGATCTCCTCCGAATCCCTTGATGAACACCGAAGACATGTACCTTGCCACATGAGCGAGCATCATGGTGGTAATGACCTCGTGGGCCCCGGTCCGGACCTTTAAGACCGCGGGAACATAGTTGTACATCCCCGCGACCGCTCCCGAGACCAGAAAGATCAGCGGAAGCGCTAAGATCCCCGGGAGTTTGAGGTAGATCCCTAGGAAGGTGGCGGCTATGGCACCGACGTAGTACTGCCCTTCGGCGCCGATATTGAAGAGTCCCGCCTTGAATGCGAAGGCCACCGAAAGACCGGTGAAAATGAGGGGGGTGGCGTTCAGAATGGATACGTGCCAGTTCCGGACGAATCCCCCGTAGAAAAGGGCCCGGTAAGCCTCGAGGGGGTTGTACCCGGTCACCGCCATGATGATCGCGCCGATGATGATGGCGGTGACAATACCTACTATAGGAATAAGGAGGTTCCCCCCGAAGGAGGAAATACGTTCTTTGACCTTATCCTTGTTCTCCATGATCAGGAGTCTCAGAATATACACCCCGGCGGCGCCTAAGAGTAAAAAGAGACCCCAGAAGTAGGAAGCCATCCACAGGACGGTACCGGCGAGAGCGAGGAGAACCATCAGGATCGTAAAGATCGACTTGAGCACACTATCCCGCATGTTCGGTCTCCTCTCTGCCTCCGGTCATATAATAGCCGACTTCCTTTTCGTCGGTCTTTTCCGGCCTAAACTCCCCCACGATCCGCCCCTCGTAGAGAACGAGGATCCGGTCGGAGAGGGAGAAAATCTCCTCGAGTTCCAGGGAGATGAGAAGGATAGCCACATCCTCGTCCCGCATCCTCAAGATCTGATTGTGGATGTACTCGATTGCCCCGACGTCCAAGCCCCGTGTCGGCTGGGAGACCAGGAGAAAATCGGGGCTTCGGGAGAACTCCCGGGCTAAAATCACCTTTTGCTGATTTCCCCCGCTCAAGTTCGAAGCGGGTACGTGGACCGACGGGGTACGGATATCGAAATCCTCGACGAGCTTCTCGGAATATTCCTCGATGTACGGAAGATTGAGGTTGATCCCCTTGCTGAAGGGCTCCTGCAGATGCTGGCCGATGACGCAGTTCTCCGCCACCTCGAAGGACATGACCAATCCGTACCGCTGCCGGTCGGCGGGTACGTAGGAAAACTTCTTCCGGATTCTCTCCCGGGTGGAGAGACGGGAGCAGTCTTCTCCTTTGAACAGGAGCCGGCCTCTTTCGATCTTCCTCAATCCCATGATCGCCTCGGCGAGCTCGCTCTGCCCGTTGCCGTCGACTCCGGCGATCCCCACGATCTCGCCGGGAAGGATGGAGAGGGAGAGGTCTTTGATCGCCTCGACCCCTTTGTCGCCGGGCACGGTTATCTCTTCGAGTTCGAAGCGGGCAGCGCCGCTTACCTCCTTCGGCTTTTTTTCGACGGTCAAGACTACTTCCCGGCCGACCATGAGGTTGGCGAGGTCGTTCTTGGTGACCTCAGCGGTCTTCCGTTCGCCCACGAGCTTGCCCCGCCGGAGGACGTAAACCCGGTCTGAGATCTCCATGACCTCCTCGAGCTTGTGGGTGATGATGATAATCGATACACCCCGGTCGCGGAGCTCCCGGATGACTTCGAAGAGCTCGTCAACCTCCTGCGGGGTGAGGACCGCCGTCGGTTCATCCAGGATAAGGATCTTCGCCCGCCGGTAGAGGGCCTTTAGGATCTCCACTCTCTGCTGCAGACCCACCGCAAGGTTCTCTATAATCGAGTCCGGATTGATGGCCAGGTGGTACTTCTCGGATATCTCCTTGACCTCTTTTTTCGCTTCCTTATAATCGATGACCCCGCCCTTACCCGGCTCGTTTCCGAGAATGATGTTTTCGGTAACGGTGAGGGTTTCCACGAGCATGAAGTGCTGATGCACCATCCCCAATCCCTTGTCGATGGCCTCCCGGGGGCTCGCGAGCTCCAAGGGCTCTCCCTCGAGTAGTATTTCGCCGCTGCTAGGCTGGAAGAGACCGTAGAGGATATTCATCAATGTCGATTTCCCGGCGCCGTTCTCACCGAGGAGGGACAGTATTTCGCCTTTGTTCAATTTAATACTGATATCGTCATTGGCGAGGACCTTCGGAAACTGCTTGGTAATGTTTTTCATTTCAAGGACAGGGGAGTTGTCCCGGGAAGAAGCCATCCAAATACCCTCGCTGGTCGGTTTAAATCAACAATAGTTCAGGCTCCTTTCGTTGTCAATCATTTTGCGAGGATTTAATAAACCGAGCTAAACCTATTTCTAACGGTAAACCGAAATCTAACCGCTTCCTCGCAGAGAAAAAAACAAATCGTAATGAGATGGTAACCGGAAAGAGAGACAATGGGCTACAAATTTTTTCTATGGAGGAAGAAAGATGAAGAATTTCACTAAAAGGATCGTTTTTATAATGATCCTCATGGCTCTGATCGTTCCCTTCGCCGCTATAGCCGAGGGAAGTCAGGAGAAAGGGGCCACCGAAACACCGGTCTCGACGGAGAAAGAGGAAAAGACGGCTAAGTACGTCTTTATGTTCATCGGCGACGGTATGGGGGTACCGCAGATCAACGCGGCCGAGGCGTATCGCTCGGCGAAGAAGGGACAGATCGATCCCGAAAAGCTGAGCTTTTCCAAGTTCCCCGCGGCGGGTCTTACCACCACCCATGCGGCCGACAGGTTCATCACCGGGTCCGCCGCTTCGGCCACCGCGATGTCCTGCGGATACAAGACCGCCATCGGGGTCATCGCCATGAATCCGGACAAGACCAAAAACTACACAACCATCGCCGAGATGGCCAAGGAAGCGGGCATGAAAGTCGGAATCGTCTCGAGTGTCGACATCGACCACGCCACCCCCGCCTCCTTCTATGCCCATGCGCCGAGTAGGAACGAGTATTACCAGATCGGCCTTCAGATGGCGAACAGTAACTTCGATTACTTCGGCGGCGGTATTTGCCGGTTGAGCAAGACCCCTGATGGAAAGCCCACTGTTTTAGACGTTATGACGGAAAAGGGTTGGCAGCTCGCCGACACGAAGAGCGAGCTCATGTCCCTGACCAAGGGTAAAAAAGCCTTTGCCTATACCAAGGGATTCACAGGAGACGCCCTAATGTACGCACTCGACGAAGGGAAGGGTAATTACGCCGACAAAGAGATAACCCTCGCGGAGTTTACACGGAAAGGAATCGAGCTTTTGGACAACCCGGACGGCTTCTTCATGATGGTCGAGGGGGGGAAGATCGACTGGGCCTGTCACGCCAACGACGCCGGCGCTTCGATCCATGACACCCTGGCCTTCGACGAGGCGGTTCAGGAGGCGGTAGACTTCTACTATGATCATCCCGACGAGACCCTGATCATCGTGGTCGGCGACCACGAGTGCGGCGGTCTTACCTTAGGCTTCGCCGGGACAGGTTACGACACCGCTTTCGACCTTCTCGCGGGGCAGAAGGTCTCCTACGAGTATTTCGATACCTACATCCTCGGTCCCTACAAGAAGGCCAACTCCCGTGGATCCATCGCCGATATTATGCCCGAGATCGAAAAGTATTTCGGACTCTCCAACCTGACCGACTACGAGCGGCAGCAGCTCGAAGATGCCTACGCCCAGAGCATGATGGATAAGAAAGAACGGTCCCAGGACGAGCGCACCGCGGTGCTCTACGGCGGATACGAGCCTCTGACCGTCAAGATCACCCACCTTCTGAACCGGCGGGCGGGAATGGCCTGGACCTCCTACAGTCATACGGGGGTTCCGGTTCCCGCCTTCGCCATCGGAGTGGGGCAGGAACAGTTCAACGGGTACTACGACAACACCGACATCTTCTGGAAGACCGTAGCTTCCATGAAGCTCTCCAGCAAGGTTGCCGTAGCCCAGTAATTTACCGGGAATTCAGTATTCGGAGGCTGTCTTCGGACAGCCTCTTTCTTTACCTGAGATCGAACGACAGGATGAGGTAGTATACATGAAAAAGGACTATATATTTCTCGCAGTGCTCATAACGATAACGGCGGGACTCGCCTTTCTGCCGACGGGATTCGATAGCGATGAAACAAATTCGGTTCGGGTACGCTCCAAGATTCTTAAGACCGACGATACTGATGTCGACCGATTCGGAATGATCAAGGTCGGCACCCAGGTGGTCACCGCCAGGGTCTTGTCGGGGAGGTTCAAGGGAACCGAGGTCACCGCGTACAACACCCTGATCGGGAAACTCGAGCTGGACAAGTTCTTCGTCCCCGAGGATACGGCCTTGGTCGTTCTGGAGCTCGACGAGTCGGGTGAGAATATCCGTTTTGCCTCGGTAATCGACCACTACCGAATCAATATAGAGCTGATTTTAGTCGCTCTTTTTGTAGTGGTCCTCTTAGGGTACGCCCGGTGGGTCGGAGCAAAGGCGGTGGTTTCTTTCCTCTTTACCGGGCTAATGATCTGGAAGGTACTCCTTCCCGGCTTCCTCCGTGGTTGGAACCCGGTATATTTAAGCCTAGGAATCGTCACGGTACTGACCGCGATAATACTCTTTCTCATAGCGGGGCTCAACCGAAAGGGGGCGGTGGCCTTCTTCGGGGCCTTCGCCGGCATCGTGACTACCTGTGTTCTCTCGTTGGTGTTCGGCAAGGCCTTCGACGTACACGGGGCGGTTCGCCCCTTCTCGGAGACTCTCTTGTACTCGGGGTACGGGCATTTGAATCTTACCCGGATCTTCCTCTCGGGGATCTTTCTCGCTTCATCCGGGGCGGTCATGGACATCGCCATGGACATATCCGCCTCGATGAACGAGATCCATGAGAAGAACCCGAATCTCTCCACGAAGGAGCTCATCGGATCGGGGTTCTCGGTCGGCCGAGCGGTGATCGGGACCATGACGACGACCCTCCTTTTGGCTTACTCCGGAGGATATACCGCCCTGCTTATGGTTTTCATGGCACAGGGCACCCCGGTGAAGAATATATTCAATATCACTTACGTTTCAGCGGAGATTCTCCACACCCTGGTGGGAAGCTTCGGGCTGGTGATGGTCGCTCCTTTTACGGCGATTATCGGAGGGGCCCTGTATCACCGGGACCGGAGGCGGGTACGGGATTAGCTGCATGATTAACTACATTAAAAGTCCGTCGGAATCTTTGTGTGCCGGAGAATGATCACCGACGGCGGGATTAACCTCCCCCTTGGGGTAGGCCCTGACGGTTTTCTGTTTCTGCTCGATCAGAGGCTCGGTGGCATGGATCGGGGACTTCGACCGGAGTGATAGGGCGATGCCGTCGCTCGGACGAACGTCTAAGGTATAGGGGAAGGCCCCCCGCCCATAGAAGAGGCGCGCCGTTATCTTTCCGTCCCGGCCTGTCGAGAGGACGAGTTTCTTTATAGTGAACTTGTGCTTCCGCATGAACTGAAAGAAGAGGTCGTGCGTCATGGGACGGGGTGTTTTTATGTTCTCGATTTCCAGGAGAATCGAGCTTGCCTCGGAAGGACCTATCCACACGGGAAGGGTCCTTCGGCCGTCCTTTTCTTTGAGGATTACCACCGGAAGCCGGGTCTCCTCGTCGAAGGTCATCCCCTCGATCCGGAGCTCCGTTGTTGCCTGTTTCATTCCGATTAATAACTATAGCACGTTTTCCTTTCGTTTACAGGTGTCGGTGTCGAGTTGACAGGGGAAAAACAAAAACTTACACTTTAGTCCACAATTCCCGTGAGTTTAGAGGATAATGACGGCATTTTTATCAGACGAGGACTTCGAGCGGTTCCGAAAGCTCATTTACGATGAGAGCGGGATTCATTTTTCGGCATCCAACCGGACCATCCTTGAAAGCAGATTGAAAGAGCGTCTCAAGAAAGCCGAGATGGACGGCATCGGGGATTACTACGCCCTGATCAAGAAGAATGAAGAGGAGCTCAAGATACTCCTCGACAGCGTAACGACGAATCTGACCCGGTTTTGGCGGAATACGGCCCACTTCCAGACTTTCGAATACTTCGTGATACCCGAGCTGGTGGAACACAAGAAAAAAACCGGAAACACCAAGATCAAACTCTGGAGCGCCGGATGTTCTACCGGTGAGGAGCCGTACTCCCTGGCCATCGTTCTCAAGGAGCTCCTCCCTCCGGGATTTACTGCGGACATCACAGCCTCCGATCTAAGCCTCAAATCGCTTATGACGGCCAAGGAGGGGTTCTACCCCGAAACTCGAATAGGCGGAGTCCCCGAAAAATACCTCGCTAAGTATTTCGAAAAGAAGGGTAACGGATATCAGATAAAGGATGAGATCCGGGGAATGATCAAATTCGATTATCACAATTTGAAGTTCGACAGCGGCCAGCGCAACCTCGATGTTGTCTTTTGCCGGAACGTGATAATATATTTTGACGAGGCGGCGCAGAGGGCGGTGATACGTCAATTCTGGAATGCAATGAACACACATTCGTATCTGTTCATAGGGCATTCCGAATCCCTCTTCGGGATGGAGACACAGTTCGAATTCGTCAAGACCGAATGGGCGACTCTCTACAGAAAATTCGTCGAGTAACGAGGAAAGAGGTGGCGGAGGATAAAGAAAAAATAGCCGTTCTCATTGTGGACGACTCGGCCTTGATGCGTAATCTCATAAGCAGGATCGTGGAGAATGCGGAAGATCTCACCGTAGCCGGAAAGGCCATGAACGGAGAGTTCGCCCTGCAGAAGATTCCTAAGCTCAAACCGGATGTCATCATCCTCGATCTCGAGATGCCGGAGATGAACGGTATCGAATTTCTCAAACAGAGGAAGGATCGGGGAATCGATGTGCCGGTGGTAATCTTAAGCTCCCTCGCGAGAAAAGGGGCGAAGATAACCATGGAGGCTTTGAGTCTCGGCGCCTCCGACTTCATCATGAAACCCTCCGGCCCCGTATCGGAGGATATTCACAAAGTCGGTGAGCACCTCATAAACGCGATCAGGGCCTACGGCCTCAACTACCGGAAGAAGAAGGGTGTAATCATCACCGAGTCCGCCGGAAAGGCGCCCCCGAAGCCGAAGCCCGCCGAGGTGCCCCCTCAGATCAAGATACCGGAGCCCCCCGAGGTGTCCGCCAAAGCCGGCCCCATAGAGCTTATCGCCATGGGGATTTCCACAGGGGGACCCAATGCCCTGAGGGAGATCTTTTCACGGATCGATGCATCCCTCGGGGTACCGATCATCGTCGTTCAGCACATGCCCGCCGGGTTCACCGAGGAGTTCGCGAAGAGCCTCGACAGAATCTGTCCCCTCGACGTCTCGGAGGCCAAAGACGAGGACCTGCTCAAGCCGGGGAGGGTCCTTATCGCTCCGGGGAATTACCACGTGGAGGTAGAGAAGCGCCGTCTTGCCGGGATCGTTCGTCTTTCGAGCTCCGATCCGATCAACGGACACCGGCCCTCGGCGGACGTTCTCTTCGGTTCGGTGGCGAAACACTACGGGAAGGGGAGTCTCGCCGTGATCATGACCGGAATGGGCCGGGACGGCGCTCGGGAGATCGGCAAGATCGCCGAGGCCGGAGGAGTGACAATAGCCCAGGACCAGGAGACCAGTGTGGTATTCGGTATGCCTAAAGTCGCAATCGAAAACGGATTCATCCATCATGTATTGCCCCTCAAAGAGATAGCTCCCGCCATCGGACGAATCGTCGATGAGCTGAAGTGACGGGCCGGCCGATGAAACCGGGAGATTTCTTCTCCAGTCCGGGATTCTCGAGGCATCTCTTCGACAGCGCTCGTGACGCAATACTCCTGACCGACCGTGAAGGAAGTATCCTCGACGCCAATATCAGCGCCCGGGAGCTCTTCGGCTATGACGGGAAGGAGCTTCTCTGCCTCGATATAGCCGGCCTCGCCGCACCGGAGGAAAACCAAAAGAGCACCCTCTTTCCCGACTTTTCGCCGGAGGAGGGAGAACGGCGGTTCGAGGTGGTCGGAAGCACCAAGGCGGGGAAACGGGTTCCCTTAGACGTTTCCCGTTCGGTCTTCGAACACGCAGGAAATAGATTCTATCTCCACATTCTTCGGGATATCTCGGAACGTAAAAAAGCCGAGGAAGAAATCTACCGCCTCGCCAATATCGATCCTCTGACCGATTTGCCGAACCGGCGGTTTATGCGGCACCGGATCGACGACGAGAAGGCACGGTCGGAGCGGAATAAGCGCCCCTTCTCTTTTATCATCGCCGATATCGACGACTTCAAGGATATCAACGACAACTACGGCCACGACTGCGGCGATTACATTCTAGTCGAGCTCTCGCGCCTCATGGAAGAGCTCTTGAGGAAGCAGGACATCGTTTCCCGCTGGGGCGGGGAGGAATTCCTGTTCCTCCTCCCCGAGACCGATACGGAAGGAGCGGTGAATACCGCGGAGAAGATTCGGCGGCGGGTGGAGGAGAAAAACTTTATCTATGACTCCAATAAGCTCAACCTCGCTATGACCTTCGGCGTCGCCTCCGCCGATTTCGCCGACGACATCCAGGAGCGGATCAAGACTGCCGATTCGGCCCTTCTCTTGGGCAAGAACCGGGGCAAGAACTGCGTCGTCGCTCTGGATTGAGCGGCAAGGGTGTCTCCGGACATTAGCCTCATGAAATGCCCGAAAGTTACCGTATGGACACTTCCCTTGATTAGGTATAGGGTTTACGGTCGATTTAACT
>CAZXMO010000030.1:0-34171 GCA_964641125.1 uncultured Spirochaetales bacterium
GTCGAAACGAACGAGCTGCTCTTTTATAAGCCTACGGATCATATCGTCCACTTCAACCTTGTGAACCCCGTCCCTGAATTTGCCTTCAAAACGGTCAGCGTCGAGAAGCGCCATAAAGAGTTGAAACTCCTCTTCTTTACCATTATGAGGTGTTGCGGTCATAAGGAGGAAATGACGTGTTCTCGGGGAAATCAACTGGGCAAGCCGGTATCTCTTTGTATATTTGATCTCACTACCACTGCTGAAGGATGCCGAAAGTTTGTGGGCTTCGTCGAAGATTACCAAGTCCCATTCGACGGAATTCAGTTTCGGATGAAGATCTTCATCTCGACTGAGCTTATCGAGCCGTGCAATTACGAAGTCATTCTCGGCAAACCAGTTCCCTGTGCGGGACGATTCCAATTTATCGTTGGTCAAGATCTCAAATGGGAGGTTGAACTTCTGATCAAGCTCATCCTGCCATTGTTCAGCCAGATTCCCCGGGACTATTATGAGGCACCGCTCTACATCTCCACGAAGCATGAGTTCTTTGATCAGCAGGCCGGCCATTATTGTCTTACCGGCTCCAGGATCGTCAGCTAAGAGAAAACGGAGGGGCTGGCGGTCGAGCATAGTCTCATAGACAGCTGATATCTGATGGGGCAGCGGTTCAATGTCTGAGCTCGTTACCGCCAAATAAGGCTCGAAAAGATAGGCTAGACGGATCCTAAGTGCTTCCAAGGTAAGTTTGAAGAGATTCCCATCAGCATCAAACGGCCAGCTACGACCTCGCTCGAGTAATTCTAGTTTGTCAATTTTGTCCGTGTAGAGAAGTTCTTCGCGAAGCTTGCCCGTGGAATCACGCCCGATTATCTGAAGGGTACCTGACCCGTACCATTTGACTGATTCTATTGTCAGTATATCATGGGGAAGTATTCCCTTTATTTTGCTGCCAACTTGGATTTGGTCCAAAGATTCCATTCAGCATTCCGCCTTATGTGTATTGATATCATAATTTATTATGCTTTATAAGACAATATAAGGTTGAGCTAAAAGGACGGTGCCAAGTAAAGAAGCTATTTACTTCTCAATTCTTTAATAAAACAGTGAATGATATCCTCTGTGATCGTTTTATTGCAGTGATGGATCGCCCATGCACACTCTACCGCTCTTTTGATATCCAATAGGCCTTCTCCGGTAAGTTGACGCATCAGAGTAAGCCCCCGTATTACGGGTATGTTGCGGTTCTGACATTCACGTCGTAAGGCTTTATCATTGGTTGCACATACCAACTCTCTCTGTTGAGCTAATCTCATGCATGCAAAGTCTTGTATCGATAGCGAAGCAGGTCTATCCGAGGATTCCAATAGAACAGTATAGGGTGTCTCAATAACCGTGATCCCGAGAGTAGAGGGATGGATCTCCCTAAACCGATTAATTTCTGTTGCTACGATATCGGCTACAAATATGGGAGCAAAATTCCGACTGAATAAAGAGATAATCTCACCGTCTGTATCGAGGTAATCGATAAGAATATTTGCGTCGATGCTGAGAGCGGTAATGGGTACATCTTCAAGCATCTGAAACCTGTATCCACTCCGATTGAATTTTACGCATCTCCTCTATGGTAGTGCTAAGAATTTCAGCCGCTCGGGACAGGGAGATAAGATCCTTGTTATACGCCCTCCGGACAAGTCGAGAAAGCCTGTCCTCGACGAAATCGTGCTTACTGAGCTGTTCACATTCATCAGCTGCCGCAGGCCCTTCTATCGAATCAGGCTCTACATTTCCTTTAAGAGTTTTACCGTACAGTTCTTTGTACCGTGCCTTGAAGCGCGGGTAAATATCATTTCCGTAACCGTATTTCTCCTTCAACCGGTAGAGAACGGTCATGTAGCTTACACGGTATTTACGTTTAGCATGGAGTACAAAATCCACTAAGGGGAGTCCTTCGTTCTCCTTTACCTCCCTTTCGAGGGTAGCATCCGGCAGGAGGAAGTGGCCGGCGAAACGGTTTGCTTCATGCTCTTCATCATCATTCCCGCTTTCCCTTTCGGAACCATAGGAAGAGCGATGGAGTAGGAGATGACCATATTCGTGGGCTGTCGTAAAGATTTGTCTTTCTATGGTGATATCTGAATCCGTATTGACCGCTATAGCCGGACCGCCATCCTGGACGCCGGCAGAAAATCCAAAGATCTTGGATAGTTTGAACTCTCGAGTAAAAAACTTGATTCCCTCATTCTCTAATAATCCCACGATGTCGTATATCGGCTCATCAGCCCCGATTTCAAGTTGGTCCCTAACATTCGCAGCCAAAACTCCAGGATCCTTTGACTTCCTCGATTCCAATCTCCAGGTTTCATGCTCGTTCAGCATATCTTCAAGCCCAGTATAATCTCGAAGCCATTTATGGAAAGAGTGAAGTACGGCTTCCTTCTGCGCTTTTTCCGCGGCTTTCATATTCTTATGAGACCTTAGCCGTAAAGACCGGAAAACTACCGGGTCGTCTAACAGTTCTATCACGGGAACTCTTAATACCTGGGCTATAGCGATAAGAGTGGAAGACTTCGGTTCGCTTCTCCCGCCTTCAATAGCTGAGTATGCTTGCCGAGAGATCGGTAGAAGATCAGCCATCTCGTGCTGAGTTAATTCTCGTGACTTACGTAATCGCCTTAAATTATTAGGCAAATCTTGTATGCTCATGATAAACTCCAATACTATTTGATACTTTACTAAAATAAACTAATAATATAAATGTAAAGTAAACTTTCCAATATGTCAAGTGTATTGAAAGATATTACCATTGCGGAAAACGAACCGTGTGTTGACAATGTAAGGATGGGAGCCGACCGCAAGCTTTCAAGGGTTCAAAATTCGCGGACTAAAAGTGGGTCGAAAGAGATAACGAGCTGGGCCGTTTCAAGACTTCTTACTTTCTGTATGACGATGGGTCCCGCCCAAAAAAAAGCGGGACTACCTCTTCGAGGCAATCCCGCTTTTTTGGGCCCACCAGGACTTGAACCTGGGACAACCTGATTATGAGTCAGGTGCTCTAACCAACTGAGCTATAGGCCCGTGGAAGGCTATCTAATCATAATTTAATGATTCTTGTCAAGATATCCAAATTCCCGTGAACCGGAGGGCTGCGGCGGGCGGTCTATGCCGCTTGTCCCCCTTTGATTGCGATAATCTCCCGTTCCACGGCCATTTGGGTTTCCCGGGAGTCGAGGATGCCCGCGGGTCTGCCTTCGGCGTCGATTACCGGGAGCTGCTCCCGGCGGATCTGCTTCATCAGATCGAGGGCCTCGGCCAGGGGCTTGTCCGTCTTCAGGGTGTGACGGTCCGGGCGGACGATGTCCTCGGCAACGATCCACTCCCACACCTCTTCGTTGGTCATGATGTTCTTGACGTCGTCGAAGGAGATTGTGCCGGCGAAGCGGCCGTTCTCGTCGACCACGGGATAGACTAGGTAGCTGTGCTCGGAAAAGAGGCCTAAAATGTGCCGCATGGTATCGCTCCGGCGGATGGTAACCGGCGGGCCCGCGAGGACGTCCGCCACTTTCCACTTGGCGACCACGTCCTCTTCGGTGACATTCCTCCCGATCTCCCCGCTCAGCTTGACGGCGAGCTTGACCAGGGGGGGGCCTGTCACCTGGAAAATGAAGGTGGTGGCGGTGATGGTAAAGATGATAATCTCCCCTAAAGACATCCCTAGGATAGGTACCCCTTCGAGGTGCCCGCTCGCCATGATGGCAAGCCCGATGGTGACCCCTCCCTGTGCGGAGAGTCCCATGCCGGTGTACCGCCGTACGTTCCGCTCGGCCCGGGTGATCTTCCCGCCCAAGAAAGCGCCTAAAATCTTCCCGCCGTTCCGGCCCACGCAGTAGAGGCCGACAAGCATCCAC
This sequence comes from uncultured Spirochaetales bacterium, assembly GCA_964641125.1. Lineage (GTDB taxonomy): Bacteria > Spirochaetota > Spirochaetia > SPDA01 > CAZSGZ01 > JBKHAJ01. The sequence goes on from CAZXMO010000030.1 coordinate 3,888, forward strand.
ATCCACCAGGGCATGTTAGTCACCTCCAGGCGGGCGCCGACGAAGACGAAGAAGAGCACGTAGATAGGAACGGAGAAGCTCCGGATAAGCTCGAAGACCTGCCGGCTCCGTTCGGGGGCGAGGTTTCTGACTACGATTCCCATGGTCATCGCCGCGAAGATGATGTCCATTCGAAGGATCTGCGCGGCGCTTATTATCAACAGGAGAAGGCCGATGGCGAAGGCGAGGATCCGCTCCCTTTTCCGGGTGTACCGGAGGATGATGTTCATCAAGAACCCGCCCGCCGCTCCTAAGGCGACGGCCCCGAATATCTCGATGACGATGCGGAGCACCTGGGGACCGAGATCGCCCCCGCCGCCGAGTAAGATCTGGGCGACCCCGGAGCCGATGCCGTAGAGGGTCATGGCCAGGGCGTCGTCTAAGGCGACGATGGCCACGATTGTGGTGGTCAGGACCCCCGCGGCCCGGTACTCCCACAGCACGTCCATGGTGGAGGCGGGATCGGTGGCCGAGGCGACGGCGCCGAAAACGACCCCTAAGGCGAGAGAGGCGATGATGTCCCGGGTTATAAAGTACACCACCCCGCCGGAGAGGACGGTGACCAAGAGGAAGGAGAGGAGCCCCTCGCCCAAGAGAATCCCCGAAAACTGCCTGCCGTACTTCTTTAATGTGCTCCCTAAGAGCTCACCGCCGACTAAAAAGCCGATGATCCCTAAGGCGAAGAAGTTGAACGCCTGGAAGGTGTCGATTACCTGCTGATCGATGATCTTGAAGCCGGTCTTGCCGATGAGGATCCCGATGGCTATGTAACCGATAACCTGGGGAATTTTCAGGCGCTGAAATATCACCGCGCCGATTATCCCCCCGAAGACCCCGATACCTATTATAAACAGAATGCCTAAATCGAGGGATCCCATCTTACTTTCCTCCTCCGGTCAAAACTTCGTAGATCCGCAGGGTATCTTCGGATGAGAGGACGAACTCCCGGGTGGTCCGGTCCTTCAAGAGCCCCGACAGATAGGCGAGGGTCTTCAGGTAGTAGGCGTGCTGGTCCGAGGCCGCGGCGATCATGATGATGATCTCCACCGGCATATTGTCCAGGGCAGGATAATCGGTAAGCGGGGTCCGGCAGATGCCCAAGGCAACGCCTAAGTCCTTGACCGAGTCGAGGCGCACGTGGGGGATGGCGATCCCCTGACCGATGCCGGTGCTCATGAGCTCTTCCCGCCGGAAGATCCCTTCTCGTAAATCCTCCTCGTTCTTTATTTGCGGGGCCCGGGCGAGGCATTCCACGAGCTCGTTCAGGGCGTCCGTCTTCGATGCCGCCTCGAGGGTGATAATCCGGTCGGGCGTAAGGACACGTTTGAGGTCCACCGTGTGGGTGTCGTCCAGGGGCTTCCGGCCCGAGAGCTTCCGGTCCACCCAGCTTTCAATCTCCGACCGCTTGAACCGCCAGGAGGTGCCGAGCTTTCCCGCGGGAATTTCTCCCCGCTGCGCCCAGTCGTAGACTGTGCGTTCCGAGACGCGGAGGTACTGGGCGACCTCTTCGAGGGTAAGGATCTCGCTTTCCATATACTATCCTCCATCATTCTCCTGTATATGACTCTATAAGGGATAATATGTCAGCAAACCGCAAATAATGTCAAGTATTTCGTGAAATATAGGGGGCCTAATAAAGGGACGAGAGTGCCCCCGATCGTGGGGACAATAATCGATTAAAATTAGTCGATTACGGTATTTATCCCGCTACAGCCTCGGAAAATTCCTGGCATATCATGTAATTCGTTATAGAAGCAGAGTTACACAACTACTATCCCCACGATCGGGGGCACTCTCTAAAGGGACCGCCTTTAGAAGATCCGCGACACCCGGAACCCGATCCACACGGCAAGGAGTCCCGCTGCGACCGAGCCGAGGCTGTTGACGAGGCCCAAGAAGGTATGTCCGGAGCGGAATAGGCTCAAAGTCTCGTAGCTAAAGGAGGAAAAGGTGGTAAAACCTCCGAGAACGCCGATCAGGAGGAAGATTCGGATTTCGTGACTGAACCAGTGCTTGATCTCGGCTAGGCCGCCGATGAGTCCGATGACGAGACAGCCTAAAAGATTGACTCCGATTGTTCCGTAGGGGAGGTGGTGCTTGGGAAAGATTTCCTTGAGCCCGGAGCTCAAGAGGTACCTGCAGATGGTCCCGACGAAACCGCCGGCCCCGATGATAAGTATGTGAAGCATACTGTCCCGCCGGTCAGTCCGCCCGGACGAGGTAATCGGAGAACCCCGCCCGCTCGAGCGATCTCAGGCTATGGGAAACCTCTGATTCGGTCAACCCCGTCAGAACCACCCGGGTGTAATTCCCCGCAGGTTCGAGCCGGGGGAGGAAGCCCGCCCGTTCGAGGCGGGATTTGAGGCCCAAGGCGTTATCTTGAACGGAAAATGATCCGAGCTGAATGCTGAACCGTTCCGCCGGGGACCCCGCCGAGTTTGGAGAAGCAGGGCTATCGGTCGATGCGGGGACCTTAGCCGCCGACGCTGCATTCTGACCTCCGGGGAGGGAGGGCCGGGGAATTTCACCCGGCGGGATCCGGGGACCGGCTGAAACGGTGGTTTGGGCGGGAGCCGGTCCGGGGTCAGCGCCGGCCGGGGCTTCTTCGCCTTCCGCTTTACGGGCTTCCCCGATTCCGGGAGTTTCGGGCTCAGGAAGGGGGAGTTCGGGGCCGGAAGAGACTTCAGGGGAGTAGGGCGGTCCGCCGTTCCGGCCGCCGGATGTTGAGGTCTCCATTGGTGTATCATTTCCGGTCAGGATCTCCACGGTAACCGGGGCTGTCCCGCTCTCGAGCATGCCTATCTTCATCGCCGCCGCCTGGGACAGGTCGATAATACGCCCATGCAGAAAGGGTCCCCGGTCGTTGATCCTCACCACCACCGATTTCCCGGTGTTGAGGTTTGTTACCTTGACTCGTGTATCGAACGGCAGGGTCCGGTGGGCGGCGGTAAGCTTATTGGTATCGAATATCTCGCCGTTTGCGGTGAGCCTCCCGTGAAATTTGCCGCCGTACCAGGAGGCGATTCCCCGTTCGGCCGCTGCGGCCGGTCCCGCGGCTATGCCGAACAGAAAAAGAGCGCATACGAGGGAAAGAAGCTTCTTCATAGTATAGATATCGGAGCGGCAGATAAGTACTTGACGGAAAAATGCGGTCTTAGAAACGTACGGTCAGCCCCAGAGAGCCTATAGAGAAGACGAGATTGTAATCGGTCGCGAAGTCAGAATCGCCGCCGAAGAAATAGCCGGTATTCAGGCCCAGGCCGAACCGGGCTTTGATTCCCAGCCAGGGTGTGATATTGACCCCTAAGGAGGGCTCGAATGCGGTAAGGGGAATAAACGAGAATTCTCCGTTCGCAATAACCCCGCCGAAGTACTGGGTAACCCCGAAGCCGGCGGTAATACGACCGAGGGTCCGGTACTGAAATCCGACACCGGGAAAAATGAATAGGTTGGGTTCGAAATCGGTGTCGCCTGAAATGTCGAAATAATCGAAGAGAAGGGACACTTTGATCCCTATATTCCGGGAAGGAAACCAAGCCGCTTCGAGATTGAGGGGAAATATCGAAAACCGGTCGGCCGGCTGCATATCAAAGTCGAAGTTACGGGTGAGCCCGCTCAGCCACAGGGTGAGCTCGAAGGGTTTCGCCGTCTTGTCGGCAAAATCGATTTTTTGAACCATCTGCCTGAGCTCGGTGTCCTGGACCTCTTCGGCGACGATGACCTTGGGCTCGACGAGACTGAGATATCCGCTCATCCCATTGCTCGACTGATCTACGAATGCGAGGAGGGTGTCGATATTCCCGGTATAGGGAAAGTCGTCTGAGTAGACCTCTTCTCCCTGTCTGATAAGCCGGACCCGAACGGCGACTCCCCCGGAAATCTCTTCGGCTTCGATTTCGACGAGGGAGTGGGCCTCCTCCGGATTTTCGACCCGGACAATAGGCTGTCGGTCCGATACGGTGGTGTAGTAGATTTCCGGAAGGCTCGCGATAGTTCTCCGCTCTTCGATGGGAGGGATTTCACCGGACATGCTGAAGTAGACCCTCTGTGGTATCTTCTCTACAATTTCCTGGGTTTCCGCGTGGGCCGGGAAAAAGGCAAGCAGGGCGATCGACAAGAGCACGGAAGCCGCCGCGGCGGGCCGGGCAGTGAAAGGACGCCGTGTCCTCATAACCGTACCCCTCCGCCTATCAGCATATAGACCGAAAGGGGAACCAGCACCGAGCCGCTGAAATCGAGGGGAAACCGCCTCGAGTAGAGATCGAAGAGCATGGCCATACTCAAGAAAACGGGGCGGGTGCTCATCCGCTGGTTCAGATAGAACTTGAGTCCCGCGTCGAGACTCGCGCCGATCATCAGGAAGGGTCCGAAATCGACGTAACCGAATCCTTCATCGTAGGAAAATCCGCCGATGAAATGGAAGTGGGCGTCGATTCCGATGGTAAGATCGGTCCTGCGCCCGGAGAAGACGAGGGACGGTCCCACATAGAGGGGAATCTCGATCCCCGTGTCTTGGGATGTGGAATATCCTTCGACCCAGATCCCGTAGAAATTCATTCCCGTCTTGACGGAGAGGCTTAAGGGCTGAAAGAGAAAGAGATCGTAGGCCAGGGTAAAGCCGCTGGTCGGGCCGTCAACACGGCTCGAATCGAACGTCAACGACGGTCCCGGATCGAGGGTCCCTCCCCAGGTGTAGTACAGGGCCAGAGAATGCCGCCGTTCATTCCGCTCGTCGACGATCTGTTGGTCGGTTATCTTCTTCTCGTAAGTGACGATCTCCCGGGTGACCGTCTGTTTACGCTCGACCACCTCCTCGCCGATCTTCGGCAGCACCCGGTCCATGTTGGCGACGAACTCCTCGGTCATCGTATCGATGGAATCGAACATGGCGAGCCCCGCCTCGCCGGTGTACATGGTGCTGGTCTTCACCTGCTGGGTGAGCACGTCGTAGAGAGTAGCGTGGACGAATAATTGCTCTCCCTTGGCGAGGAACCTCCCCGAGACGAGGAGCTCCGCGCCCTGTTCCTCCGCGTAGGAGAAGTCCGGGGAGAGGAGATTTTCAGATAAGGGAAGATCCTCCGGATGCATGAGCACCCGGACGTCCTCCCGACCGTAGAGACCGGATGCGATCCCGTCAGAAAAAACCGTTTTCAGGTAGTCGTATTCGGGATCACCGATGTTCCGCAGGGGTGAGATCAGAACAGTATAATACTGCTTGGCAATGCCTTCCTCCTGAGTAAGCTCCTTTTCTGCCTCCGGTTCCAGCTCGAAAGTGATCTCCCCCGCGGACTCTACGGTGATGAAAGTTTGTATTGAAACATAACCCTCCTTTTCAATACGCACCAGGTGTTTACCCGGCTCGAGCTGGACCGTGATCGGGGTTTCGCCCCAATTTTCTCCGTCTATTATAACGGATCCCCCTTCGGGGTCCGTGGTAACCGTGTATTCGTACCGGGCCGCCGAAAGGGCGAACCGCGGCGTATAGGGACCGAAACCCTCGTAGAACGAGCCGATCCATTCGGAAAAGTTGATATAATCGGACATATCCTCGGATACCCGTTTCCGGTCGTTCGGCTCGAGACTGTCGAGGACGATGCGCCCGGATTCGGGATCGTAGACCGCCTTCCGCTGGATCAGCCGTATAGTGTCTTCTCCCAAGTCGATTCGATACTCCGGTCCCCCCGCGGGATCGAGGAGGGTATACCGTCCCGCCGGTACGGGCAGGTAGTGGACCCGCCGGGTTCCGGGGGTTAGGGGGATTAAGGGGAGCTGAGCATTTTCGGGTCCCTCTATTCTTATGTAGAGCTCCTGCCCGCTCCGGGCGGCTTGGGTGTCTTCGATATCCTGGACGAAGACGAGCATGCTTCCCGTGTCCGATCTTTTTCGCGGAAAGCTCGAACAGCCGGTGGACAGCAAAAGAATCGCGGTAAGTATGAGAGCTGTAAATAGGAGGACGCTTCCACGTGCTATGATTCGGCAGGGGTGTAGTGATTTCACGCTTGTCCTTTTCCGCGGGCCGCGGAAAGAGAGGGACACCATGTCTAATTAAAACCCGAGATCATCCCCGCGTCAACTACTTTTTACCTCACGGTCTTTCCCAGCCGGTAGGATAAGCCGATCGAGAAAAAATGTACATACATGAGGTTCATCTCCCAAATCTCCGGCGCTTGTCCTATCATCATCGGCGGATACACGGCAAAACCGAATCGGGTCTTCACCGCTATTTTCGGTGTTATGTTGACGGCTAAGGCGGGATAGAAGAGAAGGAGGGAACCCAAGGTCGTACCGGTCCCGCGGAAGACGGGACCTAAGAAGAGATGCAGTCCGAAACCCGCGGACACACGTCCTAAGGTGCGGTAGTAGATGCCGATCCCCGGAAGAAAGAAGAAATCGCTCGTGCCGTCGAAATCGGCGTCTACTGAGTCGAAATAGAGGGACGCGGTTATACCTCCGGTACGGTTGTAGTGCCACGCGGCATCGAGGATGATGGGAAAGACGGTAAACCGGTGGATGGGATTCGTAAAATTGTTGAAGTCTCTCAGATACCCGCTCATCCATAGGGTCAGGGTAAAACGGGACGCCATCTGATCGGCAAAATCGATCTCCTCGACCATCCGGCGGACCGTCTCGTCCTCGACTTCTTCTATTATCCGGACCTCGGGTTCCACCATCGGCACGAGCCGCGCCGTTTCCGACGCGGTTTTCTCTATATAGGCCAAATACTTGGGAAAATCTCCGTCGAAGAGGTGGTCCGAGGTGTAGAGGACCGTTCCGTCCCGTTGGGATAGGGTAACGTCGAGGAGGGTTCCTTTTTCGACGGTCTCCGCTGATACGATGATGACCGAATGGGCCTCCTCCCGCTGATGCACCCGGACAATCGGCTGACGGTCGGATACCGCCGCGTAGAGGGCGTCGGGGAGGTTCTTGAAGACCAAAGAATCGGCCCCGGCCGGGATATCCCCCTCTATGCCGATGTACACCCTCCGGGGGATAAGATCCTCCTGGGCCTGAATCCGCCAAGGAAAGCACACGAAAAAGACCGCGCTTAAAACCATGGCGAGCATGCGGACACTTCCGCGGGGACTCCGCGGTCTGCGTATACCCATCATAGCCGCACCCCCGCGCCGAGGTAGAGCCAGACCGAGAACGGCACGAGAAGCGGCTCGGTGAATCCGGCGGTGAGTCGTACGGCAACCGCTTCCATATTGAAACCCAAGAGAAGATAAACCGGACGGCTGCTGATCCTCCGGTTCAGATACGCCTTTAAATCGGTCCGGAGGGTAAGTCCGAACATGAAGAACGGACCAAGGACGCCTGACGTCCCGGAGGTGTAGGAGTAGGGGACCCCGGTTATGAAGCGGAAGTGTCCGTCCAATCCGATAGACAGATCGATCTTCTTTGCGGCAAAAACGAAGGACGGGCCCGCGTAAAAAGGAAACTCCATGACGAAGGGAAGGTCCGATTGCACACTCGGCGGGTAGAGAATGACCCCGCCGGTGACCGAAAGCCCGACAAAGTCCCCGAACAGGATTTCCCACTGCACCATCGGGCCGAAGGCGGCGGATGTGATCCTCGGATGAGTTCCGCCGGAATCGGGATCGGTAATAGCATCCATGACGCTGCCGTACCCGATCATCCCGGACAGGGAATGCCGCCGGGCGTGCCGGGCGGCGATGATCTCCTTCGTGCCGACCTTCTGACGGTAGCTGATTATCTCCCGGCTGATGGCCTGCCGTTTCTCGATAATCTCTTCCCCCGGCTCGGGGAGGACCCGGGACAGGTTTGTCACGAACTCTTCGGTCATGGCGTCGATGGATTCGAACATCTCGAGCCCCGCCTTCCCGGTGTACATGATGCTCGTCTTGACCTGCCGGGTCCTGACGTCGTAGAGGGCGGCCTGCACGAAGAGGTCCCTGTCGGCGCTGTAAGTCCCGGATACGAGAAACTCCGCCCCCCGTTCTTCAGCTGATTCGAAATCGGGACCCGTTTCTCCGGCCTTCCCTCCCGAGGTGCTCCGAAGGACCGTGACGTTTTCCCGATGGACGAGGCCTGCGGCAATCCCGTCGGAGAAGACGGTATTCAGATAGTCGTAGTCCGGGTTCCCGATGTTGTCGAGGGGCGGGATCAGGAGCGCATAGGTCCGGTCTTCCTCTTCCCGGCCGCTCTCCGCGTCCTCATCGCCGGACGCTTCCTCCGCCGGGACGATATCCAGCGACAGGGTGATCGCCCCGGGTGAATCGACGTTCAAAAATGTCCTGACCGGTTCGTATCCCTCCTTTTCGATCCTCAGGAGGTGCCTGCCCGGTTCGAGCTGTACGGTAATCGGACTCATCCCCCAGGTGTTTCCGTCGATGACGACCCGTGCCCCCGGCGGGTCGGTGACTACCTCGAAGTCGTACCGGGCGGCCTCTAAGGAGGAACGGGGCTTGTAGGCGCCGAACCCTTCGAAGTACTTTCCGTACCACTTCGAAAAATTGATGTAATCGGTCAGGTCCTGAGACACCCTGCGTTGTTCTTCCGGGGTAATCTCCGAAAAGGTGAGGCTTCCCGGCGAGGTTATCGTCTTATAGAAGAGGAAGACCGTGTCCGGCCGGATGTCCGTCTCCGCCGTCAACCCGGACAAAGGGCCCGCGGGTCCGTTTCCGTCACCGGATGTAAGAACAAGCCGGTAGGACCCTGAAGGGAGTTTGATGTAGTTGATCTTTTCTGCGCCCCCGGGAATCCGAATCGACCGGCTGTAGGAGGGGGAGGTGATTTCGAGGGTCCCCCCCGGACCTTCGGTTGTATCCTGGAGGAGGATGAGCAGACTGTCCCGTTTCGGGTCGGGTTGGGGGACTCCGGTGCATCCGGAAAGGAAGGTAAGGCTCGAGAATGCGGTACAGGCAAAGATGAGAGGCAAAACGGCGAACGCGGGATGAAGCCGGAGACGCCCGGACGTCTTCTTCGACATGCGAACCTCTACTACATCCATTACACTGTAGATTGAACTCTTCGTCAAACACTTTTTTACTGTACAGAAGAGTGCTAGGCCCTCGGCGGGCGTTCGGGCCGGGGGTAGAGATGGAGTATGTTTCTTGAAACTTACCCGTCCCTTGGATATACTTCCCCACACTATGAGCACACCGAATAAGAAATCCGTCCACTGGGCGGACAAGACGGCGGAAAAGATCGTCCGGGAAAAGGGCGATAAAGAAATCTATATAGCGGCCTCGGGGATTACCCCGTCGGGGACCATTCACATCGGGAACTTCCGCGAGATCATCTCGGTGGAGCTCGTGGTGAGGGCGCTCAGGGACTTAGGGAAGAAGGTCCGGTTCATCTACTCCTGGGACGATTACGACGTATTCAGGAAGGTGCCGAAGAACATGCCCAACCGGGAAGAACTTGAATCCTACCTGCGCAAGCCCATCACCCTGGTTCCTGACCCCCACAAGAAAGCAGAGAGTTACGCCCGGGCCAATGAAAAGGAGCTCGAGGAGCTCCTACCCATCGTAGGCGTCGAGCCGGACTATATCTACCAGGCAGCCCGGTACCGGAACAGCGATTACGCCGGGGGAATCAAAACCGCCCTGGACAAACGGGAGGTGCTCCGGGGGATAATGAACGAGCACCGGACACACCCCTTACCTGAGGAATGGTGGCCGGTTACGGTATTCTGCACCTCCTGCAGCCGGGATACGACGCAGGTCACCGGCTACGACGGAGAGTACGGGCTCGGCTACTCCTGCGACACCTGCGGACATAGTGAGACCGCGGACCTTAGGACCACTCCCGCGGTCAAGCTTCTGTGGAGAGTGGATTGGCCTATGCGGTGGAAGGAAGAAGATGTCGATTTCGAGCCCGCTGGGAAGGACCATCACTCCGAAGGGGGGAGTTTCGACACCGCCCGCAGGATCGTCTCGGAAGTCTACGGAGGTCCGGCGCCCGTCACCTTTCAGTACGACTTTATCAGCATCAAGGGGCGGGGCGGAAAGATATCCTCCTCATCCGGCGAGGTGGTGAGCCTCAGGGACGTCTTAGAAATTTATCAGCCCGAGGTGGTCCGGTACATGTTCGCGGGCACCCGGCCGAATACCGAGTTTGCAGTCAGCTTCGATCTCGATGTACTCAAAATCTACGAGGATTACGACAAGTGCGAGCGGATCTACTTCGGCGCCGAAGAGGTAGGGGAGAAGAAGCGGGAGAAGGAATCCCGGATATACGAGCTCAGTCAGGTCCATGATGTGCCGAAGCAGCTGCCCTACCAGGTCCCCCTGAGGCATCTGTGCAATCTCCTCCAAATCCAGGGGGGCGACATCGAGGCGGCCCTGGACATGCTGGACATGCCCGATGATATCGACGACGATCGGAGGGACCGGGCGAGGGGCCGGGCGAAGTGCGCCTGGAACTGGATTACCACCTACGCGCCGGAAGATTTCCGGTTTCACCTGCGCACTCCCGACGACGAAAAGCCCGATTTCGATGAAACCCAGCGGACGGTACTCGAGCTGCTCATGGTCGAAGTGGAAAAGCTCGAAGAACACACCGAACAGACCCTTGCCGAAGCGGTCTACGGGATCGCCGAGCAGACCGGTCTGGAGCCGAAGGAGCTCTTTAGGACGGTCTATCTTGCGCTGATCGGCAAGGAACGGGGCCCGAGGCTCGCGAGCTTCGTGACCACCGCGGGAAAAGAGAAGGCCCTCTCGGCGCTGTCCCTCGCCCTGGGGTAGGCTACAGCGGCGTCTACTGAAACATACGGTCTAAGAGCCGGTCTTTCCGCCTCCACTTATAATTGACCTTGACCCTCAGGTCTAAGTGGATCCGGTAGGGGAAGAGCTCGGCGATCTCCCGCTGGGCCTCTTGGCGGATGCTCTTTATCATGCCTCCCCCCTTGCCGACGAGGATGCCCTTCTGAGACTCCCGCTCGACGACGAGGAAGGCCCGGATCCACAGTCTCTTGCCCCCGTTTTGCTCCTCCATGTCGGCTATTTCCACATATAACGAGTGGGGAAGCTCCTGTTTGACCCGCTGAACGGCTTTTTCCCGGATGATCTCCGAAATCCTGAACGAGGGCTCCTGATCGGTGTAGAACTCTTCGGGGTACATCTGCTCTCCCTCCGGGGCGAGCTCGAAGAGGGCGTCCACCACGTCGCGGACCCCTTCGCCCCGGAGGGCCGAGAGCTCCACGATCTTAGCGTCGGGCAGACGGGACCGGATAAAACCTTCGAGGGCCGCCGGATCAGCCTTGGGCAGGTCGGTCTTGTTGACCGCCGCCACCGTCTTGTTCCCGTGGGGGGCGGTCATCCGGGCGAGCTCCTCTTCTTCCGGGCCGGGAACTCTGCTCGCGTCGGTGACGTAGAGGACTATGTCGATCTCCTCGAGGGACGAGGCGACGAGGCCGGTCATGTGGAGATTGAACTTCTTTTCCGAGAGGTGGAAGCCGGGGGTATCGATAAAGACGAGCTGCCCCCTCTCTTCGGTGTAAATCCCCCGGACCTTGTTCCGGGTGGTCTGGGGGACCGAGGCGGTTATGGAGACTTTACGGCCGGTAATCGAGTTTATAAGGGTGGATTTTCCCGAGGAGGGCCTGCCCACCACCGCGACAAAGGCTGATTTCATATGGGGGATTATACGCTAAACGGTTATACTGTTCAAATCCTGGAAAAATCGGTACCTTAGGGACATGCCGGGAAACATCATCTCCGTCGAGCATGCCTACAAGAGCTTCGGTTCGGTGAAGGCGGTCAAAGACCTTAGCTTTACCGTGGAAAAGGCGTCGTGTTTCAGCTTCTTAGGTCCCAACGGCGCGGGAAAAACAACGATGATGAAGATACTCTACGGCAAGGCGATGCCCGACCGGCACGACGAAACGGTCATCGACGTCTTCGGGTACGACCCGAGGCGGGACGAGCTCCAGATCAAATACCGCTCGGGAATGGTCCCCCAGGAGGACAGCCTCGACGAGGAGCTCAACGTCGTCCAGAACTTGAGGATTTTCGCCAAGTTCTACCGAATTCCCCGAGGGCGGACCGACGACAAGATCGACGAGCTCTTGGGGTTCCTCGAGCTCGGGGAAAAGCGGGACTCCAAGATCAAACAGCTCTCCGGGGGAATGAAGCGCCGTCTGGTCTTGGCCCGGTCTCTCCTGAACGAGCCGGACCTCCTCATCATGGACGAGCCGACCACCGGGCTCGATCCCCAGGTCCGCCAGCTCATATGGGACAAGATGCGGAGCCTCAAGAAGACCGGGGTCACCATCTTACTCACCACCCACTACATGGAGGAGGCCTTTCAGCTCGCCGACAACCTCATCATCATGGACCGGGGCGAGAATATCCTCGAGGGGAACCCCAAAACCCTCTTGGAAGAGGAGATAGAGAGCTTCGTCTTAGAGATCACCGACAAAGAGGCGGCAGGGAAGGCGGAGAAGAAGCGGTGCGGCGACGGCTGCAGGCGGGAGGAATCGGACCAGCGGATTATCTACTATTCCGACGACTACGAGATTCTTCAGGGAATGGTCCGGGGTATACCCCCTGGGGATTACTACCTCCGTCAGATTACCTTAGAGGATTTGTTCCTGAAGGCGACCGGGAGGAACCTCAATGAAGCGCAGTAGCAACCGTGAGGCGCGCCGGTCGGGCGGCATCACCCATCCCCCCTTACGGGTACGGCTCTTCAGCGTGTGGTTCCGCCATGTAAGGGTGTACAGTCAGAACCTGATCAGCAACGGGCTTCCCCCCTTCTTAGAGCCGCTCCTGTTCTTAGTCGGTATCGGCATCGGCCTCGGGAAGTACATTACCCGGATGGAGGGGGTCCCCTTCATCGAGTTCTTAGGCTCGGGGTTGATGGTCACCGCGGCGATGTTCACCGCCGCCTTCGAGTGCAGCTTCGGCACCTACATCCGTCTCGAATACGATAAGGTCTACGACGGGATGCTCGCCGCTCCGGTGACCGCGGAAAATCTCTTGGTGGGCGAGCTCATCTGGGCGGGGACGAAGGGGTTCTTCTTTACCTTGTGCGTGATGATCGTGGTAACCGCCTTCGGAATACTCCCCATCGGCAGGGTATTTCCCACTCCCATAATCGGATTCCTGACCGGGGCCATGTTCGGTTCCTTGTCGTTTCTGGTAACGAGCTTCGTCAAGAACCTGAATCACTTCAACTTCTACTTTTCCGGGTTTATCTCTCCGATGTTCTTCTTCGGCGGGGTGGTCTTCCCCATCGAGCAGCTTCCCGATTGGCTGAGACCCGTTACCGAAATACTGCCCCTGACCCACCCGGTCAGGCTGACGAGGGCTTTTGCCTTCGGGAATTTCGAGCTTATACACCTCTTCGATTTTCTCTATCTGATTGTCTTTACCGTCGCGATAGGTGCTTTGGGGGTGTACCGGCTCAAGAAGAAGCTCATAGATTAGTTCAGGTGGACCCGTTCGTCGGGAAACTCCTGCTTTATCCGCTGGAAATCTTCTTCCAGGTCCTCGAAGATCTCGATGAGGATGGGGTCGAACTGCAGTCCCTTCTGCCCGACGATCTCTTCCGCCGCCTGCTCGTGACTCCAGGCCTCCTTGTAGGGTCTTCGGGAGGTCAGGGCGTCGTAGACGTCGGAGATGCTCGATATCCGGGCGCTCAAGGGGATCTCTTCCGATTTCAAGTTCCGCGGGTATCCGTTGCCGTCGTATTTTTCATGATGGGACAGTGCGATCCGTGCGGCTAAGGTCAGGAAACTCTGCTCGCCGAGCTCTTTGTCCGCTTGGTGAAGGATGTCCCATCCCCAAATGGTGTGCTTCCGCATGACGTCCCACTCCTGGGTCGAGAGGGTTCCGTTCTTCAGCAGTATGCTGTCGGGGACCCCGACCTTCCCGATGTCGTGGAGCATTCCCGAGAGGTAAATATCCTCGATATATTCTTCGCTGATGTGAAAACAGTAGGGCTGCTTTTCGTGGATAATCTCGCACATCCTCCGGTTGTACTCACAGATCCGGTGCAGGTGGTTTCCTGTTTCCATGTCCCGGTACTCGGCGAGCATGGCGAGGCTCTTCATAGCGGTTGTCTGGGTCTTCTGCAGCACCGTGGAGGTGGACAGAAGCCGCTCGTTCAAGCTCTTCTGCTCGTCTAAGGAATCCTGGAGCGCCTCGTTGATCCGGACGTACTCGGTTATATCGAACAGGACGCCGAAGGTGTATCTTCCGATCAGGGTCGCGGCGTCTTGGACGACCCGGGTCTCCCCTCTGCCGGTGCGCACCCGGACGGTAAAACCGGTTGCCTTATCGGTGCTGAAGATCTTCTTGATTCCGTTGTTCCACTCGTCCTCTTCGATGAAGAAATCGGCGGTACTTCCGATCTTTTCGATCGATCCGTAGGAAAAACTTTTCAGGAACTGATCGTTTACGCTGATAAACCGGCCTGTATGGTCCGACACGTACATAGGAAGGTCGAGCATCCCCATCAGGTTCCCCACGTGCTCGGGACTCAAGTTTTCGCTCCCCCCGCCGCTCTTCCGTATGTCCCTCAAGCGGGATTTGAGCACCCCCGCGTACACCGTGTCGGTGAGCTTCGAAGCGATAATACCGAGCTCGGTGTTATTCCGGCTCAAGAATTTCTTGGGGTTCTCGCATCGGAGGAGTATCGCCCCCACCGGCTCCCGGCCGGTACGGAAAAAGGGGTAGTAGAGGGTCAAATTTCCCCCTTCGCAGGCCGGAAAGAGCCCCTGGGGCAGAGGGGATCGGCCGTTCAAGATGGCCGGCTCGTTGGGAAAGAGCGATGTATTTCCCGAGGGAAGGGAGAGGGTAATGTCGCTGTTTCCGGCGAAATCGGTCTTTTCGAAGCTCAAGATCTTGACCCCCTGGACATCGGGTACGCTCTGGATCCACTTCCGAAACTGTTCGAGCTTCTCATCGGTGGAGCGTTGGGAGTCGATTTCACGGAAAAGGTGCAGGAGTTCCTCGTTTTTAACCATACTCATGTGTTATATCGGCAAAAAAAAGATTTCGGTTTACTCTCTGCTTCATAACTTGTATTATTTTACACAGTGTACATTATGCATGAGGAGTCTCTATAATGATTCAAAGTCTAGAAGTACGTTATCAGGATGATGACAATAAAGAAGATAAAGAGAATCTCTCTCCCTCCGGAGAAATGCTCTTTCAGCGGATGCTCAAGACGAGGACCCTGCTCTTATCGGGGGAAGTCAATAAACCCTTGGCCGAACGGCTCGTGCGGCAGCTGATTCTCCTCGAGGACCAGAGTGACGATCCGATCAAACTCTTCATCGACAGCCCCGGGGGCGATGTCGACGCCGGATTCGCCATTTTCGACATGATGCGCTTCATCAAGCCCGATATCTATACCATCGGTATGGGGCTCGTGGCGAGCGCCGCGGCGATAATACTCTTGGCGGTGCCGAAGGAGCGGCGGCTGGCCCTTCCCAACTCCCACTATCTCATCCACCAGCCCTTGAGCGGCATCCGCGGGGTGGCCACGGAGATCGAGATCCACGCCAAAGAGCTCGAAAAGCTCAATGTCAAGATCAACAAGCTCATTTCGGAGGAAACCGGGACCGATATCGAAAAGGTCGAAAAGGACACCGACCGGGACTACTGGATGAATGCCGAAGAGGCTATGGAATACGGACTCGTTTCCCGAATAATTGCCAACAAGCTCGAGCTGGAAGTATAAAAGGAAATATAAGGAGAGTATGACCAGGGACCGGCTGGCCGAACATCTCGACACCACCTTTGAGGGAATCGACGAGACCCGTCTGCCTTCGGAGCTCAGGTTCCACCGGGGAAAGGTCAGGGACATCGTCGAAACCGGCGACAGGCTGATCCTCACTACCAGCGACAGAATATCCGCCTTCGACCGGATCCTGACGACAATCCCCTTGAAGGGAGAGGTTTTGAACCGGATGTCGGTGTACTGGTTCCGGGCGACGGAAGATATCGTCTCGAATCATCTGATAGACGAGATCTCCTCCCGGTCCGTGGCTGTTAAGAAGGCTCAGGTCCTGCCGGTGGAAGTGGTGATGCGGAGATATCTGACCGGAAGCGCCTGGCGGGATTATCAGGCCCACGGTAAGGTCTCGGGAATCGAGCTTCCTCCGGGTATGCGGTTCAACGAGCGGTTCGAGCTCCCCCTTTTGACCCCCTCGACGAAGGCGGAGCTCGGGACCCACGACGAGCCGGTGAGCGCCGAAGAGGTGGTGGAGAGGAAGCTTGTGGATACCGGGCTGTGGAAGGAGATCGAGACCGCCGCCTTCGCCCTCTTCGAGCGGGGCACCCGGCTTGCCGCCGAGCGGGGCCTCATCTTAGTGGATACGAAGTACGAGTTCGGCCTCGACGAGGGCCGCCTTGTCTTAGTCGACGAGATCCACACCCCCGATTCGAGCCGTTACTGGTACGCCGACACCTACGAGGAACTCTTCGATAAAGGGGAAAAACAGCGGAAGATCGACAAGGAGTATCTTCGGCAGTGGCTCATGGAGCACGGTTTTATGGGAAACGGAGAGCCTCCGGTCATTCCCGACGAGATGCGCCTGAACGTGGCCGAACGGTACATCACCGCCTACGAAACTGTAACCGGCGAAAAGTTTACCGGTTCCGGCACCCTTCCGGAGAACGAAATGGGGCTCATCCTCGAGTATCTGTCAGGTTCCTAAGATCTCCCGTACCGCCGCGAGGAGCTTATCCGGGTCGACCGGCTTCGCGAAGGTGTGCTTAAGTCCGAAAGCGCGCATCATCTTCAAGTAGTATTCCCCTTCGAGCTTTCCCCCGCCGGAGACCGCGATGACCGAAACCGACGAATTCCGGATCCGTAAGTGCCGCAGAGTTTCCACCCCCTCCATATCGGGCATGATGATATCGAGGATCACCATATCGTGGCGTCCGGGATCGTACCGCGTAATCGCTTCCTTTCCCGTTTCCGCTTCTTCGACGGCATATCCCGCATCTTCGAGAATGGTTTTCATCAAAAACCTCACCTGATCGTCGTCGTCTACAATTAATACTGTGCTCATAATGCGGTGCTCATTCCTCGTCTCCGTTTTTACGGTCTAAGAGCTCCCTAACGGTTTTCAGCAGCAGCTGAGGGATGACCGGCTTCGAAATGAATCTTCCGGCCGTCTCCTCTTCCCCGGCGCTTTTCGCCGTAAGACCGTCCGGATATCCGGACATCAGAATGATCTTTATCTCCGGATACTCCTCCCTGAGGCGCTTCGCTAATTGTACACCGTCGAGCTTGGGCATAACAACATCGGATACTAGGATATCGGGAGTTTTTTCACGATAAAGCTCGAGGGCTTCCGTTCCGTCCGCCGCCTCGATAACGGTGTACCCTGCGGAGCGCAGTTCCACGGAAAGTATCATCCGGACATCGGGGTCGTCCTCGGTGAGGAGGACAGTTTCCGTGCCGGAAAAGGTTCGGGCCGTAGGCACTGCATCCTCCGGTTTCTCTACAGCTTCGGAAGTCCTGGGCAGAATGATGGAGAAAACCGTCCCCCGGTCCGGTTCACTTTCATATAAGAGGTACCCGTTCAGCTGTCTGATGATTCCGTAGGTCGTCGACAATCCCAGGCCGGTCCCCTTTCCCCGCTCTTTGCTCGAAAAGAAGGGCTCGAGGATCTTTTGCTTCGTCTCGTTGTCCATTCCCCCCCCGTTGTCCGCGATCAGGATTTCGACGTAGTTGTCCCGGTTGACGGTAAATCCGTCCATGTCCACGGGAGATTTGAGGTGACAGACACGGTTCTCGATGACCAGTGTGCCCCCGGAAGCCATGGCGTCCCGGGCGTTGGCAGTCAGGTTCATGAGGATCTGAATGATCTGCCCCTGGTCGGCCATGACGGTGGTAAGTTCGTCGGCGGGTATGAAGTGGAGCTCGATATGCTCGCCGATGAGCCTCTTTATCATGGCCAAAGAATCCGACAGGAGCGCATTGAGGTCCACCGGCTGCAGGTCCATGACCTGACGCCTGCTGAAGGCAAGAAGCTGATCGATGAAGCTCGCCGCCCTCGATGAGGCCTTATCGATCTCCTGAAGATAGGTAAACCGCTTGGAATCGGGATCCTCGTCCTTGAGCATGAACCGGGTAAAACCCTGAATAACGGTGAGCATGTTGTTGAAGTCGTGGGCGATTCCGCCGGTGAGCTTTCCGATGGCTTCGAGCTTTTGGGACTGGTAGAGCTGTTCCTGAAGGCGTCGCCGTCCGGTTATATCGAAGATATATCCCCGGATAGCGGTCAATTCATCGTCCTCGTCGAAGATCCCTATAACGTTCATTACCGCGAAGAGGGTTTTCCCGTGGATCGTCTTGAACTCGTACTCCAGGTTTTCGAGCCTCCGCTCCCGCCGGAGGAGTTCCAGGAACCTTTTCCGGTTTTCCGGGGGCCAGTGGAACTCGCTCATGGAGTGTTCTTTGGCCTCTTCCACCGACTTGAAGCCGAACATTCGGGCGAAGGAGGGGTTGCATTCGAGGATTTTCCCCGACACATCGGTGATCAAGTCCCCGGTCAGATCGTCCTCGAAGAACTCCCGGTACCTTTGTCGGCTTTCTCTTAAAGTGTCGGTGGTCTGTTTGAAATCGGTGATGTCGCTGAAGGTCACGTAATATCCGTTTGATTCCTCGTATTCATCGGACACACGGGCCGTATTGGTCAGGAGCCACCGGTATCGGCCCTCCCGGGGATTGTAAACTCCTGTTATGACTCCGCTCTGGGGGACACCTGAGCGGATTGTTTCTCGCACCGGGAGGTCCCCTTCAAGAATCTCGGTGCCGTCGGCCCGGAGGGTCCTCCAGGATTCGTCGTAGATGCTCCTGCGGGTAAGCTCTTCCCGGCTGACGCCCAAGACCTCCGAAGCCGCCCGGTTGGCTGTCTCGATCCTTCCTTCTTCATCGACGCACAGAAACCCGTGGGCCATGGTATCGATCAGGGTCTGGAAGCGGATTTCCCTGCGGTAGAGTCCCGCCTCAGCCCGGCGGCGCCCGGTTATGTTCCTCAATATCCCGCATAGATGAATTCCGTCGGGCAGGTCGAGGGGAAAGAGAAGGGTCTGCACGTACTTCTTTTCGCCCGACGGAAGGGTATAGTACCGCTCGAAGGTCCGTTGGAATTCGGGAGACTTCGGATCCATGGTCGTGCGGTAGGCCTTTATTAGCTCGTAATAGGTTTCTCGCGTGCGCTCGTCGGTGGACAGGAAGGAGAATTGGACGTCCCAGAGCGTATTTCCAACGACCCGGTCGGCGGGAGTTTCGGAAAGATCCTCCATCGCCCGGTTCCAAGCCCGTACGGTCCCGGCGGGATCGATGAGAATAACTCCCTCCGGTATCTGCTCGATAAGGGATGTAAACGACCGCATCAGGCCGGATGAAGAATCCACCCCTATAATATAATCGAGATAAGGGAACTTTACCAACTTTACCAATCCGAGCTTGTGAGCCGCTGAGGAAACTGCTACAATCGAGACGTGAAACGGAATAGAGCGGAGGATTGGTTTCGTCAGGCCGAAGACGATCTCCTTTGGGCCCGGGAAACCCTTAGATCCGGGCGATTCGCCCAGGCGTGTTTCAGTGCCCAACAGGTAGCCGAAAAGGCTCTCAAAGCGATTGCCTTCCATCGGGGACATACGGAAGTTCGAAGTCATTCGATTCTGCAGATAGCCCAGTCTCTCGAGGTAGACGGTGAGATCGAGAAGATGGCGAAACGATTAGACCAGTACTACATATCCGCCCGCTATCCCGACGCATTTCCCGCAGGAGCTCCTTTCGAATACTTTACGGAGGACCAGGCCGAAGAAGCGGTACAATACGCCGCGCGGATAGTGGAAATAGCGTCGGAATTATTCAGGTAGGCTCGGCATGAAGGATTCTATCCTCTACACCGATACCCGGGACCCTCTGTACGGCTACTCCCGCGGTGAAGTTTTCGAGGCGATACGATCGTGTTTCTCGAGTGTAGCCGAGGCGGTCTACGTGTACGGTAGCTTCGCCCGGAAGGAGCTCCATGCGGGAAGCGACATCGACCTTATCGTGGTGATGAAAACCGATCTCCCTTTTGTAGAGCGGGGCAGGCTCGCGGAATGTATTCGCGATCGAATCCCCTCGGTGGAACCCCTGGTCTATACACCACAAGAGTTTACCTCCCTCACCGAGAACCCTACCGCGGGTTTCTGGGAATCGGTGGTCACCGAGATGGTCCGGGTGGTGTAGCCCGGTCCTCCGCCTGCCTGATCCTTCATAGCTTTAAGAGATTGAGAGTGCCCCCGATCGTGGGGATAGAAATTGTGTAAATGATTGATCTGTACTGAATTACATGATTTCGAAGAGAAATCGGAACTTATGGCGGGATAATTACAATAACAAACTGATTTTATTTGAAAATCGTCCCCACGATCGGGGGCACTCTCTAAAATTTTGTATCCCATGTATGTCCACTTTGTTTAAAAGCTCCATTATACCAATTTCGGGTACAGAGACAACACGGTGTGGGGAGGTTTTTAGACGCTTTCCAGTTTCCTGTCCATCTGCGACTGGAGGGTCTGGATGATGAAAGAGGAGAGATTATTCTTGTCCTGGTCGGAGCGAAAACCTGTAAAGAGAATAATGTAGCTTTTCCGGCTGTTTTCGTCCCTGCTCCCGGCGAGCTTCCCCGAAACCTTAATGATCCGCCCCTTTAAACGCAGCTGGATGTCAGTGAGATGATGATCCTGGAGTCCGGTTGGCTCCTTGTCGAAATAGCAGGCCATGGCCCCGATGCTGATGTCGCTGATCGAGCCGCTCAAGAGGAGGTCACCCGATTTTATGTTGAACTTCGCGGAGCTGATCTCGGGGAGAACCGTCCGGACGAATTTGCGCCGCCCCTTTGCTTCGGTGGCCACCAGGGTCTGAAGGATTATCTTGGCGCTTTCCTTTAAGCCCAGCTTGAGGAGGACGAAACCCCCCTGGACACCTGTATCCATCAAAAAGTGTCTGGCCAGCTCCTTGTCCTCATTGTATGTCAGGATTCCCACCTGGACGGAGCCGGTGGCGGGATTATTCCGGACTCCGTTTATGTATTCCTCCCACCCTTCGACATTCAGCTGTTCGTCGATGTTGATAAAGACGATGGAATCAGGCAGGTCGGGAAGGAGTTTGGCGAGCTTCGCGTGGTCCCGGACCAGGTACACTTCGTACTGGTTCCGTGCTATCATCTCCACTAGTTCGTTCTGGATGACGCTGTGGGGATAGAGGAAGAAGACTTTTTTCCCGAGACCGCCGTTTTTACCGTTCGCCATAAGGGCCGCCCCCTACTTAAAACATACAAAAAATGTGGGAATAATCAAGAGAGGGGACTGCATTTATCACAGTTTTTAAATCACCGTTCCCGCCGGCCCTGTCTTCTAGTGTGAAACGTTTCGATATAGGGGGTCCTCATGAAAAGGAAGCACGGCGGTTTAGGAAAAATTCTACTGCTCTTCGGCGCTTTCTGCGCTCTCCTCGTATCGTGCGCCCGGTGCAGCCTCGGCGGCCCGGCGGCGCCGGAGGAAGTGACTATCATGAGCTACAACGTACAGAATCTCTTCGACGCCGTGGACAACGGGACCGAATACCGGGAATTCGATCCCGGGGAATCGGAGTGGACGGCGGACCTCTACTACATGCGGATGTTCAACCTCGCGGAGGTGACGGCCGCCGCGGTTGACGGCGGACCGGATGTCCTCGTTCTCCAGGAAGTGGAAAATTCCGCGGTCGTGGAGGTTTTGAGGACCGATATCCTCAAACGGTTCCGGTACCGCCATGCCGCCGTTACGGATACTCACGATTCGGCGGTACAGCTCGCGGTGCTGAGCCGCCACCCGATCCTCCGAAGTCGGAGCCACGGAATAAGCCTCGGCGGAGCCCTCTACAGGGACATCCTGGAGGTAACCCTCCGGGTTGGGAACGCCGAGCTTATTCTCTTCAACAACCATTGGAAGTCGAAATCCGGCGGCGCCGAAGAGACCGAGCCCGCCCGGGTCATGGCCGCCGAGGTGATCAGGCGGAGAATCGGGGAGATTACGGCGGCCGGGCCCGGCGCGGACATCGTAGTTCTCGGCGACCTCAACGAGAACGCCGATGAGGCGGTCCGGGTCGGAGGGGCTTATCCCACCGCGCTGCGGCAGGCTGGGACGGAGGCTTCCGGGGCCCCCGTTGAGGAGGACCTAGGGGGCCTGGCGATAACCGGCGACAGTTCGCGTGTCTCCTCCGGAGGAGACAGGGGGGGAGACTTGATCCTCTACTCCCCATGGCTCGATCCCGGCCGCCCCGCCGGAGGACCCGAGGGGAGTTACTACTACGACGGTACCTGGGAGACCATCGATCACGCCCTCTTGAGCGCGGGGTTCTTCGACGAGAGCGGGTTCTCCTATGAAAATTTTCGTCCGGTGGCCGAGGACTTCCTCCTAACGGACCGGGGGCATCCGAAGCGGTGGATGACCTCTTCGCTGAGCGGCTACTCGGACCATCTCCCCTTAGTCCTTGTCCTGAGTGTTGAAGGGGAGTAGGGGAGCGGTTATACTCAAAGGAGGAGACGGTGATTACGGAAAAACATACGTATACCTACGACGATTACGAGAAGCTTCCGGAGGGGGCGCCGTATCAGCTCATAGGCGGCGAGTTGGTAAAGAGTCCCTCCCCCGTTCCTTATCATCAGGATTTGACGGGGAAACTTCATGAGATCTTCCTTCCTCTGAAAAAGGCGGGAAAGGGGCGGGTCTACTTTGCCCCCATCGATGTCTACTTGAAGAAAACCGAGACTTATCAGCCCGATCTCATCTTTATAAGCTCCGAAAGGCTCGAAATTATCGGCGAGAAGAAGATCGAAGGCGCTCCGGACATCATCGCGGAGGTCCTCTCCCCCTCGACGGCCTATTACGATCTCAGGCACAAGCGGGAAGAGTACCGGAAAGCCGGGGTACGGGAATACTGGATCGTCGATCCTATGGAGGCGAGTATCGAAATCTACGAGAACACAGGGATCGCCTTCGAGCTCTCCTCCTCCGCGCGGGACGAGGGGAGTGTCCGCTCCGGACTCTACCCGGAGATCGAGGTGGATGCCGAGGAGTTTTTCCGGGAATAACTGTGCCGGGCCTACAGCTCGTCGGTAATATCGATACAGTGGCCGATGTATCCCGCGAAGGTCCCGGCGGCGGAATAGCGGGGAGTGCCGATATCGACTATCTTCCGGTATTCGCCGTCCTTGGTGCGCAGCCGATAGGTGATCTTGAACCACTCCCGCCGGTCGAAGGCGGCGGAATAGGACTCGAGGCAGCCGGGGAGGTCCTCCGGATGTACCCCCTCGGTCCAGCCGTCGCCGAGCTCTTCTTCGAAGGTGCGTCCGGTAAAGTCGAGCCACGGCTGATTGAAAAAGGTGCACATCTTGTCCGGTCCCGACATCCAGATGAGCGCCCCGGCGGTATCGGCTAACTTCCGGTACCGTTCCTCGCAGGAACTAATCCCCTCTTCCAGGTTTTTCTGGTCGGTTATGTCCATGATGTTGAGGAGGACCAAGGGCGCTCCGTTCACCGAGACGTAGGCCGTTGAGACGCGGAGATGATGCGGCGGGTGAAGAGTCTGCCCCGATGAGAAGGCTACCTCTACTCCGGTTAAGCTATTTCCCGTTTCAAAGGTTTTATCCACGGTGAGCCTCAAGACGCAGCCTCTACACTCTTCTCCGTACCCGCAGCCGCCCTCATCGTTCAATGAATTGACGCAGTTAAAACCCCTCCCTACGGGAGTATCGAGGAGCTCCGGCTTCGAAAGTCCGGTGTATGACTGGGCGAGGCTGTTCGCCTTCCGGATCTTTCGGTCCTTGTCGAGGAGCACCATGATAACCGGAGTATGGTGGTAGACCGTTTCGAGCTCCCGGCTGTTCAGTTTCTCTTTTCTGTTGGCCTCGAACAGGTCGAAGGCCATTTGGATGGATGAGTGCAGGACGAAATCACCCGAGTTTTTGAGGACATACCCGTAACGGGTAATATTCCTGACCTTTGCAACCATCTCCTCTTCGGAGTGAGAGGTGAGGAAGACGATGGGGATCTCGATCACCTTGAGAATTTCCCTCGCCGCGTCGGTCCCGTCCATCCCCCTTCCTAAGTCGATGTCCATAAGAACAAGGTCCGGGGGATTCCCCGAGGCGGCGCGCCTCCGTACGAGGGACAGCGCCTTCTCGCCCGAAGCGACGGTCCGGACGGCATATCCCCTTTTCTCGAGGGTCTTTGATTCCAGGAGGGCGATAATCTGATCGTCTTCTACGAGGAGGATTTCTTTTTCCGCGGTCATGGAGAAGCAGTATACAGCAGTACCGATGATACTGCAAATTAATTTATATCGACAACGATTTACAACAAACTAGTTGACTAGTAGAATGGCTGTATGAAGATCCTGGGGGTTTTCGAGGCTAAGACTAAATTCTCACAGGTCTGGGAGGTTCGTGACCGGCTCGATCCGTCGGAGCTGCCGGAGCGGGATTTTTCGGCACCCCCGCGTCACCGCGACCCGATTTCCTCTCCCTTTTCCGAAGAAGATGAATCGTAACCCCCTCTCTCTGCTGGATACTTCGGTCTACTGCAAGCCTCTCGAGCGGAATCCTCTCGGGACGGTCGTCGAGAGGTGGAAAACCGCGGGGGACAGCGGGTGCAGGATTTCGGTCTTCTGTGAGATGGAAGTTCTCCAGGGACTCCACATAGCGGGGAGCGCCAAGCTGTTTCGGCTCTTCGAAAGAATCCTGAGAGATCGTATTGCATGGCCGCTACCGCCCTCCGGCACGGACTGGTTCTCGCGACCCTCAATACAAAGGATTTCCAGGATATACCGGGACTGCGTGTCGAGGATTGGGGCATCCCTGTTCCCGGCCGGTTTTGACTCCCCGTCCCGCCTTCACTATAGTTTACCTAGGGTACTGAAACTCTACAGCGTCTCAAGGAGGTCTTTATGACACCGGTACGATGGGGAATTTTGGGCGTTTCCGTTCACTATAGATTGAGGGTACACTATCCGCTTCAGACCGCGGAGGGGGTGCAGCTTACCGCTATAGCCTCGCGGAGTCTGGACCGGGCGAGGGAGGCGGCGGAGCGGTTCGGAATCCCTAAGTTCTATGGGTCCTACGAGGAGCTCTTAGAAGATCCCGAGATCGAGGCGGTTTTCATCCCTTTACCGAACACCATGCACACCGAATGGGTGCGGAAGGCCGCCGATCACGGAAAGCACATCCTCTGCGAAAAGCCCTTCTCCATGAGCGCCGAAGAAACCGAAAGAACAATCGCCTACGCCCGGGAGAAGGGTGTGAAGGTGATGGAAGCTTTTATGTACAAGCTCCATCCCCAATGGCGCCACGCCAAGGCCTTAGTCGGCGCGGGAGAGATAGGCGAGGTCCAAGCGGTCCACGTCTTCTTCGGGTATAACAATCCCGATCCGACCAATATCCGTAACCAGCTCGAAATGGGGGGAGGGGCCGTCCCCGATATCGGATGCTATGCCGTTTCCAGCTCCCGCCTCATGATGGGGAAGGAACCGAAACGGGTAGTCAGCCTTATAACCCGGGACCCCGAGTTAGGGACCGACGTCTTGAGCTCGGCTATTCTCGATTTCGGGGGAGGAGCGAGGGCGAATATCACCGTGGGGACGCAGGTGTTCCTCCAGCAGCACGTTCAGGTCTTCGGCTCGGCGGGGTATCTCTCCATCGAGGTCCCCTTCAATACCTTTCCCGATGTCCCCGGAAGGGTTACCATCATAAACGGTGTCGGAAAACGGGTGGTAGAGACCGAGGTCAACGACATGTACCGGATCGAGTTCGAAGAGTTTTCCCGGGCGGTCCGAAACGGAACCCCCGTTCCCGTCGATCCCGCCGACGCGGTATCCAACCAGAAGGTCTTGGACGCCCTCTACGCGTCGGAAGAGAAGGGCGGCTGGGTGGAAGTCTGAGGGGCCCGTTAGAGGGAGCCTCTGTGAGCGGAGGATTTTCACCTAACGTCGAGCTTGTCGATTGACGTTTCGAGTCCGTCGAGCTTGTCCCTTGCGTCGTCGAATGCTCTGTCGAGATTTTTCAGATGTGTACCCGCAACCCCTAAGCTCCTCGCTAAGCTCTGGTAGTCGGTTTTCAGCTGATATACGAGCCCGGCAAGTTCCGCCGCCTTCTTTTGAAAGGCGAACCCTTTCAGGCCGTAAGATACCGTCTGCAGATACAGAAAGAGACTCGACGGGCTTACAGGGAGTACCCGAAGATTGAGTGCTTCTTCCAGGAGATCCGAACCCGATTCGACGAACCCGTGGTAGTAGACCCTCTCCGAGGGGATGTAGAGGAGGGCAAAGCTCAGGGTCCCCTCCTCGGGGCGGATGTACTTGGATGCAACGTCTTTTATGTGCTTGAGGTAGCTCCGCTTCGCCTCGCCGGTGAGTGTCAGCCGCCCGCCGGACGCCTCTTCTCCTCGAGGGGCCTCACCGGCCTCGATGCTCCGCTTGACTGCCTCGAGGGGGAACTTCGAATCGATAGCCACCATGTAGGCGCCGAGGCGGACTACCGCGTCGACCCGTTCTCCCGATTTGAAGCGGTACTGCATCTGATAGGCGCCCTTGGGAAGCCAATTCTTGAGGAGATTCTCGAGGAGGTCCTCGGCGAATCCTCCCCGGGTATAGGGAACCAGAAATATTTTCGAGAGCTCGTCGAGGCCGCCTCGAATATCCTCGAGGGCCCCTAAGCGGCGGTTTATCTGATCCAGGAGCCGGTCCGCATCACCGCTTTCTATCCGGCCGCGCCTTCCGAGGAGAACGATGATGAGGAGAATCAGGAGAAGCACCGCAGCCCCTCCCGCCGCCGCGGCGAGGACCCACCCGCTCACCGCGGGGAACCCCCGGGCGCTTCTATTGTACTGTCGGGCATTCCCAGCCCGGCGGGTATATCCAGAGGCACATCCCGCCACTCGCCGCCTAAGAGCACCCGCTGAACGGTATACCCCGCCCGGCGGGCCCGCTCGGCTGCGGCCCCGTAGTAGGAGTCGATACCCTCCGGGTGGTGGGCGTCGGAATTGATCTGCAGGGGAATGCCCCTTTTCCGGGCCTCGGCGACGATCCATTCGGAGGGGTACATGTCGCGGCACTTCCCCCGGGCGAGCCCGCCGGTGTTTATCTCCAAAATCGCGCCGTTCGCCTCGAGGGCGTCCAGGGTGTCGAGAACCTCCCTCCGGTACCACGTGTCCGATTCCCGGTAATGCCTGTCGTCGGCGTTCCTGAGCTTGACCAGGTCGATGTGTCCCAGGATATCGAACCGGTGATCGGTAATCATCCTCCGGACGAGGCGGTAGTACTCTTTGACCATCGCCTGTACGTCGGAAGCGAAACACTCCTCCAAGATCCTGCGGTAGATATCCAAGGGACCGTCGACTCCCGGATAGCTCCCGTCGGAAAAGCGGGCCACGGTGTGGACGCTCCCGATGATGTAGTCGAGGTCGAGGTCCATGATACTCGGAAGGTCGGGGGCTAGGGCCGGACCGTCTTCGGGATTCCCCGGCGCCTTCGGGCCCTCCTCGAGGTAGTCCACCTCGATACCCACATAGAGCTCGAGCCCGCCGGCGGTCCGCCGTTGGAGCTCCCGGGCCGTCTGCAGGTACCGGGGTATTCCCTCCGCTTGGAGTGTCCACTCTTCGGGGATGGGGAGGGGGCTGTGTCCCGAGAAGCCGAAGGCCGCAAAGCCCTTGCGCCGTGCCGAGTCCACGTATTCTTCGAGCTTTCCCTTTCCATCGCATAAATCGGAGTGAGTGTGATAGGTAGTGAGTATCATATTTACAATTCCAGAATAACCTCGGCGAGTCCCCGCTTGGGAACATGGTGGACTTGGTTCTTGTCGCGGTAGTATTTGATGTCGTTGTCTATCGGATTTTCGATGATTATCTCCTCTCCCGGCTCGCCCAAGGCGACGACCAGGAGTATCTCGTACCGCGCGGGCAGGGAAAGCTTCTCCCCTAGGCGTTTCCGGTCGACCGATCCGATGATGCACCCGCCGATCCCGAGCTCGGCGGCGCCGAGAAGCATGCTCTGGGCGGCGATACCGTGGTCCACCGAAGGATCATCGGTTATCTCGGTATCCAGGAGAATGACGATGTATCCCGCCGGGCGTTCCCCCTTGTCCGGACCGTCCCAATCCTCGAGATATCCCGCCCAGGAGAGGCAGGGAAAGATAGCGTTGTTCCGCTTGCCCGTGCAGGATAGGACGAACTTAAGCGGCTGCCGGTTCGCCGCGCTCGGGCAGTACCGTGTCAGGGCCACGAGCTCCTCTAAGGTCGATTTGGAGAGTTTCGCGTTTTCGTTGAAACGCCTGTAACTCCGGCTCTTCCTGAGTAATTCACGCGTGAACACGATACTATCCTCCGCGGAAATGGTAATTCATCGACGGGTTCTGTTCAAGAGGGATCAGCACGGCTCAATACAGCCCCGCGTCGATGGACTCGGCGTAGTCGGTTATAAAATGATCACCGATCCACAGTCCCGTCCCGGCCCTCAAGGGGTTCGGCGGGCTGCCGATACGGTGGGGGATTCCCACGTGGACGAATCCCATCCCCTCGGCGGGAAGGGAGGGAAACATATCGTCACCGTTGATGTAGCGGCGGCATTCGATATTCCGGTCGAATTCCTCGGCAAAGACCCGGTTGCCCACCCGGGGACTCGCGCTGGGGAAGCAGAAGATGTCTATCCCCCGGTCCTCGTAGAGATACCACAGATCGGCGGCGCAGAGGGTTGCAATCGCCGCCCCGGAGCTGTGTCCCGCCACCACTACCCGGGTATGTCCCGCGTCGAGGTGGTCCCGGACCCGGACTCTGACCTGGTCTTTGACCCGGTCGTAACCCCGGGAAAACCCGGCGTGGACCTGCATCCCCGCCGGGGCGCCGGAAAAAGGAGCGTCTATCAGCAGGTGGATCATATTGTCGAAGTAGTCCGCCGGGCTCTCCGACCCGAAGAAGGTAATGTAGAGGACTTCAGCCTCGGCTTGAAAGGCGCCGTGGACGTTCTTGCCCTGGAAGTACTCGTCCGGGGCCCGGATTCCCCCGTTCAGCACGGCGTTTCTGAGGTCCCGCTGCCGGTAGATGAGCTCGAAGTGTTCGGGAAGATTTTCGCCTAAGACTTCGCCGCCGGAACCGAAGAAAAAGATCATCTCACACCCGGGAAACAGCACGATCCCCGCGGCGGCGGTGAGAAGGAGGAGCGCCCGGCGGATTCCGGCGCGGAGGGAGTTTCGCATATGTGACCTTATTCCGAAGAACATCGTCTAGAATTTATCATCGGGATTCACCGGGGTCAAGAAAGTGTGGTAGAGTCCGGTATGTTCGTCTCGCGGTTCCTCCCCATTACCGCCTGTATTTTTATCCTTACAGCCGCCGGTCTGCCGGCGGACACGAACCGGCCGAACGCGGTGTCCGTCGATCTGGCCCCTCCGGTTATTGCCGCCGCGGCGGGGGGAATCGGCTTCGGGTCGAGCTACGAACGCGCCGTCTTTCGGTATCTCAGCCTCCGCGCCGGCGGGGGAATCATCTACATTCCCTTCGCCGAGTACGATATCTCCGGACGGTATCTGACAGGAACTCTGTTCGCGGGAGTAAGGGGATATCCCGCCGGCGGATCGCCTAAGGGACCTTATCTGGGAGTAAACGGAGGCTATATCGGCTTTTCCGTAGGGGGAACAGAGGAGGGCACACCGAGCTCGATGAGCCTGCACATGCCCTTCGTGTCCGGCGAGGCGGGATGGAAGTTCGTCTTCGGCCGCCGCAGGGTCGGCTTCTTCCTCGAACCCTATGTTCACTTTCTGTTCATCTTCGAGGGGACGACCTTAGCCTCGATGGGAAATCTCTCTTCAGTCGCCCGCTCGGGGTCGAATATTGGACTCCTCATCCTGGGCTTCAACGTGGGTTTTGCCTTTTAAGTGACAATTACCCAACCTTAACAAATATCTAGACATTTTTTATATTCAAGCTCTTTACACGGAACCGTAAATACATTACCATTTTTTTATACACTCTATTAGGAGGAAGGAGAGAGAAATGAAGAAACTTTTACTCGTACTTATTGTTGTTGCGATGCTCGTAGGCGTCGGAAGCAACGCTTTCGCGCAGAATCTGCCCGGTGTCGCCCCGCAGGGGAGCAATCCCCAGAATGCGGTACACTTAGATCTGTCCTGGTTATTTTCCGGGCTGATCACCGGAGGATTCGGTATAGGTGGTGCCTATGAGAGGGCTTTGATGCCTTTTCTCAGCCTCAAGGTTACCGGTGGCTTTGTC
>CAZXMO010000030.1:34271-37462 GCA_964641125.1 uncultured Spirochaetales bacterium
AAGCCGTCCTTCGGGGCGGCTTTTTAAATTCGGGTCTTTACTTTCCCGGTGAAAAGGACCAAACTTTTTTGATGTTTTCGGGGGAGGAGATTGAGATGCGGAAAATAGTTCTTGTCCTGGCAGCCGTTGTCCTGGTTTTCGGTGTCGGCGGCACCGTTTCCGCCGTGGACCTTCCGGGGGCGGCGCCTGAGGGGAATAATCCGGCGAACGCGGTCCACCTGGACACAACGTGGCTCGTCAACGGATTGATCAACGGCTCATTCGGAATAGGGGCCGCTTACGAAAGGGCGCTGGTATCGTTCTTGAGTCTCAAGGTAACCGGCGGTTTCGTATTCATTCCCGGTATTACATACGTCAATGTTCTTGGAGGTGTCAGGGGATATTTCCTGAAAGGGGCGGTCAACGGTCCCTTCGTCGGTGCGGGCGCGGGCATACAGCTCGCGGCATACGGATACGGAACCGCCGTCGGTTTCGAGATACTCGTCGAAGGGGGATATAAGTTCACCGTAACGAACGGCGGAAAGAGCGGTTTCTTCGCCGAGCCTGTGATTGCCCTGCTGCTGATTCCCGGCGGTGTTCTGCAGACGGCGTATGTTCTCTTCGGGGCAAACCTCGGCTGGTCGTTCTGACGCCGCGGGGTTGAGGATTACCGCTCCCGGTACAACCTGACCGCCGGATAGTCGGCATTCCCGAGAGCCTCCGGTTTGCGGACCGTTACGGTGACCGCCGTGACCGGCGGGGGATTCAGGCAGAGCTCCGCTATCTCTCCCGCCAACCGTTCTATGAGAAAGAAGCCGCTCTCTTCGGCGGCTTTTCGTACCCCTTCGGCAAGGGCGTGATAGTCGACGGTGTCCTCGAGATTGTCCGACCGGGACGCCGCAGTCAAGTCGGTGGATAGCTCTATATCAACAAGAATCTCCTGCCGGCGGGTCCGCTCCTCGGGATTCACCCCGACTAGGCAGCTGCATTTCAAACCGGAGATGATAATTGTATCCTTCGGAAGTCTTGTACGATCCATAATCGGCTCCTTTCGCGTTAAAAAACGATGGTGAAGGACGTTCCTCCGCCGTTTTCTCCGCCGCTCTCGATGCTGAGCTCCCCGTTCAGCTGCTGGGTCAAGGCGGATACCAGCTGAAGCCCCATCCCCGGGTGCTGCAGCGTATCGTCGGGAGCGGCCATACCGATACCGTCGTCGCGGATGAAAAGCCGGGTCCGCCCGGGGCCTTCGCCGCCGTCGATGACTATCTCTATAATGCCGTTTTTCGGGCTCCCGGGGTAGGCATATTTCAAGGCATTAGAGACGAGCTCGTTTAGGATGAGCGCGCACGGAACGGCATGGTCCAAATCCATCTTTCGCTTGCGTGTCTTCAGTTCGAATCGGACCGAATCGCGGCCGTTCAGATAGGTGTCGGACATATAGCCGACAAGATCCCGGATGAAACTCTCGAGATCTATATCCGCTAAGTTGTCGCTCTGGTAGAGCTGTTCGTGCACAAGGGCCATGGAGTGGACCCGGTTTTGGCTCTCACGAAAGAGATCCACGTCCCGGCTGTCGTACATCGATTGTGACTGCAGGTTCAACAGACTCGAGATGATCTGCATGTTGTTCTTGACCCGGTGGTGGATTTCCTTCAGCAGTATCTCCTTTTCCTGAAGGCTGCGGTTTATCTGTTCCTCCGCCCGGCGGAACTCGGTCCGGTCGGTGCCGATAGAGAGAATTTCCGTAAGAACACCGTTCTCGTCATAGATGGGCCGGTTGGACCACTGGATCCACCGTCTCTCGCCCCGTCGAGTTATGACCTCGTTCTCGTTGGAGCTGTATTTTTCAGGATTTCGGAGGATATCATCGAGCATACCCATGAGATCTCTGCCGGATAATTCGCTCTTAGGGACGGTAATTCCCACAAGGCTCTTCCCCAGGACCTCTTCGGCGGAGTACCCGAAGAACTTCTGAGCGTACTCGTTGAAGAAGGTGTATTTCAGCTCCGTGTCCCACCGGATTATGATGCTGTTGGCATGCTCGATGAGGGCGCGGTATCCTTCGCGGCTTTGGGTCAACTCTTCTTCCCGGTGCCGGATGGCCCGGCTCATCCGGTTGAAGGCGTGTATCACGTCCCGAAACTCCTCGTACCGGACATCTTCCGGGGTTTCCTGATAGTTTCCCATGGCGAGCCGGTTCGAGCTGCGCTGCAGGGACGTCAGGGGCCGGAATATACGGCGTCCCACGATCCAGGAGATGGAAAGGGCGGTTCCGATAGAGGAAATGCCGGCGGCCGCGAGGATTACCAGAAACGATCTCAAGTACCTCAAGGCATGCCACTTCTTCTGTGTTACCGAGATAATCCACCCGGTGCGCGGCATCGTGGTAACCGTTGCCAGGTGGCGGTCCCCATCCTCGGTGTAAGGGATGGTCCCTTCCGTTCCCTCCCGGGCGGCACGGACATAGGGGCGGGCGGAAAAATTATGCCGCCGCCGGACGATACGCGTATCGGGATGAGCGATAACGTAACCCCCGGAATCGGTAATGATGACGGATCCCGTGGTTTCGGTGGAGAAGGCCCTGACGATATCGTAGAGCTTGGATAACCGCATAGTTCCCGCGACGGTTCTTTCCCCTGCCCGATAGGAAACCGTCATAGTCAGATTCCCGGTTGCAGCGGAAATAATGGGATCGGAAAAGACAGGCTCCTCGGAACTGTTGAAAAAATAGGCGGACCTGCTCATGTCGTAACCGATGAGATCGGGGTCGGGAGGGGAAATGTACACCAGGGTCCCCTCCCGGTCCAGAACTTGAAAGCTTTCGAAATAGGGAAAACTGTCTCGAAGCGAATCCATATGGACTTGTACCGAAGAGCCTTCGGCCCTGTTCATGCTGTCTCCGAGGTGCTCGACGATCCGGGAAGCCGTGTCCAGGAAATCCTCGAGACGGTAAGTGACGGCGTCCGCGATCTGACGGTTTGTCGCTGTAAACTGCTTGCTAAAGTACGAAGCCGTGATGAAGGCCGTCAGGGTCCCGAAGAGAGCCAAGGGGAGGAGAGAGAGGCTCGTGAAAAAAACGACTAGGACCCAACGGAGTCGGACCGTCTTTCGGAGAGGTGAGCTCATACTGACAATATGCACTATATTAGAGAGAATGTACATACTTGAAGCACAGGGTCGAGTTTTTGATCACTGCCGGGATCTAAGAACTA
>CAZXMO010000031.1:0-18453 GCA_964641125.1 uncultured Spirochaetales bacterium
CGTACCGCAGCGCGATAGCGCGAGGAACGTGCGACCAGCCCTGATGATTTAAGGGTGCGATTACTTATCTTTTACATCTTGTCCTCTCGGCGTATTTCTTCTATCATCTTATGGTGATGAAACAAGATATCCCAGGCATGGAGGAATTTCTTGCATATCTCGAAAGCAGCGGCATAACCGTCTGTATTCTATATGGTTCAGCTGCCTCTGAACGGTATATTTCAAAAAGTGATATAGATTTGAGCATAGCCGCAAACGAACCGCTTCGGTTGGAATCCCGTGTAAAACACTATCTAAAAGCCGTTGATTGCCTGCATCGAGAAGTAGATTTAAGCGACCTGCGGTCGGCTAAAGGACTCTTTCTGAAAGAGATTCTGACCAAAGGTGAGATACTTTTGAATAAGGATCCGGAATTTCTCGGGAAAAAGGCAATTGAAATGATGGACTATCAAAGCGACCTCGCACCCGCCGTCAACTCAATGTTAAAGGCCCGGTTAGAAGCAGTACTCCATGGAAAATGATGTAATTTTAAAAAAAATGGATTCTCTTCAGCGCTGTATTAAGCGGATCGAGGAAAAAAGTCCGGACAACTGGGATAGCATTGAAGAGGATTACGACCTTCAAGATATTTTGACAGTTAACCTCGAACGGGCTGTGCAGATTTCCGTGGACATCGGCTTACAGATTTTTGTTCAAATTAATTTAAAACCTCCTGATACAATGTCTGAAGTATTCACGATTTTAGAAGAACACAAAGTCCTTACGCCGGGGATTGCTAAGAACCTAAAAAAAGCCGTGGGCTTTAGAAATATTGCCGTACATGAATATGAAGAAATCAACTGGGAAATAGTACAATCTATTTGCACGAAACATGTCAAAGATTTTTACCTGTTTATGAAAGCTATCCTTAAATTCGAACCATAATACACTAACAACCTCGAAGTGTTAACAATGAATAATAAACACTACTCATCGAATATTAATTCATAAATAACTTGAAAAACTCTAATAATATTTATATCTTTCGAGCATTGTGATTATTCTTGAAAAGAAAGCCGAAGAGATTGGACTCGATGTAGCGACGACGGAAAAACTCATCCAAAAATTTATAGAAGTGACGCGGGAAGATATTCGGAGGATGAAAATTGCTGCGGAAGTGGACGACTGGTCTCGGTTAAGGGAGATCGCACACCATATCAAGGGAGCAGCGGTCAATTTGAATCTAACCGAAATAACCGAAGCCGGAGAACAATTAGAAAATTTATACGAACATTCACTCCAAAAAGGAGCAAATGAGCTGATAGAGAATTTAGAAAGAAGGTTTCTTCAGCTCATGTGCTCAATGGAGAACTAAGATGCAAGAGACTAAAGATCCATTAAACATACTCGTCGTCGACAACCACACGGTTTTTCTCGAGTTTGCAGTTGGGCTTCTCAAAGAAGAAGGCCATACCGTCCGGACCGCCGAAAGCGGACTCGAGGCAATCGACATCATGCGGGATTTTATCCCGGAGATCATGTTTACCGATCTCGTTATGCCGAATATAGGCGGTCACGAGCTCAGCAGGTACGTGCGTGCGATGAAAGAGCTCAAGGAAATCTACATAGTCGTGGTTTCGGGAATTGCCGCCGAAAGTAAAAAGGCGTGTATACCCCCCGAATACGCCGATGCCTGTATCGCGAAGAGCCCCTTCGGTGAGATGGGCCGGTACATGCTCGAGGTGATCGATCGATACCGTCGAGGAGGATCCCGAGAACATGCCCACCCGGTGTTAGGTTTAGAAGGACTCGCCCCGCGCAGGATTATCCAGGAGCTTCTTTTCGACAAGAAGCACTACGAAACCTTAGTCAATACGATTTCTCAAGGGGTAATAGAAATAACCGGGGAGAGGAACCGGATCGTCTATGTGAATCCCCGGGCAGCCGAAATCACCGGGCTCGATCCTCTGGAAGATCTGACCCGCCCCATCTCCGAAGCCCTCGCCGGTATCGACCCGGACGATAGACGGAGGGCCGGTAAGACGAAAAAAGACCGGCGGCCCCCCGCATACCCATTGAACGATAGGATAGTCGAAACGGAGGTGGTCGACCTACACCTCGGGGATTACGCTTCCCGGCTTGTCCTCCTCAAGGACGTAACTCAATTCAAAGAGAACGAAGCGAAACTCAAACGTACCATCGACGACAAGGAGCTCCTCCTCAGGGAGATAAATCACCGGGTCAAGAACAATCTGGCAATGGTGGCGAGTATTATCGAGCTCGAGAAAGAAAAGGCGGAGGAGTCCGCCCAGCGGTTCATGCTCGACGATCTCCTGCAGCGGATCAATTCTCTCTCCCTCCTCTATGAGCAGCTCCACGTATCGGCAGACATGAAAACCGTGGCCCTGGAACAGTATATTCCCGAACTGGTAACGAACATAACCCGGAATCTGTATACACCTGAGACCGGGATCGACCTGAGCCTCGACATCGAATCGGTCTCCCTGGAGTCCGATACGGTGATCCCCCTGGGGATAATTATAACCGAGCTTGTGACTAATGCTATAAAGTACGGCTTTCCCGATTCACCCCGGAAGCCGAATCTCGAGGTCAAGGTTCGCGCCACCCCGGAATTCCTTCTGGAGGTCGCGAATAACGG
This sequence comes from uncultured Spirochaetales bacterium, assembly GCA_964641125.1. GTDB lineage: Bacteria > Spirochaetota > Spirochaetia > SPDA01 > CAZSGZ01 > JBKHAJ01. Next base: position 2,639 of record CAZXMO010000031.1, read on the forward strand.
CATCCCCTTTCCCGTGGACAAGGATCCGAAGGCGACCGAGGGGATGGGGCTCTTTCTTGTCTACGGCTTGGCCGGGCAGATCAGGTGCGGCGTGGAGATGGTCCGGGAAGAGGGAACCCGGTTCATCATCAGGGAAAAGCTGAATAATTAGGTTGCTTCATTCACTTATTTAGGTATACTTACAGGCATGGCGGGAAGGAACGTCGAGGCGAAGCTTACCAAGATACGGAAAAAGCTCGAGGCCTGTGACGATGTCATCTACGTTGTCGGCACCGGCCTCTTCCGCGATAGCGCCCTCAAGGATATGAAGTTTCTCGTAAACGAAGTGGAATCCTTGAAAAGGGAGCTCGAAGGGGCGCAGGAAAGCCTTCAGGTGGTAACCGGAAAACTCCATGAGGAGCTCAAGATCCGTGAACAATCGCCGTAAGATCTATCCGCTCATACTTATTGTCCTCACCTTTCTTGTTCCTCCTCTTTTCGGCGAAAACACTCATATAGTCCTTCTGGACATCGAGATCCAAGGAGCAAAGAGGACCAACGTTCAGGTAGTCCGAACGTATCTGGGCCTTGGTGAGGAAAAGCACTTTTCCAGCTTCGAGGAGCTGGAGATTTATTTAGACCGGCAGCGGCAGACCCTTTGGAACCAGAGGGTATTCAAGTCGGTGGATTACGACTACACCGTCGAGTATGTCACGGATGACCTGACCGCGGTTATCGGAGTCCTCGAGCTTCAGGACGGGTGGACCCTCTATCCTTCGCCTATGTACGAGTACGATACGAGCAGGGGACACACGGTCTCCATGAACGTGGTGGACATGAACTTCTTCGGAACTATGGGGCTCGGCGGCGTGCGGATGCTGTATAACCGGGACAATTTTCGGGTTCAGTTCGTGGGCAAGCGGATCAAGTTATTCGGAGTTCCGTGGAGATTCAATCTGGAATACGAGTACCTAGCCCGGCAGCAGATCGAGAACGATCTCGTCATATTGGACTACAACTTCAAGACCCTCCGCCTGGCTGTCGGACCAACCCTCTTTTTTGCCGGAAACCTGAGCTACACCCTGTATCCGGGTATCGACGTTCCCTTCGACATGGCGGTGCTTACCGGTAATCTCGATTCCCTTACCGCGGATCAAATCATCTTACAGTATCACCACAGCCTCAATTACAAGACGGCTGATTGGACCGGTAATTTCCCTCACGGTATCGATGCCCGCCTCGGTCACACCATCCGGTACCCCGACGGTGATTACGGCGTAGTCAATAAGATCGAGCCGGACCTGAGGCTGTACTGGGCACGGCCCCCCATAGGGCTGCGGTCGAGGCTCTACGGTTTCTACATGTGGGGCGACGAGGAGCTTGTCCTCGGAGAATATCAGCGCGGGATTATCGACGAGACCCTCTGGGGGGATGCCGCTTTCTTTTTCAATTTCGATTTCGTGTTTCGGATGGTCAAATGGGACCGGGTCCTGGAGATACAGGCGGATCTCTTTTCCGATTTCAGCGCCGTCCGGAAGGCCGGGACTGTTTTCAGTCCCGAGGACCTCTCCCTGACTGTGGGAACGGGGATCCTCCTCTATTTCCATGCCCTCAAGGGATTGGTCATCAGGCTCGGGGTCGGGTATGATCTGACCAGTATGCGGTTCGGGGAATTCTACTTCGGCTTCGAGGAGTTCTTCGAGGAAAACGATTAGCCCGCTTCCGCTAACTTCCTAAAATCCTCCCCTTCGATGGTTTCCACTTCCATGAGCCTGTCGGCAATCTGTTCGAGGAGGAGTTTTTTCTCGGTGAGGAGCTCTTTGACCGCCGAGTAGCGCTCTGAAACGAGCCTGGCTATTTCCTCGTCGATATACTGCTGGGTGGCTTCGGAGTATTCCCGGTTGACGGTGTACTGCTGGTCGCCTAAGAAGGGGCTTCCCTGTTTATAGGGGAGATAGACGTTGCTGAACTTTTCACTCATGCCGTATTCGGTGATCATCTTTTTGATGATGTCCGTCGCCTTGGTCAGATCGTTGGCGGCGCCGGTGGATATTTCGGCGAAGACGATCTCCTCCGAGGCCCGTCCGGCGAGGAGGACATCCACCCGGGCGATGAGTTCGGACTGGGTAATCAGATACCGTTCTTCCGAGGGAAGCTGGAGGGTATAGCCGAGGGCGCCTAAGCCCCGGGGCACGATGGAAATCTTTTCCACCGGGTCCGAGCCCGGAGTAAAGTGGGCGACCAAAGCGTGTCCCGTCTCGTGGAATGCGACTATCTTCCTCTCCTTGGGATGGATCAGCCGGTTCCTCTTTTCGAGTCCCGCGGTCACCTTTTCTATGGCCCGGGAAAAGTCCTCCTGGAGCACCTCCTTCCTTCCGTCCCTGACCGCGAGGAGCGCCGCCTCGTTGACGATGTTGGCGAGGTCCGATCCCACCAATCCGGGAGTGGCCCGGGCGACCTTTTCCAGATCGACCCCGGGATTGAGCTTGACTCCCACCGAGTGGATCCTGAGGATAGCAACCCGCCCCTGGAGGTCCGGTTTATCAACTAAGACCTGACGGTCGAACCGTCCGGGGCGAAGCAGAGCGGGATCTAAGACCTCGGGGCGGTTCGTCGCGGCCAAGAGGATGACTCCGGTGCGGGCGTCGAAGCCGTCCATCTCCACCAAGAGCTGGTTCAAGGTCTGCTCCCGTTCGTCGTTCCCGCTCATTCCGTATCCCCGGGCTTTGCCGATGGCGTCGAGCTCGTCGATAAAGATGATGCACGGCGCCTTCTGCCGGGCCTGCCGGAAGAGGTCCCTGACCCGGGCCGCGCCGACTCCTACGAACATCTCTACGAAATCGGCGCCGCTCATTCGAAAGAAGGGGACCCCCGCCTCTCCGGCAACCGCCCGGGCTAAGAGGGTCTTCCCCGTACCGGGTGCGCCGACTAAGAGTACCCCCTTGGGGATCTTACCGCCTATATCGGTATACCGGGTGGGGTTCTGGAGAAAGTCGACCACTTCCTCGAGCTCCGCCTTTGATTCGTCGGCCCCCGCGACGTCGCCGAACCTGACTCCGGTGTCTCCTTCCGCGACTATCTGGGATTTGTTCCTGCCGAAGGACATCACGTCGGCCCCGGCGCCGCCGCCCATCCTGCGGAAGACGAAGCGCCAAATAACGAAGAGCAGGACTAAGGGAAAAAGCCAGTTCAAGAGGACCCCGATAAGCGGTGAACTCTGTGTCTGAACGGCATAGTACTCCACGTTGTTTTCGTCGAGGAGGCTTATAAAACCGGGATCGTCCACCGGGGTGGTTGTGTACCGGACGGGAAGCTCGGCGGCTCCCGCGGCCCCACCCCCAAAACCGAACCCACGGTCCGCTTCTTCCCGGGCGGTTTGGTATTCTTCAGCGGTGGCGGTGAATCCGGTGTACCGGTCCGGAGCCATCTCGACCCGTACTATCTCCCCATCTTTGATCTTTTCCTTGAAAAGGCTGAACTCGATTTGGATGCTTCGTACACCGTTGTCGGGGATGAACGAGTTGACCAGTGCTACGATAAGGATCGTGGCGAGAATAAAAATAATGGTATAGCGGTAGGGTTTTTTTTGAAACCGCCGGAGGAGCGAGGGATTCTCCTCGACTCCTCCGTCGGGACAATTCTTGTCCCAGCAGTCTTTGTTTTTTTTCTTTTTATTTTTGTCGTTGCCGGGTTGTTCAGCCATGGTGTTTCCTCAATAGGGGCTTCGACCCGGCTTATTGCCGGACAAGCCCGAGGAGCATCTCCTTTCCCTGCCGGGTTATTCTGAACATTACCTCGTCGGATGCCGGATCGCCTACCGCCCGATAGAAGTCGGCGGGACCGTCGATCTGTCTCCGCTCGATAGCGGTTACGACGTCTCCACCCTGGAAGCCCACCTGCTCGGCGGCGGTTCCCGGATACACCGCGGCTATAACCACACCCTGCATGTCCGAAGACAGCTCCAGGCGGGAGCGGATCTCCTCGGTCAGCCCCACGACGGTCATTCCCGGCCACAGGTTCGAGGCTTGGGCGAGCTCCTCTTCGGGAAGCCGGGTTTCCAGGGTAACATCGACACTCTGCCTTCTTCCGCCGCGGATAAAGGTAAACTCGGTGGATGCGCCCGGGTCGAGATTGCCCACCACCCGGGTCAGGTGATTGGAATCTTCTATCCCGGTATTGCCCACCTCGACGATGAAGTCCCCCGGCCGGATACCCGACTTCGCGGCGGGACTGTCGGTGTAGACGTTGATCACCAGAGATCCGTCCATTCCTTCAATGCCTAAGTCCTCGGCGACTCCGGGGAGCGTGTTCGGTCCGGGATCTTGAATGCTCACGCCGAGCCAGCCGTAGGTGACCCGTCCTTCTGATATGAAGTCATCTATCGCCCGCTTGGCTATGTTGATGGGGATGGCGAAACCTATTCCCACACTTCCGCCGCTCTGCGAGGCGATCCAGGTGTTGATTCCGATAATCTCGCCGGCAAGATTGACCAGGGCTCCCCCGGAGTTTCCGGGGTTGATGGCGGCGTCGGTCTGGATGTAATTCGTGAATCCGGATATCTGCATCCCCGGGGTCGCTTCCCGGCTGACCGCGCTGATAATCCCCGCGGTGACCGTGGATTCGAATCCGTAGGGATTTCCCACCGCCAGGGCCCAATCACCGACATAGATGTCGTCGGAATTGCCCAAAACGGCTATAGGTATTTCATCGTTGGTTTCGAACTCGACGAGGGCCAGGTCGAGACGCGGATCCGATCCTACGATGGTCGCCTCGTATTCCCTTCCGTCGTCGAGGGCGACATTGATCTCGTCGGCGCTGCCGGCCACATGGGCATTGGTCAGAACGTAGACCGTCCTCCCGTCTTTCCTCACTATTACCCCCGAACCGAGACCGGGCCTGCGGAACTCCCGTTCCTGGGGTTCCTGCTGGTTGTCTCTGGGGCCGAAGAAGAAATCGAAGGGTGAGCCCTGCTCGGGCAGCTGCTGCCGGACGACCTCCACCACGTTGACCTCGACGACCACCGGGAGGACCGCCTCGGCCACCTGCCGGAAGGAGTCCTGCAGGCTGTAGGCGCTCTCGACCGAGGCTTCGGGTACCGGGGCGCGGTCGAGGGGAACCGGCTGCTGTAAAGCTTCCTCCCGGGACGGAGATGCGAGGACACTCCCCGCGGCAAAGCTCATGGCTCCTATAATTACGAAAGAGAGCACATAAAAAATGGCTCTTCGATGTTTCAGTCTCTCAAATAATCTCATTTTCTGCCTCCAAGCTAATCATATTTCAGTCATGAGAAATACTATTTGACTACTTCATGCGAAATGATTTAAATTCTATTGTCCAATTTACTAACAAAAACGGTATAAGAAAAGTTCAAAAGGTATGTGTAAGGAGTTAATATGACCCGCACACCGGAGCCTTCGGTAGAAAGTATCACCGATATCATCCTCAAGGCGAAGGAAGAGGCTTACCGGGAAACCGATTTCGAGCCGGAACCCGAGCTCACCACCCATGTCGACTGGCCGGTCCAATGCACGGTCGGTCCCGGTCTGGAGGGGGCCATCGCCTGTGAAACAAAGATCGGATACGTCAACGGCTCGAAGGGAATGCTCATCTACCGGGGCTACGACATATTCGATCTCTGTGCCCACTGCAGTTTCGAGGAGGTGAGCTACCTTCTTCTCCACGGGAGACTTCCTAAGAAGAATGAGCTTGCCGAGCTCAAACATAAGCTCGCCGAATACAGGCATCTTCTGGAAACGAAAAGGCTCCTTATGACCTTTCCCATCGAGAGCATGAACACTATGGCGGCCTTGAGGCTCGGGACGAACCTCATGCGGCAGAAGCAGACCTTCCGGGATACGGAAGACGCCCAAGCGGAAGTTCCCAAAATCGCTACCGACGAGGACTCCATCCCCATGGAGACGAGGCCGATGGGACACAAGGACTCGATTTACGGCTTCGACAAAAAACAGTACAAGCAGCCGAAAGGGGTAAATAAGGAGCTCTTAGGAGGAGAGGAGCTCGACTCCTGCTACCATCTCATAGCGGGACTCTCGAGCATCGCCGCGACCATAGCCCGGATACGATACGGACGCCTGCCTCTGGAGCCGAAGCCTGAGCTCGGGCACGCCGCTAACTTCCTCTATATGATGACGGGCCGGGTCCCCTCTCCCCTCGAGGAGAAGGTGATGGACGTGGCCCTCATTCTCCACGCCGATCACGGTATGAACGCGAGTACCTTTGCCGCCCTCGTAGTGGCCTCGACCCTCTCGGATATATACTTTTCAGTGGGCTCGGGGATAGCCGCCTTGAACGGACCTCTCCACGGGGGCGCGAACGAGCAGGTTATGCGGATGCTCGCCGAGATAGGAGACGAGAAGAACGTCGACGAATGGTTCCGCTGGAAGATAGACACCAAGCAGAAGATTTCCGGCTTCGGGCATCGGGTCTACAAGGCATACGATCCCCGGGCCCGGGTCTTAGGTCCTCTCGCGGAGCTCCTCGCCCGGGGAAATCCCCGCATGCAGGAGCAGTTCGAGACCGCGATGAAACTGGAGGCTAAGGTTATCTCCACCCTCGGGGCGGAGAAGAAGATATTTCCCAATGTGGACTTTTACTCGGGCATGGTCTATGGGGCCTTGGGCATTCCCATGGAGATGTTTACTCCCATCTTCGCGGTAGCCCGGGTATCGGGCTGGACCGCCCGCATTCTCGAATATCTGGAAAAGAACCGGATCTTCCGCCCTCGGGCTATCTACACCGGCGATTTCGACAAGAGGTACGTTCCCCTGGATCAGAGGCGGTAATCGGGCCGGCCCCGGGCGGGGGCCCCCCGGCAGGTTCTATTCGTCTTTGGGAAGGGTGAATCGAAAGACCGAACCCCCTCCGTCCCGGTTTTCAGCGGAGATGGTTCCGTGGTTCTTCCTGATGAATTCTTTGCAGAGAATGAGGCCTAAGCCGGTGCCCTTCTCCTTCCTCGTTCCCGGGGTGGAGAGCCCGCCGTCGATGCGGAAGAGGCGTTTCATGTTCTCCGGAGGGATCCCCATCCCGGTGTCCTCCACCGTATAGCTTATGTGAGTTCCTCCGTCGGAACCGCTGCAGATAATGGTGCCTCCGGAATCGGTGAACTTGACCGCGTTGGATACGAGATTGCGCACCACCGCGGCGATCATGTGCCGGTCGGCGCAGGCGGTCAGATCCTCGGGAACCCGGTTTTCCAGGGTTATTCCCTTCTCTTCGGCTGTGTTCTCATAGGCGAAGAGGGCTTCGAGGGTAATCTTACGGAGGTTGATCTTTTCCGGCTTCCGCTGGAGGCGGCCCGATTGAGACCTGCTCCACTGGAGGAGATCTTCTAAGATTTGGAGGGTACGGCCCGCGGACTGATTTATGTCCTGGATATAGGCGAATTTTTCTTCTTCCCGGAGGTTATCGAACATCTTGATCATCAGCTCGGAAACGGTAATGAGTCCCGCGATGGGGTTCTTCAGGTCGTGGGCGAGGATGGAAAGGAACTTATCCTTGGAGGCGTTCAGCTCTTTGAGCTCCTGGTTCTGCTGCTGGATGATGTCCTGAGACTGCTTGAGCTCGAGGTGGGTGGTGATCCGGGCGTAGAGTTCCGCCGAGTTCACCGGCCGGGTCAGATAGTCCACCGCCCCGGCTTCGAATCCTTTTACGATGTCCTCGGGTCTATCCTTGGAGGTTACGAAGATGACCGGGATATGCTCCGTAGCGGGGTCATTCTTCAAGGTCGTACAGACCTCGTAACCGTTCATTCCCGGCATATTTATGTCTAGGAGTACGAGATCGGGGAGAGAGCTGTCGATTTTTTCCAAGGCCTCCATGCCGTTTCGGGCGAAGCTTATCTTCAAGTCCTTTCCCTTCAGGACGTGGGCGATAACCCTCAAATTCTCCGGGGCATCGTCGACGACAAGGAGACGGTTGTTTTTCATGTAATGTTCCTCTTTTCCCGATATTCCTTGATCGTATTCATGGGGGGGCGTTCTTCCTCGATGATCTTTTTTTCCACCGATTTGAACTCCTTTTCCTTGGCCTGGAACTGCCTCAAGACCGTGCTCATCTCGGGGAGCTCCTTGATCTGACCTAAAGATTTCATCCGGGACAGGAAGGTCTGGAGGATTCCGAAAGCCATTTTGCCGAGGTCCCGGGTTGACTGGTTACGGTGAACCCTCTGGTCGAGATCGGTCTGCGCGAAGCTTTTAAGCCCGTACTTGGTATAGACGTCGATCAGATGCGAGGTCTCTACCCCGTAACCGATGGGGAAGGGAATCTCCTCGAGTACCTCTCGCCGGACCGCGTACTCCCCGGAAAGGGGCTGAATGATGGCGGTCAGCTCCGGAAAGAAGAGGGAGAACAGGGGGCGGATGAGAATCTCGGTCACCCGGCCTCCCCCTGAGGGCCTCAGCTCGTTGGAAATGGCTAAGGGGCGGTCGTAGAAGGCCTTCACGTATTTGATCTCGCTGTGGAACACAAGGGGGGCGACGAGGCCGTAGACGAACCGGGGATGAATATTCTTGATGTCCGCGTCTATGTAGACGATTATATCCCCCTTAAGCTGATAGATCGCCTTCCACAGGTTTTCTCCTTTTCCCTTCTTCTCTCCTAAGCGGGGGAGGATATCCTTGGAGAGGTATACGTCCGCGCCGAATTGCTTGGCCACATCGATGGTTCTATCGGTAGAGCCGCTGTCGATGACCGCAATCTCGTCTAAGAGGGGATTGCGGTTCATGAGCTCCGACTTGAAGAGTATTATCTCCTTCCCGATAGTTTTTTCCTCGTTTAGAGTAGGTATGCACAGAGATATGGTCAGTCCCTGGTCCTCCTTCTGCTGCACCAGCTTAGGGAGGTCGGTGAACTGAGAATGATGAAATGTGTTGGACTTGATCCATTTATTCAGATTCATCGCGGTAGCCCCTGTCGATTGCATGAATTACTCCGAGAAGCTGGGTAATGCCCCGGTACATAGGTTCTATTCGGATCGATTCGTTGAGTTTGTCCATGTTTTCACCGGTGGTTATTCCTAGTGTCACCGCGGGGATGTCGTGTGCGATGAAGGCCGCGAGCTCCGAGGTGCTCGGCTGGATCCGATGTTTTATCCCTAAGACCTTGAGCACCTCCCGGGTCCTCTCGACCAAGGGATGGGTAAAACTAATTCCTCCCGGCTTCCTCGCGGCGATGACGTGAAACTTTACCTCGGCATTGGTCAGTGCGGATATCTCCTCGGTGATACTCTCGATGGTATAGGTGAGTTGCCGGACCATTTCCTCCGACTCACTTCGAATTTCGAACTTGAGGACCGCCTGGGTGGCGATGGTATTAAAGGAGGTGCCCGCTTCCACCGAGCCTAAGAGGATCCCCGTCTGGGGCTGCCTGGGAATGGGAAGCTCGAGTATCCGGTTTATGACCTTGTTCATGGTGGTGACGGCTCCGGAGGCACCGAACCGGGTCCAGTCGTATTCCTCGGGAATAATGCAGGTTATCTCACACCGCATCATACCGATGGAGGAATAGCTGAGCCGGCCGAGCTCCACCCCTTCGACGCAGATTCCGGTGTCGAGGGGAATGTCGGTATGGGAGAGAAAGAAGCGCAGCCCGCCAATGTCCCCCTTCCCGAGGCTTCGCGCCGAGCCCATGAGGATGAGATTCGACTTGAGCTGTATATCGAGCTTTTCCAATATGCCGGGAATCGAGGCGATCACCGCGAGACCCATCCCGTCGTCTCCGACACCCGGCCCTATGACCCGGTCCGATTGGACGGTGATGGTATGGTCCACCGCTTCGTCGAAGAGGGTATCCAGATGGGCCACCATGAGGATGTTCTTCTCTCCCGATGTCCCCGGAAGGATGCCCAAGGCGTTGCCGACCTCGTCGGTAGAACAGTTCTGCAGCCCCGATTCGGTTAAGCGGTTGACCATGAAGTCCATGCGTTCGTGTTCGTGAAAGGTAGGGGCAGGTATTTCACTGATCATAACGAGATTGGCGATGATCGTCTCCGACATACTCCGGGTCGCTGTCTCCAGATCCGGCAGGCTATTCAGAATATCTTGAAAGGAGATCCCCATAAGGTGAGTATAATGGAAATGTCCTCGTGTTATCAACGCAAAAAAGAATTTGACGAGCAGCAGCGGATCGACTAAATTTATAGTGTAGAGAATACTGCTACTGAAACGTTGAGTTTCCTCTGGCAGATTCCCAAAAAGCCGGTACTCATTCCGGCTTTTATTTTTCCCCTTCCGAGTCCGCGAGGATGTCCGAGTGGATTTGGCGGATTTCATCGGCGAATTCAGGCGGGGCCTCGATATGACCCCAGCCGAGCTGCGCCTGAAAAATCCCGTCGTACGCGGTATCATGGTAGCTTCTGATGCGAAAGGGGATGTTCTCCTCTTCCAAAACAGACCTCATGAGTCCCGCCTCGACTTCGTTTTCCAATTCTACGATCTTTTCATACATTCTTAGTTATTGCCTCCTATAATCCTCCGGCCTACACGATAAGGTGGGTGCCGATCCGAATGATGCATGGTTGAACCTCCTTGTTCAACAGAAACGAAACGAAAAAAGCCGCAGGCCCAGGCCCGCGGCTTTTCCGAAAAACAGCCGCGATCCGTTAGGACCGCGGCCCGAAAGTGTCAACCCTTGTTTGCCGCTTCATAGAGGCCCCTAAGCTGCTGCTTCATTTCGTTCAGGGCTTCGGTGTACTGCCGGTCCAGCTCGGCGACGTTCTGTTTGAGATACTCGATAAACTCCGGATCGGCATCGGGAGTCAGATCGACGTGCTGACCGAAGCGTTCGGCTAAGGCCTGGGCCTTCTGCTGGAGCTTCGGCCGGTACCGCTCCTCTAAGGTCTTTTTGAGCTGTTCCTTGTTGGTAAGGTATTGGGTAAAGAATTGGTTCAGCTGCTTGAAGATGTGGTCGACCTGCTTCTTATTCCCGAGCATGTACTCCATGGCGCGCTGGAGTTTTTCGACACGCTCGGTATCGACGACCGCTTCGGGCAGGTAGAGGTTGGAGAGAAGAACCGAGAAGATCCCTTCCTTGAGCATCTTCCGCTCCTCGTCGGGGCGGTCCTTGAGGGATTTCTCGAGGTCCACCATATCGGTGTTCTCCACCGGATCGAGGTAGAGAGAAGCCAGACGCTTTCCCTCCTGCTGGAGATCATGGTCTTTGAGGCTCTTTTTATCGCTCCGGATGTCCGCGGTCCGTTCCAAGGCCAGCTCGAGGGCCGATTTTATCTCTGCCATATACTTTTCCTCCTTTGAAGGATTGTTTTCATAGAATTAATGTACTCATGTTCGGTCCGGTTATCAATAACCGGCGCGAAGGATCTCCTTTTCGGTGACTATCCCCCGCAGGGGAACGTCATTCGGGTCTAGGGGGACCTCATCGACGATCTGCAGAGCGAAAGCGAGTCCGATAGGCATGAGATATCCGGAAAAACGGGTCAGATAAACGTCATAGAACCCCTTTCCCCGGCCCAATCGATTGCATCGCCGGTCGAAGGCGAGCCCCGGGGTCAGGACAAGGGTTTTTCCGCCGGCGACGGACGGATCGATCACGGGGAGGTGTGAGGCCGGTTCCCGCACCCCGTAGGGGTGATTCTCCCAGGGGCCTTCCAAGGAGGGTATCGCGTGAAACTCCATTGCGTTTCCCGCTCCCATCCGGGGAATTCCCACCGTCTTTCCCGATTCGAGGGCTTCACGGATGAGCCCGGTGGTATCTACCTCTTCGGGCATGGGGAGGAAGGCGAGGACGACGTGTGCCTCTTTCCACTCGGGAAGGGGGATAACCCTTTCGGTTATCTCTCGGCTCTTCTCCTTCCGGAGTTCGGGCGGCAGCACTTTGAGTTTTTGGAGTATATCATTCCGCAATAACCGTTTTCTTCCGTGCATTCCGTTAGTATACTATTATTGCGGTCCGTGACAAGGAGTTCCGCGATTCAGAGGCTTGTCAAATCGTATAAGAGGTTGAGATGGCACATAAATTCGATCCCGATAAATCTCATAAATTGGATTCCGAGAAGCGTCGAAAGCTCCTGCCCCCGGAAAAGACCTTAAAGAAATGCGGGCTCCAAAAGGGGGACGTGGCCGCCGATATCGGATGCGGGACAGGATATTTTACCCTTCCCGCGGCCCGGATAGTCGGCGAAGGAGGAACAGTCTATGCCGTGGACACCTCACGGAGGATGCTCGAGGAGCTGAAAAACCGGATCAAGAAAGAAGAGCTCTCCAACATCGAAATTATCCACTCAGGGGAGTATCGAATCCCCGTTGAAAAGGAGTCGTGTACCTTCGTTCTCCTCTCGGCGGTCCTCCATGAGGTGGAGGATAAACGGAAGTTTTTGTCCGAGGTAAAGGAGCTCCTCCGCCCGGAGGGAACCTTGGCGGTCCTGGAGTGGAACACCCTGCAGCCCGAGGAAGGCCCCCCCTTACAAGAGAGGATCGCGGTCGCGGAACTCTCGCAGATGCTGATGGACACGGGTTTTTCGATTACAGGCAGACAGATGCTGGGGAGTCCGGTTTATTCGGTCTCCGCCCGGATCAATTGATCCTAACCGAAGCTGCCCCGGTCCATTGCCTTCTGCATAACATAGGCGATCAGATTGTCGTCGAGCTCCAAGGCATAGTCGGATACGAGGTCCTTGATGTATTCCACGTCGTCATCACTCAAAGTCCCGGCTTCATCCTCATACTCCTCACTCAAGAGATCGGCGGCGTCGGTGAGCCTCGAGGCCGCCTCGTCGAAGGAGGTGTAATCATCAGTTCCTTCGGAAAAGTCTCGGGTCAGATAGAGGAACAAATCCTCGAGCATATCCTCAGGCAGCGCGGGAAGGCGGTGGAGGAACCCCCTTCTTAGTTCTTCGAGGAGTCCCCCATGGGAGAGCTCCTTCTTTCTCTTGCGAATGCGGCGTATGTAATTGTCAAAGCGCTTTTCTTCGTGCATCTGGCATGATCCCCCTCGATTCCAGTATAGTGGAGGTAAGATGAATGTTGAAGGATACTCCCGGCTCGTCGAGGCCGTCCACGAGCCCTGCAGAATTATCAACTCCACCGATTTCTTCCACTCCGGAGTGCTGATCCCCTTTTTCGAGCGGGGCGGAGAGCTTCGGGTTCTCTTCGAGCGTCGGGCCTCGGGAATCCGGCAGGGAGGGGAGGTAAGCTTTCCCGGCGGGGCGGTCGAGGCGGGGATCGACCGGGACAGCGGAGACGCCGCGGTACGGGAAACCTCGGAGGAGCTGGGTATTCCTGCAGAGGAGATACGCTTAGACGGTAAATTCGGGAGCTTCCTTAATCCGTCGGGAATCCTCATCGACGCCTACATCGGTTTTCTCGACATAGACAACGAGGCCCGCCTCCCCTTTTCCCCGATCGAGGTGGAGGAGCTCTTTTCCCTTCCCTTCGGGTACTTTTTCGATAATACCCCGGATGAGTATACCCTCCGTATCGAGATGCAGTCGGTTTTCACCGATCCGGAGGGGAACGAAACCGTAGGCTTCCCCGCCCGGGAGCTCGGGCTTCCCGTGAGGTATCACCAGGCATGGACGGGGAGGCCCCACAGCGTGTACGTCTATCCATCGAAACCGCATGTGATTTGGGGGATTACCGCGAAGATCCTGGTGAATCTGGTTGTCCGGTGCCGTGAGCTGGGTCTATCGGGCGAGCTCCTCACTTGATGATGACATCGAGCACTTCGCTCACGTACAGGCGGTGGTAATCGCCTTTGGGATAGTGCTGTGTGATCGCGGAATCGAGAAAGTGGGCCTTGTCGATGTCCTGGTAGTAGATCTTCGTACAGACTAAGATCAGATTTGCCTCCCGGAAGGTGACGGTGTTGTGTCCCGCATCGACCGGGGTCAGCCCCGTTTCCCGCGCCTTGTCCACCTTTCTGCCCGAGTGGCTTCCGCAGTACTTCAAGGCGCTCCTGCGGCTCTCGGGAAAGAACGAGAGAGTGTGTCCGGGATACTTCTCCATGAACTCATAGGTGTATCTGCTCGGTCTGACGAAGGTGTAGACCACGTCTTTCTCCCAGAGGTACCCCATCCCGCCCCACGCGGCGGTCATGGTGTTCCAATCGTCCAAGGGACCCGCGGTAATCAGGGTCCATTGCCTGCCGAAGATTTTGAAAGGATTGTCGGGTATCGTTTCCGGCTCGATATGCTCCCATTCCATACATGCACCTCCTTCTTCTAACGTAGTAAAAAATCGGGCGCGGGGAAAGTCCGGCCGTCTCGGTGCCGCGGGCATGGGCGGTATCGTCAGCCGATAATCTCCCGCATAAAAGAGACCAGGACCTCGAGGGCGCGGTCGTTGCTCCCTCCCTCGGGGATGATCAGGTCGGCGTAGGCCTTGGTGGGTTCGATAAAGTCGAAGTGTCCCGGGCGGACGAAGGCCATGTACTGCTCGATAACCGATCCCACGGTCCGCCCGCGCTCATGGATGTCCCGGGACAACCTCCGGATGAACCGGATGTCGTCGGGGGTGTCGACAAAGAGTTTCAAATCGATGAGATCCCGGATCTTCTTATCGAAGAAGATCATGATCCCTTCGAAGATGACCAGCTTTTTAGGGGTTACCCGTACCGTGGTATCGGTCCGCCGGTGGTGGACGAAGTCGTATTGGGGCATGTCGATAGGCTTCGAAGTTTTGAGCTCTTTCAGGTGTTCGTAGAGGAGGCCGGAGTCGAAGGCGTCGGGATGGTCGAAATTGAAGCCGGTGATGTTCGCGTTGTCCACGTTTTCGGCGGACCGGTAGTAGTTGTCCTGGGGGATGAAGGTGAAATCGGGGACGATCTCGGCGATACGCTGGACGATTGTAGTCTTACCGGAGCCGGACCCACCGGAGATTCCCACGATGCGTACGGGATTCATAGGGGGATAGTAGTGTATTTTAGAGCCGGACGGCAAGGCCTAGGGCCGCCGCCGCGGTATAATAGAGAAATATCTTGAGTATCGATGCCATGGAAGCGCTCTTGGTGTGATGGGAGAATCCCCTCCGGTGCATCCGTACGTATTCCAGCACGGCGGGACCGGCAGCCCCCCCCGCGGCGGCCGCCGCTGTCCATGGGTAGAACCCTGTAAGCCACAGCAGGACAACGCCGATGAATCCCGTACCGCCTAAGATAAAGACGAGGACTTCTCCACCCCGGACACCGAGGAGTACCGAGAGGGTTTTTCTTCCCGCGGCCCGGTCGCCCGCGATATCGCAGGTATTGTTGACGGTCAGGATAGAAGCGATCATCAGGAGTGAAGGTATCGAGGCGGCCCAAATCTCCCAACCGAGCGATTCTGTCTGGATGTAATAGGTAACCACGATGACTCCCGTCCCGAGGAAACCTCCCGCAAAGAGCTCGCCGAGGGGACTCCTCGAGATGGGGCAGGGCCCGCCGTTATACAGGAACCCGGTGAGCATCCCTAAACCGCCTATGACCAGGACCGGCCATCCCCGGAAGGCGACCAGCGCCGCTCCTAAAAAGAAGGCGGCCGCGAACAGCAGGAGCGACAGGAAGAGCACCCGGTCCGGGGAGTATTCGCCCTTGAGGAGGAGCTTGTCCTTCTCGAGGGTAAAGTCGGCGGAATCCACCCCTCTCATGTAATCGAAGTAGGTGTTGAAAGCGGTGGTCCCCATATCCACCGCGAGGAGGGCTAAGAAGGTGAGAATTAGGAGATGCACCTCGAGATTCCCGGTCCGGTAGACGGCAAAGAGAATTCCTATTGAAAAGGAAGACATGCTGACCGCCTTGGTGCGAAGCTCGACGAGGTTGGAAAACTGCCGGAAAGTCATAAGGATAGTATAGCAGCACACCACCCGGTTGTGGGAGTCCCTCAGTGT
>CAZXMO010000031.1:18553-36446 GCA_964641125.1 uncultured Spirochaetales bacterium
CAGCCAATTTCTCTACAGAGAAAGGAACTCCGGTGGGACCGGTTCGGCGGCTCCCGGTAAGCCCGCTACAATCGAGCCGAGTCGGTTTCCCCTTCCCGCCGCTTCGCCGGGGCCTACACCCTCGAGCAGGGCGGTAAGAAAACCCGCGGTAAAGGCGTCCCCCGCTCCCAAAGGGTCGGCGAGCTCGACGGCGTGTCCGGGAACGTACTCGCTCCCATCGGCCCAGGCGACAACGGCCCCCCGGGGTCCTAAGGTCACCACGCAGTAATCGAGATTTCCGGCCTCCTTAATCTCCGCGGCCAGCCGGAGCGCCCCCGTCTCCTTTCCCCCGCTTTGCCCTGTTTCGGCGGGTACCGGGGCGCCCAACCCGAATATACCTAAGAGGTAGTCCGCCTCTTCCTCGTTTAATTTAAGGATGTCCGCCCGGTCTATGCTCGTTCTTACGATCGCTTCGGTATAGCACTCCTTCCTGAGATTCAAGTCGAGGAGGAGGTGCCTCCCGCGAAAAGCGCCGAGGAGCTCCTCGAGACAGCGGCGGGATGTCTCCGACCGCTGAGCGAGGGTCCCGAAGCAGAGGGCATCCGCCCCTGAGACGAGCTCTAAGAGCTCATCGGTCATGGTGATACGGTCGTAGGCCACGTTCGGGATGATGGTGTAGTCAGGGTTCCTGAATTCGTCGAAGTAGACCTCCACCGTTCCGGTGGGGACGCCGGGAACCGTCCGGATGTACCGGTCGTCGAGGCCGAGGCCGACTATCCGTTCCCGGGCTTCCCGTCCGAGCGTATCGTCTCCGAGTCCGCTGACCATGTAGGAGTGACATCCGAGCTCCTTGCACCGGTAGGCGAAGTTGAGGGGAGCTCCGCCAAGGCGCCGTCCCTCGGGCAGGAGGTCCCAGAGGGCCTCGCCGAAGCTCACGATCCGCGGTGCTCTTTTCTCCGGAACGGCCGGTTTATCCGCCATCACGGCGGCCCCTACCGGTCGATCAATGCGGCGAGGTTGTCAGCGGTAAAACCGAGGTATTCCGCGACCTCATCGCCGGTGCCGGAGGCGCCGAACCGGTTGATGGAGAAGACGTCCTCCCGGTTCCCCCCTGTCAGGACCTCCCATCCCGAGGCGGAACCCGCCTCGGCCACTATAACGCGGCTGCCCGTCGGGATGATCTCCTCCCGAAAGCTCCTGTTCTGGGCAAGGAAGGTTTCCCGGGAAAAGAGGGAAACCACCCGGACGTTCTTTGCTTTTTTGCTCGTGTCCGCCGCCTCCATCGCGAGGGAGACCTCCGATCCGGTGGCGCACACTACGATTTCGGGCTTACCGTCGGCCTCCCGGGCTACATAGGCGCCCCGGCGGGCCTTCTCCTCCCATAAGGGGTCGGGCCTGTCGAAGACCGGCAGTCCCTGCCGGGAGAGGACGATCGAGGTGGGGTGATCGGTGCTCTCCAAGGCGAGTTTCCAGGCAAGGGCGGTCTCCCGGGCGTCCGCCGGGCGGTAGACCTCGAAGTTTGGAATTACCCGCATCGAACTCAGGTGCTCTATCGGCTGATGGGTGGGGCCGTCTCCGCCTAAAAAGATCGAGTCGTGTGTCAAGACGTAGATCGCGGGGAGACCCATGAGGGCGGCGAGCCGCATGGGGGGGCGCATATAGTCGATGAAGACGAAGAGGGTGGCCGCGAAAGGGCGGTGGCCTCCGTGGAGGATGAGCCCGTTGACAATGGAACTCATTGCGTGTTCCCGGACCCCGAACCGGATGGTACGTCCTAAAGGATTGTCCTTCTGGAACTCTCCGTAGTCGGGCATGGCGGTCTTGTTCGAATGTTCGAGGTCCGCGGAGCCCCCTATGAGGTTTTCCGCCGCCTTTGCGTAGGCGCGTAATACGTCCCCGCCGGCGTCCCGGGTGGATATATTCTTGCCCGTCTCGAACTCCGGGATCTCCGCGTCCTTATAATAGGGCCGGCCCATGTCGAAGTGGGCGTCGAAATCCCGGGCAAGCTCCGGGTTGTCCGCCTTCCACTCGGCGAAGGATGCCTGCCATTTCCGGTATCTCTCCCGCCTCGCATCGGTTCCCGAAGCGAAGTACTCCCGGGCCTTAGGAATCACATGGAACTGTGCGTCCGGATCGACCCCCATGGCCCGCTTCGCCTCGGCTATGACCTCCGCGCCTAATGCGGACCCGTGGACCTTGGGGTTCCCTTCCATGGGTCCCGCTCCCTTGCCGATGACCGAGTCGAGGATTATAAGCGACGGCCTCTCCTCATCCGCCTGGGCTTTATGAGTCAAGGCGAGGATCTCTTCGGGATCGTGGGCGTCGCCGTGGAAGACCGACCATCCCTGGGCCTCGAAGCGCTTGGTCACGTCCTCGGTAAAGGTGATGGTGGTGGGACCGTCGATGGACACCCCGTTCGAATCGTAGTAGACAATGAGCTTAGCGAGACCTAAGTGTCCCGCGAGGGAGGCTGCCTCCGCTGAGATCCCCTCCATGAGGCACCCGTCGCCGGAGAGGACGTAGGTGTAGTGATCGATTACCGGGAATGCTCCGCCGCCGAATCGCTCGCGAAGCCGCCTTTCGGCTATAGCCATCCCCACGGCGGTGGCGAATCCCGCGCCCAAGGGCCCGGTGGTGGTTTCAACCCCCTCGGTGTGCCCGTATTCGGGGTGCCCCGGGGTCTTCGATCCTATCCTCCTCAAGCGGGCGATATCCTCTAAGGGCATATCGAAACCCGCTAAGTGGAGGACCGCGTACAGGAGGATCGAGCCGTGCCCCGCGGAGAGGACGAACCTGTCCCGGTCTACCCAATGGGGGTCCTCCGGGTTGTATGTGAGTATTTCGCCGTAGAGGGTCGCCGCTATCTCGGCGCAGCCCAAAGCCATTCCGGGATGGCCGGTCCCGGAGGCCTCGACCCCGTCCATAGCGAGAAGGCGGATAGTATTTGCTGCTGCCTGTATTCCTTTGAGATCCATAGATTGCTCCTTTGTTAGTGCCCCAAAGCTTGGGGTTTTTATTACTGTAATTCCCTAAATAATAACAAAATATAGCCAAATTCCCGTGGTCCATATAAGGAAATCTGAGCTAAGCGGCTAATTGCTTCAGGAGAATACACTTGCTACATCCGAGCGACCTAAAAACACCAAGCTTTGGGGCACTAACTACTTAGTGCACTAAGTTTATAACTGGAAGGGATGTCCTGTCAACCTCGCCCGTCCATCTCCCGCCTGAGCTTGACGATGATGCTCGACTCGTCGAGCTCCACATCGTCCCAGGTGATAATCGATCCCTTCGCCGCCGCTTTCTTGAGCCGAGCGCCCGGGGCGAGACCGACGGGAAGGGCGTTCGCTTCGGCACATTTCTTTTTCACGTCCATCCTTCCGAAGAAGGTGTACCCTCCGAAGGTGTCTAAGACGTCGCCCGCGTTCACATCGGCCTTAGCCGTCGTCGCCACATCCGCCGAAGGGGTGTCTAAGGGAACGAGAGTCGTCTCGTTGTCGAAGAAGGCCTTCGCTATCGAGATAGGGGCTTCGAGAAACCAGAGATGGTAGGGCCTGAAGAAGGTAGCGTACTTTCCCCGGCCGACCTTGAGGTACTGCAGGTCGGCACGCACCCGCTCGTCGGGGATACGCACGGTGATAAACACCCCGCCGGACATTGCGCCGCCTTGAACGAAGTCGACAACCCCGGGGAAAGGGGTCATTCCGCCGTCTTCCTCGAGGGCGAATATCTCGGTCACTGTGTTGGTGTCCGCCTCGGGACCGACCATACCCGGTCTCATGGGTTTGCACCCGGTGGCGTTGGCGACGCAGGCCATCTCGAACATCGTCTTCGTCCCGTCGACGTAGGAGGCCACCTGAAAGGGGTCCTTGTCGGCCTTTTCCGCCGATTCCCGCACCGTATCGGGGGTCGCCTCGCTATTCATGGGATTGTTCTTCCCCTTGCCGATGACGATCGGCTCGTAGCCGAGGCACCGGACGAAATCCCAGAGCTCCATCAGACATCCCGGCTCATCCCCCGAGGAGACCGTGTACATGACCCCGGCCTTCGCGGCGTGCCGTTTGAGCGCCGGCCCGACGGTGACGTCCGCTTCGATGTTGATGAGCACCACCGGCTTACCGTTTTGAAATGCATTGAAGGCGGTTTCCGCTCCCGACGCCGGAGAGGGGGTAACGTCGGTCACGATGTCCACCGGCCCCACCCGGGCGGCCAGGTTGCCGTCCCCGGTTACAACCCGTTTGCCCGCCTCGACGGCATCGGCGGCCGTATCCGGGGAATCGGTCTCGACGATATCCGATTCCGGAACCTCGCCGTACTCCATGAGCACCCTCTTCGCGAGACCGGGGTCCTCGTCGGCGAGGACCGAGACCTCCATTCCGGGAACGTTCTTCACCGCCGCGACGAATCCGCCGCCCATCCATCCCGCCCCGGTAGCTCCGACTCTGATTACTTTACCCGATTCCGCATATCCTTTCAGTTTATCGTACATGTTTCTCTACTCCCTCGTATTTCTACTTAGTGCTCTAAGTTGTTCTCGAGATGAGTGTACTATAAAGCGAGCGGGAGTCCAAGGGGGGAAGTCCCTTTTTCGGCCGGGAAGCGGTTACCGCCTGAAGAATCCGGCTGTCTATTGCCGTTTGGCGCTGAGAGTAAAGGCGTACTTGTCTCCCCGGTAGATAGACCGCTCCATCTCGAGGATGATCTCCTTACCGGCGAAGGTGATCCCTTCGATCAGGAGGGCCGGGGAAGGGAGCTGAAGGCGGAAATACTGATTCGACTCCCCGTCGAGGAGAATCGAGCTCAAGTTCTGGTAGATTTCGGTAAGCTCGAGATCGTAGCCGTTTTCGTAGAGATCGTAGAGAGACCCTTCTAAAAACTGATCGGGAATTTCAGGGCACAATTGCTTAGAAATGTACCGCTCTTCGAGGAGGACCGGATTATCGTCCGCGAAACGGAGCCTCAGGATCCGGTAGACCGGTCCCGCCATACTGTATCTTCTGCCCCCTATCATCGACGCGTAGCCTTCGGGGACCTCCTCGGCGGTGAGGAGCCGGGTGGAGGGGATGTACCCCGCTTCGTGCATGTTCTTGGTAAAGCTTAAGATCTTGTCGACCCGGCGTAGGACCTGCCGCTTCTGCACGAAGGTCCCCTTGCCTTTGACCCGCTTTGCCCAGCCGCTCATCTCGAGGTATTGCAGCGCCTTGCGAGCGGTGGTGTTACTGACTCCGAAATCTTCGATAATCCGGGTCTCCGAGGGGGTCTTCATTCCGGGCATCAGTTCGCCTTTTCTTATGGACGAGATGATCTGGTCGCTTATCCGTCTGTACTTGGGCAACTCCCGGCTCATCCGACCACAGTAAATCAAGGGGAACCGGTTGTCAACGTTGGTAGTGCCCCAAAGCTTGGGGATCTAACCGAGGGGATCTAACCGAATGTAGACGCTTCCTCGATCGCCGAAATATACTCTTCTACCTCCGGCCGGAGGGAGGCCAGCTCCTCGAGCTTGGCGTCGATCCGCCCGGTGTCGATGGGATAGGTGCCGAACTCTTTGGCCGTGTTGAAGAAGGCGAGGATGTTCTCCGGGGGCATGTTTCCCTGGATGTTGTGCCCCGAAGAGAAGATGTATCCCCCGCCGGGGGCGAGATGCCGGATCCGGTACAGGGCGTCGGCCATAACCTCTTCTTTGGAGCGGTGGAAGACCCCCTGATTGTTGGTGTTTCCGTGGAACATGATCCGCTTTCCATACTCTCGTTTGAGGCGCTCCGCGTTCTCGTTGCCCTTCGCGTTCGCCTGGACCGGCTGGATGATATCCACCCCCATCTCGATGAAGCCGTCTAAGAGCTCGTAGGTGACCCCGCAGCTGTGATAGACGATCTTGGCGTCACTCTTCGACTTTATGAAGTCGATGATCTTTTTAAACCTCGGCACTATCGATTCCTCGAACATCTTCGGAGGGAGGAAGGGAGCGGTCTGAAGCCCCCAGTCGTCGCCGACCCATTGCATCTCCAGATATTTTCCGACCCTTCCTAAAAACTCGTCGGCCATGGCCAGGTAGTGGTCGGTAATCGAGTCGAGGAGATAGTCTGCGAGCTCGGGCTCGAGCATGACGTCCTCGGTAAACTGCTGCATTCCCCGGAGGACCCAGGCGGTGTAGTAGAGGTTCGGCAGAAATCCGCCTACTAAGGCGTAATCGGTACTCTCATAGAGCTCCCCGACCTCCTCCTCGAGCCCCTCGTAGCGGGCGGGGTCCCGGGGGTCGGGAAACCGGTAGGCCTTGATCTCATCGAAGGTCGCGCCCGCTAAGACCGGCCGGGTGAACTCGGTGTAGTTTCCGCACCGCTCGTAGCGGGAGCCGAACTCGTCGGTCCATGAGCCTTCGGGTCCCTCTTCATAGCTCCAGAACGACGGGGGTTTCGGCCCCACGTAGAAGGTATCCACCCCGAGGTAGTCCCGGATGTCCTGTTTGACTAAGGCGAGCCTCTGGGTAGGGTCGTATATGGTGATATCGTCGAAGTCACCGAGGTAGTTCAGGAGATTCCGGTAGGCGATTTCGTGCATCCCGCTGACCGCGCCGTTGTTGTCGATGGCCACCCGGTCACCTTCCCGGTAGCTCAGAGCCGAACGAAACCGTTCTCGTCGAGTCATGATTCCTCCGTAGGAGGATTGTACAGCTTGCCGGAAAGGCTTGTCAAATAAAGTTTTATATCTTTACTTTTTTATGGTATACTCCTTTTTCAAGACAACCGTTTCGAAACTACGGAGAGATAACGGGAGAAGACGACTATGCCGCGGGATCCATCGACCGAACAGACGGCTCTAGGCCTCATGACAACCCAGGGGATCGAGACCGATCTCCTCTTTTCCGGTACAGAAAGAGAGACGCTCAAAGAGCTGGCCCGCCGGACCGCCGAGCTCGCGGCGCGTCCCGAGGAAGACGAGAAGAAGGAACTCTGGAGACGTTTGAACGATCTCGAGCCGGTGAGGCCCCTCGTTTTCTGCGACCCGGAGAACGGGTGGAACGAGATCATCCGGCAGAAGGACCTGGTGTGTACCGACAAGCTCGCCCGGGTCTGGGAGATGAATCTTCGCAAAGAGATCTTCTGGGGATCCGAGATGCTCGACGACCGGGTCATAGAGCCCTATTTCGACATTCCCTATTCCTACTCCGACACCGGGTGGGGACTCAAGGAAGAGGTGATCGGCGAAGAGGAGCAGGAGCACGGCGGCTCTGTCCGCTGGATTTCCCCTATCCGGGATTACGACCGGGATCTCCCCAAGCTTAGATTCCCTAAGATCATCGTCGATTACGAGCAGACCCGCTGTGTTTTGGATTTTGCCGGAGAGCTCTTCGACGGCATCCTCGATGTACGTCTCAAGGGGGTATGGTGGTGGACCCTGGGAATGACCATGGATTTTATCCACCTCCGGGGCCTGGAGAATCTGATGCTCGATATGTACGACCATCCCGAGGGGGTGCATCGGCTGATGGGCTTCCTTCGGGACGGATATCTGGCCAAGCTCGATTTCTTGGAAGAGAACGATCTCTTGAGCCTCAACACCGGGGGAAGCTATGTGGGATCGGGGGGATTCGGATGGACCGGCGAGCTTCCCCAGTCCGATTTCGACAAGGAGCACGTTCGGACCATCGATATGTGGGGCTTTACCGAGAGCCAGGAGACCGTGGGTGTTTCCTCCGAAATGTTTGCGGAGTTCATTTTCCCCTATCAGAGAGAGATCCAGGAGCGGTTCGGCCTCAACTGCTACGGGTGCTGCGAGCCCATCGATCCCCGGTGGGAGGTGGTCAAACAGACTCCGAGGCTCCGGCGGGTTTCGGCATCCCCGTGGGCGAATAAGTCCCGGATGGCGGAACTCCTCGGGTCCGACTACGTTCTCTCCATGAAGCCGAGTCCCACCCCCCTCGCCGGGCCGCGGATAGACGGAGAACAGATCAGAGGGGATCTCAGGAAAGATCTCGAGCAAACCAAGGGATGTCGGGTCGAGGTCATTATGAAGGACAATCACACCATCGGGAACAATCCCCAAAACGTCATTGACTGGATCCGTATCGCCAAGGAGGAGGCTCGGCGTATCGAATCATAACGCGGGGCAGCTCGGCAGCGGGCGGAGGCGGCACGAGAATAAATAGACCCGAGAATAAAAAACTTGACGGGCGGTTTAGGTGGATATAAGATTATTTCTATTGGATATCTCGGTGCGCGGTGTCGTGCGCCGTTTTAGCAAAAAATTTAAGGGAGGACTTATGAAAAAGACTTGGAAGATTCTTTCGGTTGCGCTTATCAGCATGATGCTGCTTTTCGCGGTATTAGGCTGCGCGAAAGAAGAAGGCGCGTCCGGCGGTGAAGAGAAACAGGAGACGGCCGAAGTCGTAATGCCGGGTGAAGGAATGTACTTCCGCCTGGTTACCCACGGAGGAGACGATCCCTTCTGGGCTGTTGTTTCTCAGGGTATGCGGGATGCCGCGGACGAGCTCGGATGCCGAGCGGAGATCGATCTTGCCGGAGGCGACCTCGCTCAGCAGCAGAAGGCGTTTCAGGATGCGGTCGGCTCCAATCCGGACGGAATCGCTCTGGTCATAAACGATGCCCAGGCCTGGGACAAGCCGGTATCGGACGCCATCGGTCAGGGAATTCCGGTCATCGGAATTAACAACGACGATCCGGAAGGCTCCGCGGGTAACGACAGGCTCTGCTACATCGGTCAGAGCGAACGGGTCGCGTCCTACAAGCTGGCCCAGAAGATCTTCTCCGAAGCGGAAGCGGACGGAGTGAATTTCGCTAATTCCAACGTCGCCTTTGCCGCCGAGGTACCCGGCGCCGCGTACGCTCAGATACGGGCACTCGGGGTCCAGGATGCGATGGTCGAGTTCGGAATCGGAGCAAACAGCTTCGAGATGATCGACGCCGGCGGTCTGGAAATGACTACCGTCGAGAGCAGGATCACCTCGTATCTTATGGCAAATCCCGAAACTACCTTCATCATGGGAGCGGGCGGGATCTGTACCGACAGGCTCATGAGCTCGCTGCAGGGCGCAGGATTCGAAGCCGGTGAGGTCTACGCGGGGGGATTCGATGCGGCCCCGGGGACGCTGGAAGGAATCAAGTCCGACTATCTCATCGCGTCCATCGATCAGCAGCAGTATCTGCAGGGGTACTTCGCGGTGTACACTCTCTATCTCTACAACAAGTACGGCCTGACGCCGAATATCGATACCGGCGGTTACCTCATCACCAAGGAAACCGTGGACTTGATCGAAGACCTTTCCGGAAAATACCGGTAAAAGTTAACCAATTTTCACTGATTATGGTTTAGAATAGGGGAAAGCATTCGCTTTCCCCTTTTACTCGATATGCGCCCGGCAGGGCGCCCGAGGCGGCGGCGGGATGACCTCACCTCATCCTCGGTGACGGTTTTATTAAGGTTTATAAGGAAGGTTGGCTTCTATGAAAGCACTACGCGCTAAATACCGGTCCCTCCAGGGGGTAAACACGGCGGTCACCTTTGTCGCGGTGGTGACGATTTTCGCGATTTTTACCCCTGGGCACCTTTTTATCAATCCGAGGAACCTCGCATCCATGGCGAAGCTCATTCCCGACCTCGGGATGGTCGCCTTAGGTGTGGGGATTCTCATGATCGCCGGGGAGTTCGACCTCTCGGTTTCCTCGGTACTGCCCTTCTGCAGCTTCATATTTGCACTTCTCGTGACTAACGGGATGCTTCCCTTTCCGGCGTTGCTGTTGACGATCCCGGTGGGAGCGGTATTCGGCCTCATGAACGGAATGATAGTGGTCAAATCGGGGCTCCCCTCGTTCATCATCACCTTGAGCACGATGATGTTTTTAAAGGGTCTTCTCTTCGGCCTTTCCCGGCTGATGCCCATCAGTCTCAACCGGGTTCTCGATCCCGACATGCCCTTCGTTCGCGCCCTGACGGGAACGATCGGACCCATACCCGTACAGTTCGTGTGGCTCTTAGGGATCGCCGTTCTCTTAGGGATAGTCCTCAAGAAAAACAAATTCGGTAACTGGGTCTATGCTGTAGGGAGCAATCAGGAAGCGGCCCGTGCTATGGGAGTCAACATCGGCCTGGTCAAGGTGTGCCTCTATGTTCTTATCGGGGTACTCTGCGCCTTCGTTTCGGTGATGCAGGCAACCCGCTTGGGTTCTTTCGCCGCGACTCAAGGGGTCGGATTCGAGCTCAAGGCGATCGCCGCGGTGGTTGTCGGCGGCACATCCTTGAGAGGAGGGGTGGGCTCGATGTGGAGTATCTTTTTGGGCCTCCTCATCGTCCGGACTCTGGAAACGGGACTTATTCTCATGCGTGTTCCCGTATTCGGGGTGGAGGCCTTCTTAGGAATAGCGGTAATCATCTTTGTTATTTTGAACGATATCTTGAACAGACGGAGCGCGACATAATACGCGCCTTAAGCAAAGGAGAAAGATATGGCTGAAGCATGTAACGGCGGGGGGCTCTTGAAACTCGAGAAGATCGACAAGTGGTTCGGAAAGATTCATACCCTAAAGAATATCAATTTGGAGTTCGGCAAAGGCGAAGTCGTCGGATTAGTCGGTGACAACGGGGCGGGTAAGTCCACCCTCATAAAGACAATATCCGGCTATCATCAGGCGGAGAAGGGCTCGATATACTGGCAGGGGCAAAAGGTCAAGATCCGCCATCCCAAGACCGCCCGTCAGCTCGGAATCGAGACGGTGTATCAGGAGCAGGCCTTAGCGCCCCATTTGAGCATAGCCCGGAATATCTTCATGGGGCGGGAGCCGAGCGGCGGTGCCGGATTCATGAAAGAGAAGGAGATGGATGAGCAGAGTCTCAAAGCCCTTGAGGGGCTGGGACTCCACCTCCGCTCCTCGGAGATTCCCGTGTCCAAGCTTTCGGGAGGGGAAAGACAGGGGGTGGCTATCGCCCGGGCCCTTCATTTCGAGGCGAAGCTGGTCATCCTCGATGAGCCCACGGTTGCCCTTTCGGTCGGCGAGGTCCAGGAGGTCCTCGAGTTCGTAAGGCTCTTGAAGGAGAGGGAGGTAACCGTAATTTTTATCACCCACAACCTGCACCACGTCTATTCCGTGGCCGATCGCATAGTGATCCTAGCCCACGGCGAGGTCATCCATGATATCTGTACAGCGGATACCGACGTGGACAAGCTGTCCGATCTGATCGTGGCGAGCACCCTCGGTAAAGTCGTCTGATTCCAAGGAGGGGATTGTGAACGGAAAAACGGACACAGCAAAACAGCCGGTCCTCAAAACTCTCTTGCAGTACTTTCTGCGGTTCAAAGCATTAGGTGTACTTGTCATCCTGGTCCTCCTCGTGGTTTTCGTCGGCATCTTCTCGCCGGAGAACAACTTCGTGAGGCCTCAGAACATCACAAATCTCTTGGCTTACGGGTCGGAGTTCGCGGTTATTGTCTTAGGCGTCGGAATGCTGATGATAGCGGGCGAGTTCGATTTGAGCGTCGGATCGGTCCTCGCCTTCGGAGCGTTTATCTTCTCTTCTCTCTTTCGAGCGGGGGTCGCGCCCTTTCCGGCCTTTCTCGTAACCATGGTAGGCGGCGCGGTAATGGGGCTCATCAACGGTCTTATCACCGTCAAGGGAAAGATATTGAGCTTTGTCGCCACCTTGGGCACGATGATGATGTGGCGGGGTCTGACCCTCCTCTTTACCGGGGGCCGGCAGAGGCCCTGCGACGTATCGGAGTACCGGGCTTTTACATGGATCTTTACCGGTCGAATCGGAGGGTTCTTTCCCATGCAGGCGGTGTGGTTCTTACTCTTCGCGGTCATCCTCATATTTCTCCTGCACAGGCATTCCTTCGGTAACTGGGTCTACGGTACCGGAGACAATCCCTTGGCGGCCCGGGCTATGTGTATCAACACCGATATGGTCAAGATCGTATGCTTTATCATCGTCGGACTCTTAGTCGCCTTCGCCTCCACTATGCAGATAATCCGGGTGGGCGCGTTCTCGACACGGGTGGGGACCGGCTGGGAGCTCAAGATCATAGCTGCCGCGGTCGTAGGCGGTACCTCCCTCCTCGGCGGGCGGGGGACCATGGTGGGCATCTTCTTAGGCGCTCTCATCATCATGGTCATCGAGAACGCCTTGACGGTAACCCGCCTCCCCTACGAGTGGACTTTCATGGTCTATGGTCTGGTCATTCTCGGCTCCGCGCTTCTGGATCTTTATATAGAGAAACAGAAGTTAAGATATACATAGGCGATGAGCATGATAGAGGGAACACGCAGAAACCTGAAATGAAGGCCTGGCAGCTCACCAGAACCGGCGCCCTCGCGGACGATTCGGTCCCTCTCGACCGAACCGAGCTCCCCGATCCCGAACCGGGACGGGGAGAGGTGCGGATCGCCGTATCGGTCTGCGGAATCTGCCATACCGAGCTCGACGAGATCGAGGGGCGGACCGAACCCCCCGATCTCCCGGTCGTCCCGGGGCATCAAATCGTGGGAAAGATCGATGAGATAGGCGACGACGTCTCACTCCACGAGATCGGCAACCGGGTAGGAGTCGGCTGGATTTACGCCTCCTGCGGAATCTGCGAGCAGTGCCTTGCCGGCCGGGAAAACCTCTGCGAGAGCTTCACCGCAACCGGGCGAGATATAAATGGGGGGTACGCCGAGTACGTCACCGTCCCCGAAGCGAGCGCTTATCCAATACCCGAGGCCTTCACCGATGAAGAAGCCGCTCCCCTCCTCTGTGCGGGGGCCATCGGCTACCGGTCACTCCGTCTGACCCGGATCCGGGACGGGAATATCCTAGCTCTGACCGGCTTCGGAGCCTCCGGACATATCGTGCTTCAGCTCGTCCGCTATCTATATCCTTCGTGCCCCGTCTTTGTTTTCGCCCGGCGGAGCGCGACCCGGGAGTTCGCCCTCTCCTTAGGCGCCGCCTGGGCGGGAGCTACGACTGAGCGGCCCCCTGAGCAGCCGGACTGCATCATCGATACAACCCCCGCCTGGAAACCGGTCATCAAGGCCCTGGAATTCTTAAAACCCGGGGGGCGACTGGTCATAAACGCTATCCGTAAGGAGGACGATGATAAGGAGGAACTCCTCAAGATCAGGTATCACGAGCACCTGTGGATGGAAAAAGAAATCAAGTCGGTGGCCAATATAACCCGCCGGGACATCCGGGAATTCCTGCCCATCGCCGCCCGGGCGGGAATCCGCCCGGAGGTGGAGACGGTCCCCTTCGAGGAGGCGAATCGAGCACTGCTCGACATGAAGTTCAAAGGGGGGCGGGGTGCGAAGATCCTGGAGGTGGGATAGTGTCCTCAGGGTTTTATTAATGCCCCAAAGCTTGGGGTTTTTAAGCTTATATTATTAGGCTAATTGCTTGAAATATATATAATAAAGAGAACAGGTCGTGTGTGAAAAGAAAATTCTGGTTCTAAGTAGGCTATTATAATAAATTAGCCCATGAAGAACCCCAAGCTTTGGGGCATTAAAAAAAAATACCCAAAGTGGAACCGGTTCCACATAACGCACTAAGGAGCAACTATGATCAAGATCAAAGGACCCGCTATCTTTCTCGCCCAATTCCTGTCGGATGAACCGCCTTTCGATACGATCGAGTCGATCTCGAAGTGGGCGGCCGATCTGGGGTACTCCGGTGTTCAGATTCCCACCTGGGACGAGAGGGCAATTGACCTGGACAAGGCCGCTGAGTCGAAGAGCTACTGCGATGACTACCGGGGTTTGCTCGAATCAAACGGGGTCGTCCCGGTGGATCTCGGCTCGTACCTGCAGGGACAGGTGCTCGCCTTCCATCCCGCTTACGCCGAGGGGTTCGAGGCTTTTCATCCGGACGGGCTGACAGGGAACCAGGTTACCCGCTGGGCGGAGGAGCAGCTCAAGAAATCGGTGGATGCCGCCGCCAACCTCGGTGTCTCTAACATCTCGGTGATGTCCGGAGGCTTTCTATGGCACCTGATCTATCCCTGGCCGCAGCGTCCCGAGGGGATCGTAGACGAGGCCTTTTCGGAGCTTGTTTCGAGGTGGAAACCCATCCTCGATTACGCCGATTCGAAGGGGGTAACCTTCGGGTACGAGCTCCACCCCGGTTCCGACCTCTACGACGGGGCGACCTACGAGCTCTTCCTCGAAAAGACGGGAAATCACCCCGCCGCGTGCCTCACCTACGATCCGAGTCATTTCCTGCTGCAGCAGCTCGATTATCTCGATTTTATCAAACGGTACGGGTCGAGAATTCGAGCCTTCCACGTCAAAGACGCCGAATTCAATCCCGACGGACGGGTCGGTGTCTACGGAGGGTATCAGCCGTGGATCGGTCGGGCCGGGCGCTTTAGGAGCTTAGGCGACGGTCAGGTCGATTTCAAGCGGATATTCACCCTTATGACCGAAGCCGGTTTCGAGGGATGGGCCATTCTCGAGTGGGAGTGCTGTATCAAGGGCGCAGAACAGGGTGCCAAAGAAGGGGCACCTTTCATCAAGGATCTGCTTATCGATGAGACCGAAAAGGCTTTCGATGATTTCGCCGGAGGGAAGACGGATACCAGGAAGATCCGAAGGATGCTCGGTCTTTCATAAGTCGGCCGCGAATACTACAATTAGTATTACGAGTAACATACTGCATGTAAGGAGGAACGTATGGAATCTTGGAAGAGAAAACTGAGAATGGGAATGGTCGGGGGAGGCCAGGGCGCCTTTATCGGAGGCGTTCATCGGATAGCCGCGGCTATGGACGGTCAGATCGATCTGATGGCCGGGTGCTTTTCCCGGGACTACGAGAATACAAAACAGACCGGCAAGGAGCTCTACCTCGACGAGGGCCGTTTGTACGAGAGTTACCAGGAGATGGCCGAAAAGGAAGCTGCCCTCGATGAGGATCAGAGGATCGATTTCGTGTCGGTGGTGACCCCCAACGTGTCCCATTTTCCCATCGCCAAGGCATTCTTGGAGGCGGGAATCCATGTGGTGTGCGATAAGCCGATGACCTACTCTTTAGATGAGGCTAAGCAGCTTGTGAGGCTTGTTGAGGATACGGGGCTGGTATTCGTGCTGACTCACAATTATACCGGGTATCCTTTAGTCCGGGAGGCCCGCAAGCTCGTGGCCGACGGGACAATCGGAAAGGTACGAAAAGTTGTTGTTCAGTACCTCCAGGAATTTCTCGCGGTACCTCAAGAGAAGCTCGGGATGAAGCAGGCGGTCTGGAGGACTGATCCCAACCAGTCGGGAATCGGGGGGACCATCGGGGATATCGGTACTCACTGCGTAAATCTCATGGAGTTTATCACACAGGACCCAATTAGTGAGCTTTTAGCCGATAAGAGTACCTTCCTGCCCGACCGAGAGCTCGACGAGGACGTCAATGCCCTGTTCCGATTCCAAGGGGGCGGTAAAGGGGTTCTCGCCATAAGTCAGGTCGCTCCGGGCGAGGAGAATGGATTGATTATCAAGATCTTCGGTTCCGAAGGAGGACTTTCCTGGGCCCAGGAAAACCCGAACTATATGGAGCTCTACAAGATCGGAGAGCCGCCTAAGAGGCTGGGACGGGGAAACGGATACCTGTCCGATGCCGCCGACGAGGTGAGCAGGATACCGGCAGGTCACCCCGAAGGCTATTTGGAGGGCTTCGCCAATATCTACAACGGAGCAACCGAGCTTATCCGGAGCTACATAGACGGAAAGCCGGTGAATCCCAGGGATTACCTCGTGCCGAACGTGTACGACGGCTTAAGGGGAATGCAGTTTATCTACAGCGCCCTCGATTCGTGCGATAAGAACTCCCAGTGGGTGTCGATGTAGGAAGACGCAGGAATGTATAGAAAGTAATATGAAACTCGGAGCATTCAACATAGATTTTTACGACCGCGATTTCGAGCCCGCCCTCGATGCTATCCGCGACATCGGATGCGAGGCTGTCGAACTCGGCTGCGGAGGATTCATTACCAAGCGGCATATCGATCCCCGGGTACTCCTCGAAGACGAGGGGAAACGGAAAGAAATGCTCGAGCGGGTGGAGAAGCGGGGGCTTTTCATAAGCGCTCTCTCGTGTCACGCCAACATGGTACATCCTCAAGACTCTTTCGCCGGGGCACACCGGAAGGATTTCCGGGATACCATTCTCTTAGCCGAGAAGATAGGAGTCGAGCGGATTGTCACCTTCGCCGGATGCCCAGGTACAGCCGACGGGGACAAGCATCCGAGCTGGATTACCTGTCCCTGGCCCGATTACTTTACCGAAGCCCTTGAGTGGCAGTGGGAGAAGAAGCTCATCCCCTTCTGGAAGGAGGAGGTAAAGTTCGCCCGGGACCACGGGATTACCAAGATCTGCCTCGAGATGCATCCCGGGGACGCCGTCTATACGCCGGAGAAGCTCCTGGGTCTCAGGGATGCCGCGGGAGAGGAGATCGGCTGCAACTTCGATCCTAGTCATCTCTTCTGGCAGGGAATCGACCCGTTGGTCGCGGTACGTACTCTCAAAGACTGCATATTTCACGTCCATGCCAAAGACACGAAGATCGATAATTATATGGTTCAACACAATGGAGTCCTCGATACCCGCCCCTACGCGGATGAGGAGAAACGCTCGTGGCTGTTTAGGACCGTAGGGTATGGAAACGGCGAGTCCTTCTGGCGGGATTTTATAAGCGCACTTCGGATTGTCGGATACGACTACGTCATGAGTATCGAGCACGAGGACTCACTCATGAGCGGTGAAGAGGGACTCAAGAAGGCTGTTGCCTTTTTGAGATCGGTTATGATAGAAGAACCCCGCGGGGCTATGTGGTGGGATTGATGCGGAACGCATTTAATTCGATACTTAATGTATGAGACATAATTAATCAGGAGGAAGTAAGAATGAGCAGACCGGTTACCTTATTCACGGGACAATGGGCGGATCTCCCCTT
Source organism: uncultured Spirochaetales bacterium (assembly GCA_964641125.1). Lineage (GTDB taxonomy): Bacteria > Spirochaetota > Spirochaetia > SPDA01 > CAZSGZ01 > JBKHAJ01. Next base: position 35,457 of record CAZXMO010000031.1, read on the forward strand.
CGAGGAGCTCTGCAAGAAAGTTAAATCGTTCGGTTACGACGGAGTCGAGATTGCCTGTTGGGGCGATCATATGGAGCCCGAAAAGGCCTCGACTGACTCGGGTTATATCAAGAAGAAGAAGGAAATTCTCGAGAAGAACGGCCTCGGATGCTGGGCCCTCGGCGCCCATCTGACAGGGCAGTGTGTAGGTGATAAGTGGGACGAACGCCTCGACGGATTCGCCCCCGCCGATTTGGCGGGTCAGCCCGAGAAAATCCGGGAATGGGCCGTAAAGGAGATGAAGCAGATCGCGGGAATCGCCGCCGACATGGAATGTTACGTGGTGACCGGATTTATGGGCTCTCCGATCTGGAAGTTCTGGTACTCCTTTCCGCCGACATCGGATGAGATGGTGGAAAACGGATTCAAGAAGATCCGGGAGCTCTGGGACCCGATCCTCGACGAGTTCAAAAAAAACAAGGTCAAGTTCGCCCTGGAGGTCCATCCTACCGAGATCGCCTTCGACTTCTATTCCGCAGAAAAGCTCCTCGAGGTCTTCGATTACCGGGAAGAGCTCGGCTTCAACTTCGACCCAAGCCATCTCTTGTGGCAGGGAATGGAGCCGCATCTGTTTATTCGGGAGTTCAAAGACCGGATCTATCACGTCCACATGAAGGACGCCGCGGTCAACCTCGACGGAAAGGCAGGTATCCTCGGTTCACACCTCCCCTTCGGCGACCAGCGCCGAGGCTGGAACTTCCGTTCCCTAGGTCACGGAGACGTAAACTTCGAAGAGATCATACGGGAGCTCAACGCCGCAGAATATACCGGCCCGCTGTCTGTAGAGTGGGAAGACAACGGCATGGACCGGGACTTCGGAGCTCCCGAATCGGTGGAGTTTGTGAAAAAGATGAATTTCACACCCTCTTCGGTAGCCTTCGATAAGGATATGAAAGGTTAATGCCCCAAAGCTTGGTGTTTTCCGTCCGAGCCGAGAAAACCTCGAGGCCG
>CAZXMO010000032.1:0-6774 GCA_964641125.1 uncultured Spirochaetales bacterium
ATAACTGTATACAAGGAAAAGTCTTCTCCTGATTCAATCCCCACGATCGGGGGCAGTATTTAAAGAGAAAACCAGGGGCGGACGGCTATGTTGTTTCGTCTCTGATACTCGATACCGCCGTAGATAAGGTTGGCGGAACTGAGGGGCCTTTCGGCCTGTGCGCACCACCATGTGAGTGATGTAAACATGCTCACAGATACGGTTTGCCCCGATTTGATCTCCACCGGGTAGAGTCTGCCGCCTTTGTCCAGGACAAGGTCTACTTCGTGACCTGTTCGGTCCCGCCAAAAATAGAGCGGAGGTTCCATGCGATGATGGGTGTAGGCCTTAGTTGCCTCGGCGATAATGAGATTTTCGAACAAGGCGCCCCGGAGAGGATGGGAGCTGGCCTGTTCCGGACTTCTTATGCCCAAAAGATTGCAAGCCAGGCCGGTGTCGTAAAAGTAGAGCTTTGGGCTTTTTATTACGCGCTTGTTGAAGTTGCGATGATGTGGGGGCAGCAGAAAAATGATAAAACCTGTTTTCAGCACCGAAATCCAACGTTTTGCCGTATCCAGGGAAATACCGCAGTCGTTTGCTAATGATGAATAGTTCAGTATTTGGCCTGTTCTGCCGGCTGCCAAGGTGAGGAAACGCTCGAAGCGCTCGATGTCGCCGATATTCACCAGCGACCGTACATCCCTCTCGATGTAGGTGCGGATATAATCGGAAAACCAGACCTCCGGCGGTATAGCAGAATCATGGATTCTCGGATAGTACCCCCGGTATACGGTAGTCCATACGTGCAGAGCTGAAGACCTGTTATTGAACAGTGCATCGGGATCATCAGGGGCTACCCGCGGGCTCCCCTCCAGTTCGGCCCTTTCGAAGGGAAGCAGGTGCAGGATTCCCGTACGCCCGGCCAGGGACTGAGAAACTTTTTCCATAAGAAGGAAGTTCTGCGACCCGGTAAGTATGAAACGCCCTGGAGCGGCAGCACGGTCGACAGCGGTTTGAAGGTACGAAAAAAGGTCGGGCACACGCTGGGCTTCGTCGATGATTATCGGTGCGGCGTACCTGTCGAGGAATCCTCTTGGGTCATCACGGGCAAACAGCCTCAAGTCCGTCTCTTCCAGGGAGACGTAATCGTATTCGGGAAATGCGGCTTTAACCAGGGTTGTTTTTCCCGATTGCCTCGGCCCCGTAACGGTGATTATGGGGTAGTATTCCGCGTCGCGTTTCAGGTAGAACTGCAGGGTCCTGGCAATCATATTTCTAATCTACTATTAGATCGTAGATTTGTCAATCTTGTTCGGCTTGCCGGGCCGGTGCCGCTTCGGCCCTTGCCGCGACCCTTTGTTTTCGATAGCTTTGACCAATGGCTGTGTACGACTTCGACTCCCCCCCCGACCGAAGGGGGACAAATACCTTCAAATGGGACAACATGCAACACCTCTTCGGGCGAAACGACCTGCTTCCCCTGTGGGTTGCGGACATGGACTTCCCCTCGCCCCCGGAGATATCCGAGGCCCTCCGCGAACGGGCACGCCACGGGATCTTCGGCTACACTTACGTCCCCGAGTCGGCATACGAGGCGGTGTACGACTGGTTTCGGGATAATCACGGCTGGAAGATCGAACCGGAGTGGATCGGTTTCGGTACCGGAGTCATGGCCTCGATAAGCCTCGCCCTAGAGGAGTTTACCGAACCGGGCGACCCGGTTTTGATCCAGACCCCGGTGTATCACCCCTTCTTTTCGGTAGTACAGCACAATCGCCGTACCCTGCTGACCAACCCCCTCCGAGAGGAGGACGGCCGCTACTCGATAGATTTCGACGATTTCGAGCGGCAGATGCGCGCCGGGGCGAGACTGTTTATCCTGTGCAGTCCCCATAATCCGGTGGGACGGGTGTGGACGGAAGGGGAGCTCAGCCGGATAGCCGAGCTTTGCGGCCGGCACGGCTGCCTGATCGTCTCCGACGAAATCCACTGCGATTTGGTCTTTCCGGGCAGCCGTCACATACCGTTTGCGGACCTCCCCGAGGGACGGGGAGGGGGATCGATCGTCTGCGTGGCTCCGACGAAGAGCTTCAATATCCCGGGTCTCACCGTTTCGACCACGGTCATCCCCGACGACAAGCTGAGACGGCGTTTCAACCGAAGCCTCAGGAGGCATCACCTGAGCATCATGAATCTCATGAGTATCCTTGCCTTAGAGACCGCGTACCGGTCCGGCAGGGACTGGCTCGACGAGGCCCTCGGCTACATCGAAGCCAACATCGACTGGCTTCTCGATTATATCGAACGGAGATTGAAACCCCTCAAAGCCGCGAAGCCCGAAGGGACTTATCTGGTCTGGATCGACTGCAGAGGGCTCTCCGTCGGTCACGACGAGTTCGCCCGGATCCTCAGAGACGAGGTGCTTTTAGGCCTTAACGACGGGAAGAGCTTCGGCCCGAACGGCGAGGGGTACCAGCGGCTGAATCCCGCCTGTCCCCGGAGCACCCTCGAAGAGGCCGCCCGGCGCCTCGAGCGGGCCGTGAAGATTGCGTCGGGATGAGGCGGGGATCAGGCCTTCCTGTCGAGAAGTTCATCGAGGGCGGAATGGGATTTAAGCAGCGCGTTCATTACAGCCTCCGAATCCCGGCTCGCGGTAAACACAGCTTCCAGAGATTCGAGCCCGTCGCTCAGGGCCTCGTTCTGCTCCCGAATGGCGTCGCTAATCATAGACAGGTTTTTCCCGGTTTCCTGAATCGAATCGTTGTTATCGCTGAAAGTCTTCCGGATTTCTAAGAAGTCCTTCTGAAACCGGTCGACCAAGTCCATGAATTGACGCATCCGCTCGGAGAGGATACGGATCGATTTTCCGAATTCGCCGATAGTCGAATCGATGGTCTGAGCAAATTCGCCGGTCTGATTTGCGAGGGTCCGTACCTCGTTCGCGATAATCCGGAAACCCTTTCCAACCTCCCCGGCCCTGGCCGCCTCGATCGAGGCGTTGATGGCGAGGATATTCGTCCGGTCCGAGACGTCCTGGATCTGTCCCGTTATTTCCTGGATATTTGCCGATTTCTCGGCAAAATCCTTGACCATTGCGTCGATCTCCCGGGCATCCGCGGCGGCTTGGTCGATCTCGCCGACCCTGTCCTCGATACTCCGGTCCACCTCATCGTTCTTCTCGCGGACCGAATCCATCATATCACTTATCTTCGATGAATTGGTCGAAGCGCTCTCGGACGTAGCGCGGATCTCCTCGAAGGCGGAAACGACGGTCTCCATGGAATCGCGAATGTAGTGGAGATTATTCTCGATGATCTGCATCGACCGTTCGGTAACCGTGGCGAGGACGACTCCCTTGTTATACCCTACGGTAAATGCGGCAATGGTCTGCGCGTAGTTATTAGAGTACTCTTCTCCGCCGTTCATACTGATGCTCCGTAGAGTTCATCGATCTTGTCGATACCGCATTCGAGTTTTTCGAACCAGGAAAGGAATTTCCCGACATTTTCACCCCTGAATACGGCCCCGTGTTGGGGCGTGATCATCTCGATGTCGTAGGGCCGGACCGAGCCCACCCACTTTCGGCAGGCCTTGTTCGAAGCCATGTATCGGGTATGAAATCCCTCCATGAGCGGCAGATGGCGTTCGAAATCCTCCACAAAAAGATACTCCTGCCCCCGTTCGAATACGGCAGCCCCTATATCGCCGGTGAAGAGTATCTTGGCCCGGGGATCGTACACGCTGTACTGACCGGTGGAGTGGAGAAAGTGGGCGGGAACGAACCTGAGCTCATCCCCGCTCGGAAGCCTATAGGCACGGCCGTAATTTTCGATACCGATGATCCGCTGTTCATCGACGATGCCGAAGTGCGGAAGAAATCTGAGCCACAGGCTCGATATAAAAACCTTCGCCCCCGTTACGCCGAGCCACAGGGCAATCCCGGAGCTCACATCCGGGTCCTGATGAGAAAAGATAACGGCGTCGATCTTCTCGAGACTCACATAGCGGCTCGCTACGGCCACGACCCGGGAAAAGAGGTGAATACCCCCCGGATCGAGAAGTATGCCCCTCCCTCCGTTCAGGATGAGATACTGGTTGGTCTGCACCACCGCCTTTTTGGCCTCGGGATCGGCTCCGAGCCATATGAACTTGTGGGTTTCATCCTCGTACAGGACCTTGCCGTTCACGTCTTTGCTTTCGATCATAGGTACTCCTCGATATTGACAACTTAAAGCATGGGCCACATTATAAAGAGAATTGGTATTTAGTACAAATTCTCTAATAATTATCAACCGGGAGATAAAATGAAGCAAGCCGTTTTACAGCTTTCGTATGAAGAGGCCGTTTTCAGGATCGAAGATGAGGATCTCGAGAGCTCGAAATTCACCGGAATTATCGGTCAAACCCGGGCAATGAAGATCCTCCGCAGAGGAACCGAAATAACCGCGGCCGGATACAACGTCTTCGTAAGCGGCCCTCCCGGAACCGGCCGGCATACCGCGGTGCGGAAGCTCCTCGCCGAAAAAACGAGCCCCCTGTGGCCCCGTAAGGATATTGCCTTAGTCTTTAACTTCAGTCATCCGGAAAACCCCCGGGTTCTCTTCTTTTCCCCCGGACGGGCTCGGCAATTCAAATCGGACCTTCATGAGCTCGTGGAAAACCTGAAAAAGAGCATTCCCGCTTCCCTCGAAACGGGGAATTACATCGACGGACGGGACCGTTTGATCGAGATAATAGAGGGGGAGGAGAACCGGCTCTTGAGTGACTTCGAGAAACGGATCGCCGAAGAGGGATTTCACCTCGCCTACGCGGACGAAGAGTCGGGCGGCGTTATGGAGATCGTTCCCGAATACCAGGGAAAACCGGCATCCTTCGATGTCCTCCAAGGAAAACTTCTCGCCGGCGAACTCGACGAGAAGGAGTGGAAAGTGATCCGGGAACGGTACAATCTCTTCGTCGACGAGCTGAAAAACCTGTACAGAGAGCTCAGGGAAGCGCGGGAAAATCTCGATGATGAGCTCGAGGCCCTCGGTCTGGAGACGGTCATGCCGGTTATCTCCGCCGAGATATCCCTTCTTCGGGACAGGTATCCGGGAGCCGAAATCGGGGTGTATCTGGACGATCTCGAACACGATCTCACGGTAAATCTCTATCTCTTTACCCTGGATCGGGAGCTCTTCGACGAAGCGGGAAACCCCCGTTTTATCCGCTACGGAGTAAACATTCTCGAAGACTGTTCTCAGTGTCCCGAAACCCCCGTGGTATGGGAAAACCACCCCACGGCGGCGAGGCTTCACGGCGGAACGAATATCTTAGGCGATGGGACCGGGAGGACAAACTTCCTCCAAATCCGGCCCGGGACCATGCTCAAAGCCGGGGGAGGTTTTTTAGTCCTTCCGGCGGAGGAGCTCCTGCGGGACGAGGAGAGCAGACGGCTCCTGAAGCGGTATTTCCAGACCGGGAATGTGGAGCTCCGTCCTCCGGGGATACAGCCGGAACCCGTCTCGATCGATATGCGGGTAATCGTTATCGGTACGGAAGAGCACTACGACCCTCTTATGGGAAAAGATCCGGATTTCTCGAAGCATTTCAAACTCCACGCCGTGTTCACGGACACGACACCCAGGACTCCTGAAGCGACAAAGAGCTACGCCGCGTTCGCCCGGAGGACGGCGGATGAAGGGGGTCTTCCCGAGCCCGATTCTTCGGGAGTCGGTGCCCTCGTCGAATACGGAGCCCGCTTAGCGGGGAGCCGGAACCGGCTTTCCACCCGATTTTCCCGCATAGCGGACTGTATTACCGCTGCCGGACACCCGGCGGAGACGATAAAGAGCTTGAACCGAGAAGCGGTCCGCGCCGCCCTCGAAGAGTTACGCTCCTCGGCTGCGATCGCCGAGGAGGAGATAGCCGAAGATATTCTCGCGGGAAGACTCTCTATCAGATTCACGGGGACGGAATCCGGCCGGGTAACGGAGCTTGCCCTGTCCGGACGAAGCGACACCTTCTTTACCACGCCGTCCTCCGTAACGGCCGTTGTCGCGCCGGGGCGGCCGGGGCTCGTCACAATCGCCGGCCGGACACAATCCGCCGAGGAGATCCTCGAAGGATACCTCCGGTCCCGATACGCCCCCGATTATTCTCTCTCCCTCTACGCGGACATCCGCCTCGAGAGACGGGACGGTACCGGAGACGGCCCGCCGGCTGCCGCCGCCTCGGATATCTGCGCCCTCTTGAGCGCCCTCTCGGAAGTACCGGTACGGCGGAATATCGCCGTTGCCGGGGGTTTCAGCCATACAGGGGAGATTCTCCCTGTCGAAGGAATAACCGAACGTGTCGAGGGGTTCTTCCGGATTTGCCGGAATACGGGTTTCGGCGGCGAGATAGGAGTAATCCTTCCGAGACGGAACCTGGACAATCTCCTTATCGACAGAGAGACCGGAGAAGCCCTGCGGGAGGGAAACCTCGTCCTCTACGCCGCTTCCACAGTGGACGAGGCTTTCACCGTCTTGACCGGGCATGAATCGGAAGAGCTCGATGATAAGGTTCGAAACCGGCTCAAACACCTATCGGAGGCGTCACTGGAGCATCCTCGGTGCAGAAAAGTATAGCCCCGAGCATGTCCTCGATCGGACAGTCCCGGGGCGTATGTGTTTTCTAAGCTCCGCCGTATTAGAGATCGGGGTCGGTTATGCGGTGGTGCTTCAAGAGATACTCTTCCACCTGAGCCGTCGAGGGATCGGTGAAGATTTCCATCCCGATAAGCACTTCCTGAGTGTTCTGTATCGGTGTGTCCCC
>CAZXMO010000032.1:6874-21874 GCA_964641125.1 uncultured Spirochaetales bacterium
ACCTCCTTGTATAACATTCATTACAAGTAAAGGTGCAAGATACATGCCAAACCTTCTTTTCTTGTTAAGGGTTTTCTTCGAGATGTCGGATGTGTAATATGTGTACGGAAGTACACTACTCGGAGGAAGGGAACCTCAGCTTCTTTCGGACCTTCTCCTCGATCACTCCTATCTTCTGCCGGGAGGCGAAGCGCTTGAGGACCTTGAGCTTCAGTTTTGCCCGTTTGCTCCCCCACTCTTCGGCAAAGGCCCCGGAGTTGATTTCGTCGAAAGTCTTTTGGAACTTCTTCTTTAGGGGTAAGCCGATGTACCGGGCCCCCCGGGAGAGGGCACCGTATTGACTCGTATGAGAGTGATAGTCGAGCTGCTTGACGATCCCGTAATTGGCCATCTTCTCGTAGGTATAGGCCATTTCTCCGCTCAAGTACATCTCCACGAGGACCGCCTCGGGGGGAAGACCGTTCTTGAGGAGGGTGTTCACCGAGGTCAGGAGGACCCGCCCGAAGGCGGGACCGAAGGCCTGTTCGTTGAAGAGATCGAGGACCGCTTCTTGCTTCATGGTGAGTTCGATGCCGCCCTTCTTCAGTGCCCCGACGCAGCGGGCGAGACCTAAGAGTTTCTCCCGGGCCTTACCCGTCGCGTCCTGATGAACGCACATAAAGCTGAAGAATCCCTCGCCCCGGAGGTAGCAGTCCCGGACACCCGGCCCGATCATTCGGGGAGCAATCATTACAACGTCGGCATCCTGCGGCGGGATGATCTCCCGAAAGGCTATGTTGTATCCTGACGCGAAACACAAAAGGGCTCCTTTTTTCAGCGGCGGGCGTATCTCATTCTCGAAGACCTCGGGCATAATCTCGTCGGGCAGGAGGAGAAACAGGGCGTCCGCCTCGGCCGCGGCCTCGGAAATAGCAGACACTTCGAATCCGTCCTCGAGGGCCTGTTTCCGATACTCGTCGTCGGGGTTTCCGACGATAACGGAGAGCCCGCTGTCCCGCATATTGAGGGCCTGCGCCCTTCCCTGATTTCCGTACCCGATTACCCCAATACGCATTCCCGAAACGCTCTCCTTAGAGGCGTCTTCCTCGAAAAATACCGCTGCTTCCATTTAAGGCTCCTTGTTGTGCTTTTCGTCCGTCGACAGTTCGGGGATCCGCTTTTCTCCCCCGGCACTCAAAGCGATGACTCCGACGACCACGATTCCGATTCCCAGCCACTGCATCGGGCCGACCGTTTCGCTCAGGAGAATCTGACCCCCGAGAACGGCGACCAGGATGCTCGCCGAGGTAAAGGCGGGGACCACCCTGCTCGCCGGGGCCTTGGCGAACCCGAGCTGGGTCGCCGAGAGGGTAAAGATCGCGAAGACGATGGTGGCTATTCCCGCGGGAACCGCCGCTCCGGAGACCGCCGAGATCCGCTTACTCAAGGTCTGAAAGGCCATCATCGTTCCCGCGCCGATGCCGAAGGCGATTCCGATCAGAGGAAGCTTCTTCCACACTGCGATTCCGATCCATACCGCCTCCGCCGCGACGAGGGGCAGAAGGATTCGAAGGATATTCCGGGACCACTGAGGATCGAGAATGGGTCCTCCGGTCTCCGCCGCGGCCGCGGAAAAATAAGCGATGAGGGCGGTCCCCGCGGCGATGAGCACACCCCCCGCGAAGGCCGCGGGGCCCGGACGCTCACCTAATATGATCATCGAGAAGGCAAGGAGCACAAGAAGACCGAATCCCTCGAGGGGGGCTATGAGGCGCACCGGTGAGAAAAAAAGGGCGACCCACTGAATAAAGAAGGGCAGCCCGGTCATCGCCGTCCCGATAAGCCACGTTCCGGAGTGTTTCGATTTGAGACTCCCCGTTTCCTTGATCCCTTCGACGGCGTACTTCTGCACCCCTTTTCCGAGATACAAGAGGGTATACGAAACGAGTCCTATAAGGAGTCCTAGACCGAGTCTGCTTCCCGTCATCGGATTGAATTATACGTGCAGGGGAAGGAGAAATCTACAACTTTCTCTTCATTTCACGAATTCGCAAAACCAATTTCCCTGCCTCGTTGAGGACCAGGGGCAAGACGGCAAATCCCAAGACGATGAGCCAATCGTTCAGGGAGAGGGGGTGGAGGCTGAAGACGTCGGAGACCCCCGGAAGGGTGATAATGGCGATCTGTAACAGCGCCCCCAGCACGAAGGAGCCGATGAGCGGCTTATTACTCAGAAGCCCCAACTGGAATATGGACAACCTGCGGTGGCGCAGGTCAAAGGCATGGAAGAGCTGGGAAAAGCTCAAGGCCGCGAAGGCCATGGTCTGAGCATGGATCAGCGAGCCGGGATACATGCGCCTCGCAAGGAGATAGATCCCGAGGGTAAGACCCCCAATGACAAGGCCGTTGAGAACGACATTCATCCCGATCCCTCCGGAAAAGATACTTTCCTTCGGGTCCCGGGGTTTTTGCTTCATCACACCGGGGTCCCCCGGATCGAAGCCCAGGGAAAAAGCGGGAAATGTATCGGTTATGAGGTTCACCCACAAGATGTGAATCGGCTGAAGAGGCGGGCTCCATCCCGCCGCGGCGGCGGTGAATACGGTGATAATCTCTCCGGCGTTGCAGGAGAGGAGGAAGGTAATGGATTTTTTGATGTTCCGGTAGATGTTCCGGCCTTCTTCGACCGCCTTGACGATGGTGTTGAAGTTGTCGTCCATCAGCACCATATCCGAGGCTCCTTTCGCCACATCGGTCCCCGTAATCCCCATGGCCACACCTATATCGGCGCTCCTCAACGAGGGAGCATCGTTGACCCCGTCGCCGGTCATGGACACGATATTCCCGTTCGCCCTCAAGGCACGGACGATACGCACCTTGTGCTCCGGAGAGACCCGGGCGAAGACCCGCACCGTCCGCGCTCTTTCCCGAAGCTCCTCGTCGGTCATCTTGCCGATGTCGGCGCCGCTTACCGATTCCTGGTCCTTCTCCGCGATCCCGAGCTCCCGGGCGATGGCAAGGGCGGTAATCCGGTGATCTCCGGTTATCATGACCGGAATGATCCCCGCCTCGCGGCATTCCCGGATGGAATCCTTGACCTCCTCCCGGGGGGGGTCGATCATCCCCACCATTCCCAGAAAGATCAAATCCCGCTCGACCTGTTTCATGTCGAGGCTCTCGGGATCGATCCCCTCCTCGAGATTTCGATAGGCCCCGGCGAGGACCCTCAGCGCGTCGCCGCTCATTTTCTCCGCGGCCTCGAGGATCGCTCCCGTGTCCTTGTCGGTTAATTTCCTGACTTCACCGTCTTCCATGATCCGGGTACACCGATCGAGGAGACTGTCCACGGCACCTTTTGTATAGATAAAAGGGCCTTGCTCCCCCTCATTGACCGTGGACATCATCTTCCGGCTCGAGTCGAAGGGTTTTTCATCGATCCGCGGTGATGATTTGCTTAAATTTTCCTTGGTCATCCCGTAGCGGGAGGCCGCCTCGATGAGGGCGATCTCGGTGGGGTCCCCGGTCGCCGACTCTTCGGAGTAGGTCGCGTCGTTGCACAGGGTCAGTGCCGTCATGAGGCGCATCCCCGTATCGGACAGGGAGCCGCCGCCCGCTTCGACGATGGATCCGTCGACATACATCTTGGTCACGGTCATCTTGTTCTGAGTCAGGGTCCCTGTCTTGTCGGAACAAATCACCGTGACGGCCCCTAAGGTTTCTACCGCAGGAAGCTTCCGGACAATGGAATTCTCCCTGCTCATCCGCTGTACGCCTAAGGCGAGGACGATGGTCACCACCGCCGGGAGCCCCTGCGGAATAGCCGCCACGGCAAGACTCACCGCGAGAAGGAAGAATTCGAATACTACCTCCCGCGAAACAGCATCCTGAGAGATATACTCCTCGAGGACGGAGATAGCGAACATCACCGCGCACAGGATTAGAATGACGAACCCGATGATCCTCCCGAAATTTCCGAGCCGCTTTTGAAGTGGTGTCTTCTGCTTCTCCTCCGATTCGAGCATCTCCGCGATCTTTCCCATCTCGGTGCTCATTCCAGTGCCGACCACCAACCCGGTCCCCCGTCCGAATGCAACAATGGTAGACATGTAGGCCATGTTAACCCGGTCGCCCAAGGAACTCCGTTCCTCCTCGAGCACCACATCGGCATCCTTTTCAACCGGAACCGATTCTCCGGTCAGGCTCGACTCTTCGACCTTGAGGTCCGCCGATTCCGCGAGGCGTACATCGGCGGGGACTATGCGCCCCGCCTCGAGAAGGACGACATCACCGGGAACGACCGTCTCCGCATCGATCTCCCGAACGGTACCTTCCCGCCTGACTAGTGCTTTAGGTGATGCAAGCTTCCGGAGCTCCTCCAGGGCCTCTTCCGCCTTCCACTCCTGAACGAATCCGACAACAGCGTTTAACAGAACAACGCCTATGATAATAGCGCCGTCGGCGGTCTCGCCGAGGAAAAAGGATATCCCCGCGGCCCCGGCCAAGATATAAATGAGAACGTTGTTGAACTGTTCGAGAAAGAGGATGACGGGAGATTTCCGCTTCTTCCTCTCGAGCTTGTTCGGCCCGTCTTTCTCGAGGCGCCTTTCGGCCTCCGCCTCGGAAAGACCCGTGGAAAGGTCGGTTTCAATCTCTTCGACGACCGTTTTACTGTCCCGGGTATACCACATGCACGCTCTCCTTATGTTCCTTACGACAGTCTAAAGAAATTCCGTCCCTTGATTAACCGATTATTAACAAAAGATTTAATAATTCCGACCCTCCGTTTCCTTTTCATTTCCAGCCATATTCAGTACCTTCTATGCAGCTACTATAGGAGAAATTATGAAAATTACCCTTGTCGAACTGCCGGCCACTCAGAACGGAAACCTCTTCGAAAAGCCGGCACAAGATGTTTACAGTTTATTTTACCTTCCCTCCCGGGCGATCGACCTCCTCAGGGCGATTCTCGAGGAACACGGATACAGCGATATCGAGACCGTCAATCCGCGGTTTAACAAACGGCGGGAGGTTCTCTCGGAGGAACAGCTCGAACGTCTCTACGCTTCGGATGTGGTCGGAATTTCTTCGATCACCCGGACCATCCCTCAATCGTATGAGCTCGCCGACCTCATCCGGGAGAATAATCCCGATGCGGCGATAGTTTTCGGAGGACCCCACGTAACCGCCCTTCCCGAGGAGGCCCTCGAACACTGCGATTACGTGGTACGGAACGAAGGAGACCTGACATTCCCCGAACTCATCGCTCGGATCGCCGGTGACGCCGGCGCCCCCGAGCTCGAAAACATCAACGGCATATCTTACCGGGACGAGGAGGGAAACCTAGTCCATACTCCTAACCGGGAGTTTACCAGCAACGAGCAGCTCGACGCCCTCCCGCTGCCCGTATACGATAGGGATACCCTGGAAAAAACCCGGTACGTAACCATAAATACCTCCCGGGGATGCCCCTATAAGTGCGAGTTTTGCTCGGTGGTCTCTCAATTCGGAAGCAAGTACCGCGTCATGAGCATCGATAAGACCGTCGACTACATCAAGCACGTCATCGAAGAAAAGAAGGGGACCGGAAAGTACTCGGTCTTCTTTGGAGACGATCATTTCGCCGCGAATACGAGCCGTACCCGGGAGCTTGTGAAGAGGATCATAGCCGAGATACCCGATATGCCCCGCTGGTCGGCCCAGGTACGGGTGGAAACCGCCCATGACGCGGAGCTTCTGAGGCTTATGAAGCAAGCCGGATGTTTCAAGGTGTACATCGGCTTCGAGTCGATCGACGAGGACACGCTGAAGGCCTGGAACAAGCGGCAGGACTTGGAAAAAATCAAACAGGCCATCCGCCTCTACCATAAAGCGGGCATTTCAATTCACGGGATGTTCGTCTTCGGAAGCGATTTCGATACCGAAGAGACCGTCAAAAAGACCGTGGACTTCGCCAACTCCATGAATATCGATACCGTGCAGTTCGTAAGTCTCCTTCCCCTTCCGGGCACGCCGTTGTGTAAGAAGTACGAGGAACAAAACAAGATACTGACCAAGGAATGGCACAAGTACAGCGGGCACCAGGTTATCGTCAATCCGAAGAACCTTTCCCCGTATAAGCTGCAGAAATCGATGCTCTCCGCCCTCAGACGCTACTACAACCTGCCGAATGCGTTGAAGCAGCTCTTCCGCAGGGATAAAGGGATCAGCAAGGGGAACAACTTCGTTCTCCGTATCATGGGTATGGCCCTCCGCTACATGAGCCGTCAGGAAGTCAAAGAGCATGCGAAGGGACTCAAGGTTGTCGACCGGTTTATCGCGGACATAAACGCCGAGTTCGATCTCTACTTCAGCGTTCCCAAGATGGCCGTCGCCAAGGTCCAGGATCGGGCCAAGGCGAAGCGGGAAGAGATATTAAGAGATTTCGCCTCCTTCAAGCGCCGGATGGGGGACAAGCTCGCCTATTATACGGATAAATACCGCGGGACGGCGCCGGTCAAAATGCTCGAGCAGGTCTCCAAAGGCATGCTCGAAGAGCTGAGGAAGCGGGCCCTTGGGGCAGGCCTCAGGGGATCTCGAAGCTTATCCGGGCCTTTTCGAGCTTCCCGTACCGGCGTATCTTCCGGGAATAACGCCTAAAATCGAAGAAAAGAGTCGAGAAGAGCTCCCAGAGCAGAACCCATGCACCGATAAAAAACCCCTCCTGAAGAATGCTCGTCCCGACGGTTTCCCTCACGAAGACTTTCCGGCTGAAGAACCCGAAAAGAAGAAGTACCGCACCAAGGGGGCCGTAGAGGGCGATACCCTTGAAGAGCTCACGCCGTTGAGAATACTCCCAGCGTACACTGTAGGAAAAGTAGTTCCGGAAGACAACACGGGCCCTCTCCTCGCTTTCGGGGTCCCGCTCAGCTCCTTCCAGGAAGAAATTGACCGCCACCGCCTCGTTCAGCGGGATCTCGTAGACGCAGCTTTCCAAGAATTCGACCAAGTCCTTGTCCAGGTCACGCTTGTAAACCGGGGAAAAGTCGAGCTCGTTGTAGAGGTCCCCGTAGGATCCTATACGGATATCGATATTGTACGTCCCGCTCTCTTCGTCGAAACGGTACACCGTCTTCGGATCGAAGCCTTTCCCCCTCACGGGCCGACCTCGAGTACCTCGAGATACGGGGGACCGCTGTCCACCGGGTATCCTTCGACGAGGTTCCCCCGGACGGTAATCACCGACTCGACATAGCACGCCAGAACAACAGTATCGCTCGTCAAGGCGTAGAGAACCTCACCGGTTTCCGGATCGACCAAGGCGTGGGTGCCGTACATCCACACCGTCATCCCGAGCTCTTCCACCCTTCCCCGGACACTGACTTCGTACGAGGCCGCCTCTTCCGGCCCGCCCACGCAGGAGAAAAGGAGTACCGTCAGCATAGCACTGAGAACAATCGTAGAAAAAATCTGCAGATTTTTACGAAGAAGCACAGATAGAGACTATACCTAATTTTTTAAAAAATCATCCTTTTTTCAAAAACTTGAACTATACTTCTAATTGAGAATTATTAATCAGCAGGAGGAGAGTTGTGAAACGGAGAGATTTGTTTATCTGCGGCCTTTTCGCCGCCGGGGTTCTTTTTTCTTTAGGCGGATGTTCTTTAACACCTATTGAACTCGGGTCCCGCGTTGAGGGAATCCTTTCTTTCAGCGACAGCCGTTCCGGACCGGACAGAAACGGATGGTACTTTTACTACGATACCTACAGCATTCCCGTTGAAGCCGGACGTACATATGAAGTACAGCTTTGGTCATATGACGGAGAATCTATTTGGTTCGAAGGGGATGTCGAAGATGACATCGATAATTCCTGGGACTATGAGGTATTCACCTTTACAGCCGAGCCCGGGGCCGGGGAGTACTACATCTATACCCGCGGCGATAACCTGTTAGATGGAGATATAGGGTACGCTTTCATAGTGTCGGAGAATTGAACGGACACGTATCCGTATAGTTCTCTTGCGTTAAGTTTCTCATTATTTTAAAAAATTTCTTTAAATCTCCTCTATTCGCACTTATACTGAGAATGAATCTCAGTCCTGCAGTAGGGAGGTTAGAATGGGACAACGCGGACGATGGATGATTTTTTTGTTATTTGCCCTATCTATGGTGTTAGTCGTTTTAGGCGGAAGCTGCTCTTTGAGCCCTATCAACCTCGGCGAGTGGTACGAGGGGACCCTCACGCCGAGTGATGAGAATGGTCCGGACAGTTACGGCTGGATCTTTTACTACGACACCTATCGTATTCCTGTAGAATACGGTAAGGATTATGAAATTGAATTCTATGCGGATTCCAGCAGCGTAGTTTTCGAAGGGGATGCCGAAGATGACATAATGCATGCGGACCCTTCAGGTGCAACGGATACATTTACCGCCGAATCGGATGGCGGTGAATACTACGTATATGTCAAGGGAACCGTACTCAACGATTACGCCGGGTATATCGAATATTCCTTTCGTATCACTGAACAGTAAAACCCTTACCGTCTCGAACAGCCTCTCAGAATTTCTTTTACCTCGGACGTATAGTTCCTGAGGGCTTCCCAGCCGGCATCATTTAAGGCGTACACCCCCCTGTCGATCCGGTCGAACCAGCCGTAGAGGTTAGCGGACAGGATCCGGCCGGTCTTTTCCGAGGTGCCGAGATCCCGGAGTTTCTTCGGTGAAAGAGGTCCCTCCCCCTCGAGGAGGGCCGCAATAAGCAGAGACTCCTGCCGGTAAGCGCTCATCCGCCCGCCCGCGGCGGGGGCCCCGGCGGAATCGAACTCGGCGTACCTGCCGTCGATCTCCCGGATGATAGCCCGCCGGACGCGCCGGGCCCGCCTGCGGACCGGCTCCCGGGGATGGAGGGCGACCTCCACCTTGGTCTTGGTCTTCAAAAATCTCACGAGGATGAGGCCCAGCTCGAGCCTGCCGAGGAGGTGTTTCATAGATGACAGTTTCGGCGGATTGGATTTTCCAGGTAAAACCGGAACAGCAACGTACACCGAATCACCTGCATCCTGGCGCCGAATCGCCTGATAGACCAGGGACAGGGAGAAGCCGGTCTTGAGCTCCACGATGATAATGTCGTCACCCTTCCTGGCGACCAGATCGCAGTTCCTGACCTCGCTGTGGACACCGTATCCCTGACCGAGAAAGAATTTTTTTAAGGGTTCGAAGAGATCGGTTTCCCGCATCCGGAGCATTGTATCCGCGGGAGCCTGGTGGTGTCTATGCGGCGGGGTGCCGGCCGGTCGCTCCCTATTCGGAAGGGAGCTCTTTGACCACTTGTCGTCCCTCGAATCCGTGAAGATTACACCGGGCCCTTACGAGAATAGAGTCGATCCCCTCGGGGACCTCGACACCGGTGATGCTTCGGGTGAAAGGCTGCTCGTTCACATGAGGATGGAGGAGCTCCCGGACGGCGATTATCTCGCCCGTTTCGGGATTCACTATCTCCCATCGGTCGGCGTAATGGTCCCATCCTTCATCGGCATGCCGTACCGTCACGTCCACGTCGTAGCTCCCGTCGGAATTGCGGTCGATCTCGACCGCTCTGACCTGGGCGTATTTCAGGTCCGGATCGAAAGATTCCTGGGCAAAGACGAATGCCGGGGCGAATACTCCTATTAGTATTACGAGGATAACCGGCAGAATAAATCGTTTCATAGATTTAAGGTACGGCTATTTTTCTCGACCGTCCAATGCCGTTGCTCTGTCGGTCTCATTCTCCTGGGCGCCATCTAAAGCGGGGAAATTATATGGTCACTCTTAAAACGCGAAGGTATATCCGATAACCCCGCCTACATAGTCCCGCCCGGTCCAGGAATCGAAATCGGTGGATCCCCGGAATTCGAGATTGAAGTACCCCGGTCCCGCCCTGAACGAGAACCCCACCAGAACATGGAAAGCAACCGACTCATCGTTTCCGAAGATGACCTCGAGACCGGCTCCGAAATCAAAATATCCGAAGGACGCGGGAAGCCGGGTCTTAAGAAGTATGGGAAGGAGAATATACCAATTGTCACCTAAGTCGTCGAAGTCACCGAAATAAAAGACATCGATCTCCCCACCTATGCCGCCTCCCGTCATGATCGGCGCGATCACCTGAAACGCCCCGCCCGCGAAGAGCATTGCGTCATAGTAAACCTGATACGCTACTCCCGTCTTAACCCCTACACCAATCTCTACTGTTTCTAGGGCCCATCCCGAACCGGCGACAAGAGCCGCAAGCAGGAGTACGATAATCAATTTTTTCATCTCTTCCTCCTCATGTTGTAAAAAGTTGATATATAGGTATTTTAATGGGTAATAGTTCAGATAGCCAGGAGTTTTTTAGATTTAACAGTATCGAAAAATTCACGGGCCGCCCGGTTATTCCGGTTCGGGGGGTTTTCGTTTCCGTTTGATATCGCCGCGCTTTCGCTTTTCTTTGATTCGCCGTTCTTTCGCGGTCCGGCCCGGGCGGGTCGGTTTCCGGCGGCGGCGGGGAGATGCGGCCCCGGCGAGGAGGGAGACCGCCCTGAGCTCGGCCCTGCGGCGGTTCTCGAGCTGCCCCCGGGCCTCGTCGGCTTGGACGACAAGCTCTCCGTCGGTGTTGATCCGGCCCGCGAGACGTTCCGCCGCCAGCTTTCGTTGTTCCTCGTCGAGGCCGGGTATGTCGGAAACCGGCAGCTTGAGAGTAACCTTGGTGTTCGATTTGTTTACACTCTGCCCGCCCGGGCCGCCTGAGCGTGAAAAACTCACCGTGCCCGCGGTGCGGATCCACTCGAGGAGGCGGCGACGGAAATCATTCATCCCGATCTACCCGCCCAGTCGCTGGGCCTCGTACTCCATCTTGAGAATCAGATGGTCGAGCTGATCGAGACGTCCGGATTTCGACTTTTCCCGGACCTCTTCCAAGGTGGGGATTTCCTCACCTGTATACCGGAAGATTGCGTCCCGTGCCTTATCGATAGGCGTCACCGCTCCCGACTCGTCTATGTAGTTGAGAATGAGCCTCTTGCTGGTGTTCCTGAGCTCTGATTTGTTGACCGTTTCGACTATATCGAAGATAATCTTGAGAAATTCCTGTTCACCCATATCGGTTGTTTTTACCGTCCTTCCCACCGCACTTCGTAGGTACCATAGGCATTTTCCAGATCGAGCACCATCTGCCATTCTCCCGGTTCCGGGCGGAAGGTGGTGCGGTAGTTGTACCGGAAAGAGGGGCTTTCCTCCCAGTGAAGCACACCGTCGGGACCGAATATCTTGATGGAAAAATTTCCCCGCCGGAGATTGCCCCGCACCTGGAGGCTGACCTCGGTCATGTCCCCGGTTACGGTCAGGGTTTTGGTAACGGCGGCGGTCCGGTTTCGAAATCGGGACTCCATGAAGGTCCTGGAAACATCCCGGGTGCATCCCGCTATGACGAAGGCCGCCGTAAGGACGGCGAGCATTCTCAGGGCCTTAGATCCAATCCTTCTCTTCATATCCCCCTCGTACATATAGGGTAATGGGGATTTTGTTTTTCTTCAATATCTCCGTATACTGTATAACGGAGGAGAAAGTTATGGAAATTACTAGTACCGAATTCAGAGAAGGAGAATCTATACCGTCGAAGTATTCGTGTGACGGACAAGACATATCCCCTCCTTTAGCATGGAAGGATATCCCCGAAGGAGCCAAGAGCCTGGCCCTCATAGCGGACGATCCCGATGCTCCGGGAAAGACGTGGGTACACTGGGTAGTCTACGACGTCCCCCCGACGGTAAACGGTTTTTCCGAGAGCGTCCCCGCCTCGGAAAAGCTCGAGAAGGGAGGTACGCAGGGGATCAACGATTTCAAGCGGATCGGATACGGCGGACCCTGCCCCCCCTCGGGGGAACACCGGTATTACTTCAAGCTCTACGCCCTCGACCAAGTCCTTAACGAACCCCCCGGCTTGAGCAAACAGAAGCTCGAACAGCTGATGGAAGGAAAGATTCTCGACCAGTGTTCACTCATGGGGACATATGCCCGATGAAATCCTACGACCTCATCATAATCGGAACGGGTTCCGCGATGAACCTTCTCGATCCCTATCTCCACGAAAACCCGGAAGCATCCGTCGCGGTCATCGACAAGGATGAGCCCGGGGGAATCTGCCTGAACAAGGGCTGCATTCCCTCGAAAATCCTTCTGTATCCCGCCGATGTGGTGAGGACGGCTCAAAAGGCACGGAAGCTCGGCATCGAAATCGGAGATATGGAAATCGATTTTTCCTCGATCATGGAACGGATGCGGAATTACGTCTCCGAAGATGTTAAGAACATAAAGGAAAGTCTTGAAAACTCTGATTTTATCGATTATTACCGCGCCCCCGCCCGGTTCGTAAGGCCGAAAACCCTCGAAGTCGCCGGGGTTACCATCTCCGGAAGCATGATCGTTCTGTGCACCGGATCCCGGCCGGTTATCCCCGATATCGATGGGCTCGAGGATACCGGGTATCTGACCAGCGAAACAATTTTGGACCTCACCACACTCCCGAAGAGTACCCTTGTTATCGGAGGGGGATACATAGCCGCCGAATACGGGCACTTCCTCTCGGCCATGGGGAGTAAGGTTACGATAGTCGGACGGAACCCTCAGTTCCTCAAAGATGAGGAGCCGGAAATATCCCGTTTGGCCGAGGAGGAGATGTCCTCCTATCTCGACATACTCACCGGATACGAGGTGACGGCTGTTCGAACAAGTAAGGGGGAAAAGATTGCGGTATGCCGAGATATCCGGGAGGGTAAGAGTATAGAGCTGACCGCCGAGGAAATCCTCCTCGCCGCGGGACGCACGAGCAATTCCGACATTCTCGACCCTAATGCGGGGGAGATCGGCACGGACACCGAGGGATGGATACACACCGACGAGTATCTGGAAACATCGGTGCCCGGGGTTTGGGCCTTAGGCGACGCCACCGGTAAACATCTCTTCAAGCACGTCGCCAATTATGAATCGGAGGTTGTCTACTACAACGCGACCGCCGGAGACCCCTCACAAAAGGTCAAAGCAGACTACCATGCGGTCCCCCACGCCGTTTTTTCATGGCCGGAGATTGCCGCGGCGGGAATGGGGCAGGCGGAAGCCTCCGCCGAATTAGGCGAGGAGAACGTACTGGTGGGAATCGCCCGATATGGAGAAACCGGAAAGGGCGCGGCAATGGGGCTCGACGATAAGAGTTACTTCGTCAAGGTCCTCTTGGAGAACCGGACCGGACGGCTCTTAGGGGCACACATCATCGGGCCGGAAGCCTCGGTCCTGGTCCAGGAAATCGTCAATCTCATGTATACCCCCTCGAGGACCTTCACTTTCGCGGCCATGCACATCCACCCCGCATTGAGCGAGGTGGTCCAGCGGGCCTTTTCCAACATTATGACGGCCCGTCATTACCGGGGGCATCTCGAAGGAAGGCATCGGGACCACAGCCATTGATCCGCTTACCGTGAGAGCCGAGCGCAAGGAACATCAGGAGAGCTTGAAGAGAGCCACCGGAATCCTCGATCCGAACCGGTCCGTCAGGTAGAGGGTGACCCTATACTCCCTCCCGGCCGGCGGGGGATCAAAGAAAAAAGTGTATGCGTCCTCCCTGATCCGCAGGTTCACGGCCCCGTCGACTCGGCGCCCGAGGCCGTCTAAGACATCGGCAACGAGTCCGTACCGTTCGGGAGTACGAATCTCGACCCGGTATCTGCCGCCGTCCGGGGCACGGAGCGCCTCATCAATGAGGACAAGCCCGTTCCGGGCGAAGGCCGGATAGAAGTGCAGGGTTCCCGCGGGGGGGAGGGAATCGGTGGTGCGCAGCCCCGGAAGAACTGTAAACTCATAGGCCGGAAGGAACTCCCCATCGGTCGAGTTGCTCCGGATCATAATCCGGGCTACCGCCGGATCGAACCGGGGATGCCTGAACCGGAAGCTTCTTTCCCCTGCTGAGGAGATGCTCACCTGAAGGCTGTCCCTGCTGTAATCATTTCCTTCCGCGTCCCGATACCACACGAAGAGCTCCGCTTCCGGGGGATGAGAGATTGTAATCTCAATGAATCCCTCCACGAACCGGTTGGTTATATTCTCCCTAACGACTTCCGTGCCGGCGAGATACGCTCCGTTCCGGTGGGCGAGAATGTCCGCCGGCGGGAGGGGAGCGGGATCGGCGGGCGCTCGGGGAAGAGCCAGCCGGGCCGTCACCTGCTCGGACCGGAAGGCGCCCGTTTCGGGGTCCCTCCTCCGGAGTATTATCCGCCCGGTCAGGTCCCGATCCTCGTCGGGGGTAAAGTAGAAGCGGTACCCGTCGGAAGAGCGGTGATAGGAGGCATTAAAATCGGCATTCTCTCCTCTAGCGTCCACGGCGTCGCAGTCGAGAAACCGTCCCTCGGCGAAAAACGAATCGGGTACCCGTACCGAAAGGGACGCGTATCCGGTATCCGGGTCGTACCCGGTGAGTGTCTCGAGGACCAATCCCTCCCGGTGGAAGCTTTTCGAGAGGAGGAGGTTTTCGGTATTATTCGGATACTCAGGCGTCCCGGGTTCATCTCCGGTTTCCCAGACATCCAGGTAGAAATCGAGGACCGTTTCCGGACGGCTGCGTCCCCGAGTCCTTAACAAGGTAATACCTCCCCGGTAGCGGCCCGCGCCGGGGGGAACGAAACGGAATTCGAGCTCGTTAGTTCCCGTGTAACTCGTGGTAACCGCGTTAAAATGCTCTTCCCCGGTCCCGGCATCCCGGAAGAACCCGTCCGTTTCGTACCCCTCGGGGAGGGTGATCCGGACATAACACCCCGCGGGATCATGGGAAGGGGCGGGAATCGACGCGGCGGTGAGCTCGAGGCCCTGCTCGAAAAAAGGATGGCGCCGGTAGACCCTGCCGCTTCGGGGAAAGGGCCGGCCGCCCGGCTCATTCGAGCCCACCGAAAAGGTATAGAACTCGCTCCAAGGCTCTCCGCCGGAATCATCCCGGACGAACAGCGTTGCGGTATGATCCCCCGGTTCATCGGG
>CAZXMO010000032.1:21974-25677 GCA_964641125.1 uncultured Spirochaetales bacterium
ACCCACACTATAGCGGTCTCCAAGCCCGTAGACGCCTTCCCAGGGGAGAGGCTCCCACACCCGGCCCGCGGGTGTAACCGGGAGTCCCCTCTCGTTCACGATCTCGAGATCATACCGCGCGAACCCGGGTGCGAAAAGGGGCCGCTCGAGGAATTCCCCGCGATTCAGAGGAGCTCCGGTCAAGAGAAACCGGTCGTCAAAGGGGAAGTGTGTAAGGGCGAATCCTTCCGGCTCGAGAAAGAGGTACTCCCCGGAGTAGGCGGCCCTAGGCCCCCCGGCGGTTCCCCGATACGAGGGTCTCGCGTCCATCGCGGCATCCACCAATCGCCACCGCCCCCGTACGCGGACCGCGTTCCACATCCACGGCAGGGGGTCTCCCCCCCGTCCCACGTATCGCTTGGTTATTCCGTCCACCAGGACATTTTCGATGCCCGCCCAATCGAGGAGCTCCTTCAGCACGCGGGCGAAGGCCTCACTCGAACCGCTTCTCCCCGTGATTAGAAAGTACGGGGATCGTCCCGGAGGCACGGGACGGTTGGGATCGAGGAGGTGATTCAGGGAGAGCCAGTCGTGGAATCTTTTAACGGTCAGCTCGTCGTTCCCGGGCTCCCGGAGGTACTCGGCGATGAGCTCAAGGCCGCGGGCGGGGACCCGCCGGATTTGGTCCGTTAGTCTTCCGGGAATAGAAAGAACCCCGGGGTCCGGAGCGCCGGCGGCCGGATTACTTACCTGGCCGTAGACCGCTCCGCCTAAGAAAAGGAGCACGGTCAGGACGGCGGTAGTGAGGCCGGTCCGAAGAATTGATACCGCTCCGCGGGCAAATCCGTTTTTCATCAGTTTCTCCTGTCGTACCGGCCGACGAAGACCTCGGGAAGGACGATGTCCTCTTTTTTCTTGGCGCTGGTCGGGGCGTAATCGATTTCCTTTGCCCGGAGAAGCTTGAATACACAATTACCGATGTCTTTCCGGGACAGCCCGGTGTGGCTGTTGACCCAGTTCGACATCTCGGTGATGTTAATCTTGTACCCCCCGTTGAAGATTTGCTCGCCGTACTTGAGGGCGAAGTCGACCATCCCCCGAACACACCTCTCCTGAGGGACCTCGGAGACCAGCTCCGAAATCTGCAGGTTGGAGCACCGAATCCGGTCGGAGAGGATCTTGATGATCTTGAGCGCAAACTTTCCGTTGGTAAGAATCAGATGCTCGAAGGTCGGCTGATCTACGACGATTACTTCGGTGTCCTCCACGGCGACCGCGGTGGCCGAACGGGGACACCGGTCGACTAGGGCCATCTCACCGAAGAAGTCGTTCGGGGTTTCTACGAGCTTGAGGAGCGTCTCCCCGGAGGCGGCCTTTTTCTTGAGCTCCACCGCCCCGCTTATCAGGATGAACATCTCCTGTCCCTCGTCGTTCTCTTTGAATATGATCTCGCTGGGCTTGTATTTCTTTCGCTGCTGCGCCATGGTTTTTCCTCTCAGTTATACCCCGTATTCTTCACCCTCCCGGGCGATTTCTATTTTCATCTCGGTCTTTCCCTCCACCATGCCGGTATACTTCGCGAGGAGCTGTTTGAGCTCCTCGTCGGTGCGCATCGGATCGTGATGGAAGAGGAGGAGTTTCTTGACCCCCGCCTTGTGGGCCGAGTTGATGACCCATTCGAAATAGGAGTGCCCCCATCCGGTCTTACTCTCCAGATACTCCTTCCGGGTGTACTGACTGTCGTGAATGAGGATATCCGCCCCCTGCAGAAACCGCCACACCTTCTCGTTCTCCTCCCGGGCGGCCTTCTCTCCCTCCTCCGCGGCATCGGGATCGTAATCGGGGGAATCGGGATCGGTGGGAAATACATTGCGGAAGGGCTCGGTGTCATAGGCGGTACAGAACACTTTCCCCTTGTACTCGAATCTGTATCCGAGACAGAGAATGGGATGGTTCAGATACTTCGTGGTAATCCATATACCGTCCCCTAAATCCATGGAGCTCTCTTTCAAAGGGTGGTAGGTGATCTTCGCGGCGAGCTCGCTCTGCCTAACCGGAAAGTACCTGTAGGAAAGCTGGTCCCCGATTATCCGGTCGAGTCCCTCCTCCTCGTAGGTAACCGGTCCGTAGACGGTAAGCTCGGTCCCCGGCACAAAGATAGGAGTAAAAAAGGGGAACCCCATTATATGGTCCCAGTGGGTATGAGAGATGAGGACCTCGGTCTTGATCGGGCCCTTCGGCAGCTCGTTCTTCATGAGCCAGTTTCCCAAGAGTCGGATCCCCGAGCCGGCATCGATGATTATAAACCGGTCGATGTCATCGAATCGCACCTCCAGACACGTAGTGTTGCCCCCGTATATTACCGTATCCGGCCCGGGACACGGGATCGAACCGCGGACTCCCCACAGCTTCACCTTCATACTCACATCACACTCCTCGTATCATCATGCCGCGATCTGCAGGAATATCCTCGCCTTCTCGATCTGCTCCCGTACACTCTCCTCGATCTCATCGAAATAATCCATACTCACGCCGAACTCTTTCAAAATCTCGCGGTCGATCTTCTCAGGGTATCTATCCCCGGAAAAACCCATTTCATACAGATTGGCGAAGTAGTTGGAGATTCCCACGGTCCCCACCATATCCGGATGTTCCCCGTCGTATCCTTCTACGTCGTGATGATACCCCACAGCATCCCGAATGTCCCGTCCCAGCTTCCAGGCGTCTACGATCATACATCCCACATCGGTATGATCGAGACCGAAGGCCTTCTGCTCGGCCCGGTACAGGGGAAGATGCTCTTTGTCGGAAATGCTCATGGCGACCACGAACTCCTCGTCGAAGCGGTTGTTCAGCGGTATCTTCCCGATATCGTGGAGAAGCCCCGCGATAAAGTATTCCTCGAGGTGCTTCTGTTCGATTCCCCTCTTCTTGGCTATCATCTTCGCGGTAACCCCGACACACAGGGAATGCCGCCAGAATCCCTCCATATTGAGGGCCTGGAAATTCCTCTTGTTTCCGAGACTTCCCAAGACGGCCGTGCTCAGGGCAAGGTTTTTGACGGTGTTGATGCCGAGCATAATAATAGCCCGGACTAAGGAGGTTACCTCCTGTGACAACCCGTAGTACGCCGAGTTTATCAGCTTCATCACCTTTCCCATCAAGACCGGATCGAGGCTTATCACCTTGTTGAGGTCCGCCGGGGAAGCGGCCGGATTATTGGCGATCTCCATGATCTTGGTGACCGTTGTGGGAAGGCTCGGCATCTTTTCGATATAATTCTTCAAGGCGGGAATCTTCTTGTTATCCTTAGGGATTTTCTCCGCTGGCATCCTGTGAACTCCTCATATGCTTCATTATACCCGAAAGGGTGTGCTTGAGTGCAAACCCCGCTTCTTGATCGGGATGATACTTCGAAAGCCCTCGTATGAACTCGAAGGTCCCCTTGAGCTTCGTTCCTGAAATACCGTCCGCCGGTTTCCCCGGCAAGGCGGCATACTTTGACTCTATCTCTTCCCGAAGCCCTTTTCTGCCCATAAGCCGGGACCTCACCGCCGAAAGCTTGAGCTTCATATCGCTCTGTAAATAACGCCGCCGTTCGTCCTCCGGAAGATGCCGAGTCAGCCGTTCCAGATAGTCGAGGACGCCGACGGGGCTCACGGGTGGGGGCTCCTCCGCTTCATCCTCGCCGGGCGCGGGCAAAGGCTCCGGCTCTTCTTCGAGG
>CAZXMO010000032.1:25777-35750 GCA_964641125.1 uncultured Spirochaetales bacterium
CAGCGGGCTCCTCCGGCGGCTGATACACCGGGTAGGGAATCGGCTGGGGGACGTACTGGGGAGGAGGCTGTACGGGAGATTCTCCGCCTCCGGCACCGGATTCCCCGCCCGGGGGGACGGCAGGTCCGGGGCCTGCTTGAGGCACGCCTGACTCCCGCTGCGGCGGAGGCTGCGGGGGTGGAGGCTGTGGAGGGGGCGCTGAAGGGGTCGGCCCCGCCGGAAGGGGCTTTTCGAGGAGTGTTATATCCTCTTTCACCTCCTCCGGAATATCTTCGGGGATTTCTTCCTCTTCCTCGGAAAGGTAAACATCCTCCTCGTCCTCGTGGATGGCAATAATCGGATCTATCCCCCCGACATCGAGGATAGGGACCTCCTCCGATTCGAGTCCGGGGAGGTAATCGATAAAGACGCTCGCCGCCTCCATCTCTTCGGTTATCTCCGGCTCCAAGGGTTCGCTCAAGGAGACAAAAGACTTCAGGTTACGCTCGATAGCCCTGCGATTGTAGTCCTCGAGCTCACCGCTGAGCTGTTCATAGATCTCCAGGCTTCGGGAAAACCGGTCGAGCTCTTCGGTCTCGTCTCCCTCTCCCTGGAAATGGACCAGCTCCTCCGCCTTTTTCAGGGCCTCCTCCTTATTGCCGAGGGCGCTCTGATTCTGAATCAGGGACATGAGGACCTCTTCATTCGGTGGAAAACGCCGGTCTATATCCTCAAATATTTCCACTGCCCGCCGGTTGTCGCCTATAATTGCGTACATCTCTCCTAAAAGGAGATATCCTTGAAAGTAATTGGGATGGATTTCGAGAAGCCTCTCGAGCTCTTCTATCGCCTGCTCGATGGAGTCGTGTCTCTTCTTGAACCCCACTTCCTGCATGTGGATGTCCCGGTCCTTCCGGGCGGCCTCGCGGGCGTCCAGGAGGTAGGACCGGGCCTTGTCGATATTCCCCGTCTTTTCGTAGAGCTTAGACAGGCTCGAAAGCGCCTTTTCGTCCCGGGGATTTCGATCCAGCACGAACTGGAGATTTTCCACGGCATCCTGATAATGCTCCCGCTCGATGTAGACATTGGCGAGAAGCACCCGGGCCTCGGCATCCTCCGGATTTCGGTGAACCAAGTCCATGAGGTGCTTGATCGCTTCCGCGTGATCCCCCATCAGCTGCTTCAGCCGGCCCAGGTTCTTGGAAGCCTTGAGGTAGCTCGGATCGCTCTGTACGGCATCCCGGTAGAACTCTTCCGCCTCGTCGTAACGGCCCTTTTTGGTGTAGAGGAAGGCGGTATTGTTCTTTGCCCGGATATTCCCGGGATCCCGGGCAAGGAGCTCTTCGAAAGCCCCGAGGGCCTCATCATCCCGGTCTAATTTCTCGAGAACGATACCCAAATTATTGAGAGCGTCGGTAAAGTCGGGACGCAGCTGTAAACCCCTCCGGTAGGAGGTTTCGGCCGTCTCATAATCTCCCAAGATTTCCTCGGTAACCCCCATGTTGAAGTGGAGCAGCGGATTATTCGGATCGTGGTCGAGACCCTTCGTGTAGACATCCAGCGCTTTGCCGTACTCGCCCCGGCGTTCGTAAACAATTCCGAGATTGATATACCCCTGTGCCAAGCTCGGATCCAGGCGCAGAGCTTCGGAATAGTACTTTAGAGCTTCTTCGAGATTCCCCAGTTGTTTATGGAGGTTTCCCAGATTGTAGGCGATGTCCGCGTTATCAGGATCGAGATCCATGGCACGCCGCACAGCGCCGAGGGCATCATCGATGCGCCCGAGTCTCCGGTAGAGTACTCCCAGGTTATTATGGACTTCCGGATTGGCCCCATCCTTCCGGCTGATCTCGAGAAACTGCGCGAGGGCTTCCTCGTACCTTTCCTGCCTCAGAAGGATGTTTCCGTAGAGAATCCGGGCGGGAAGATACTCCGGCTCGGCCTCTACCAGTTTTTGCGCGTACTGTTCCGCAAGAGGATAATCTTCGAGGATGAAAGCATTTCGGGCTCTGCCCAGAACATCTCTGAAGTTCATCCGTCCTCCTCGAGGACCGAGGGTCGTGCACTGACCTCATCTGAAAAACCGCTTCGGTGGGGTGGAGTCGCATCGTCGTACGCCACTACGGAAAAATAATAGAGCTTTCCGTTTTCGAGCCCCTCCAAGGTAAACTCGGTATTCATTCCCGCATCCACGGGAGAGGGTCCGTCGTCGCCGGCGGTTCCGAAATACCTGCCCGGCCGAGTACCGTAAAAGATCAAGTACCCCGCGAGGTCGGCGTCGGTGACCCTGCTCCAGGTGAGGGTTACCGAGCCGTTCCCCGGGTCCGCGGTGATCGCGGCCGGTACCTGAGGCGGAAAGTCGGGTTGGTAGGTAATCCGCAGCTCCGAGAGAACGGGGCTCCGTTGTTCCCTCCCGTCGGGGAACATGCGGACCATGAGGGTCAAAAACCTTCCCTCGGCCTCGGCGGGAAGAGGTTCTCCCGGTTCGAAGATCCGCCATCCCGGGCTGTCGGGGTGGTGCCCCGCGGCGTTATCGGAGAGGATGTAATAGAAGTATATATCGCCGTCGGAGGGGGTGGAAACATCGGCCTCGATCCGTTTGATCTGACTCCCGGAGTATCCGAGATCGAGGGGGCGGGTTACCACCGTCCCCAAAGCGCCGCTGTACCTATCCAGGGCCGGCTCTTCGACAAAATGCCGGGTCAAACGGAGCTCGTCGAGAAATCCCGTAAAGAAGGGGGCTATCTCCACCGGTTCGTTCGAGTAGGTGCCGATGGAGGGGAGTAAGACCGAACCGTCCTCTTCGCCGCTCCTGCTGGCATAGGCTACCGCTTCCGGATTTCCGTCGACAAGATATTCGATCAATCCTGTCTCCTCGTCGAAGCGCACGAGGTGATGGTTCCATTCCCGCGGGATCAGTCGGGTCAGCCCTTCGAGCATGACTGTCCGTTTCGGATCGAGAAAATCGGTAAAAACATTGCTGAACTCCCAGACCAGCCTGCGCTCCCGGACCGAGCATCGTATCATCTGAGGGACAATCCTCCCGTTTTCCCCCTCGGCGCCCTTCCAGGAGAGAAGGACTTCGCCGTCCTCCAGCGCGGCGGGATAGAGCCAAAATTCCAGACTGAAATCACCCCAGCTCCTCCCCCGGCTGAACAGGGAACGCTCTCCCGGGACGAGACTGACCGAATTGGAGCGGCGAAAGACCCCCGCCCCCGATCCGAGTTTCCGCACCCGTTCGGTCACGTCCGCCCCGGGAGCCTCGACGAGATAATTGCCCGCGTCGTCGAGTAAGGGGGTCCGGTTGAAGTGGATGAGAAAATCGGTAGCTGGGTCCGCCCGGTACTCTCCGTCGGCGAGGAGAATATCGGTGTACCCCCGCCTTCCGGTTTCCAACCGGACACCCGATGAGTAGACGATATCACGCCAATTGTCCTCCCTTCCGAGAATAATTTCTCGATCCAGGGTAAAGGCGGGGTAGGCCGTGCTAATAATGAGAATACACGTAATGACGAATTTCATAGGTCCGCTTCTCTATTATCGTCATTTTTCATACTTCCTATATATGCTACACTGTATCCGTGGATAAACGAAAGGTCTTGAGTATCCTTTCCGCGCCGTTTCGCTATCTTTTGATCGGTCTTATTTTTCTCTATCAAAAGATCATCTCCCCCGCCCTTCCGGGATCGTGTATATATACCCCGACCTGCTCGACCTACGCGATCCGGAGCTTAAGGACTCACGGCCTCTTCAAGGGCTTCGCCCTCGCTATCACCCGGATCTTCCGCTGCGCCGGAGGGCTCTATACCGGAGGGGATGATCCGGTGCCCGAAACCTTTTCCTTCGCCTACATTGGGGACCGGTACCGAAAATTCTGGCGGGGCCGGAAAAAAGGAAAACAATCACCCTCCGGTGAAACCGGTCCCGATTAAGAAGACTTCGAACGATTCCTTTCGGGAGGCCTTCGGTTTCATCTGCCGGGCCGAGTCGAACATCTTCCGCATCCTCTCTAAGAGCTCCCGTTCGTCTCCCCCCTGAAAGAGTTTGATCGCCGAGGACCCACCGGGTCTAAGCATCCCGGATACGATATCGAGAATTCCCGCGGCCAGGGTGTAGGACCGGCCGGTATCCACCGTACGGTTTCCGGTGGTGGCCGGGGCGGCGTCGCTCAGGATACAGTCGTAGGGTCCCCGCTCCGCTATACGCGCCCGGATTTCCGGATCTGTGAAATCTCCCCGGATCGGAAGCGCTTCCCCGCGTCCGGCGAGGGCGTTCAAGGGACAGAGATCCACCGCGGTAACGGAGCCTCTCCCCCCGAGCTCTTTCAAGACGAAGAGAGACCAGCTTCCCGGAGCGGCCCCGAGATCCAAGACGTTCATCCCCGGGGTGATAAGGTTGTACTTCCGCTGAATCTCTTCGAGCTTGTACACCGACCGGGCGGGATACCCTTCCTTTTTCGCCCGAAGAGTGTAATGATCCGGTTTATCTCTCATACCTTGACGCTGCCCCGTATCACGTGAATGCTTACCCCATGGACGCACAGTATACCCGCCGCCTCGAAAAGATTGAAGAGATACTCGCCCGATGGCTTCCGGAAAATCCCGGTTCCTCCTGGGTACGCCGCGCGGCCGGCCCCGTGGAGACCGTTCCCTCCGGAGAGTCATTGAATTCCTTGATCGATCCGGGCAGGGATCTCCTGAACAGGGGCGGCAAGCGGTGGCGCCCCATGCTCGCCCTCCTCATAGCCGAGCTCTTTGGGGAAGGCCCTCTGGCGGCGGAGCTCGCCCCTCTCGTGGAGTTCGCCCACACCGGGAGCCTCATCATCGACGATATCGAGGACAACGCCGACATGCGGAGGGGACGAAAGACGGTCCACCTCCTCTACGGAACCGACACCGCTATCAACGCTGGCAATTTTCTCTACTTTTTAAGCCCCTCAGCGATAGATTTTATCGAAGCGCCCGATTCACTGCGGCTGAGGCTCTATCGGACCTACACTTTAAATATGCGCCGCCTCCACTTCGGGCAGGGGATGGATATCTACTGGCACAGGAACCCCAAAATCTTCCCCCCCCTGACCGAGTACTATCGGATGTGCAGTTTCAAGACCGGGTCCCTCGCCCGCTTTTCGGGGCAGGTCGGCATGATAACCGCGGGAGTTTCCGAGGAGGACCCCACCTTCGAGGTCCTCTCTGGGGCATGCGGGACTTTAGGGGTCGGCTTTCAGATCATAGACGACGTTATCAATCTGTCCACAGGAAACCCCGGAAAGGCGAGGGGGGACGATATCGTCGAGGGGAAAAAGAGCCTTCCGGTGCTTCTTCATACCACCGAACATCCGGAGGATATCGAACTGATCACCGATATATTCCGGCGGGCCGCGGAAGGCTCAGGTGTTACGCGGAACCGGGCCGTGGAAGAGGGGATTTCCCTGCTTGAGGCTTCCGGAAGCATTGCCGCGGCTCGGAAAAGGGCCCTTCAGATGCTCGGGGAAGCCGAAGTTTCTTTTCAGACAGTATTCCCCGGCGGAACGGGCCGTTCCTCCGAAGCCCGGGAGTGTCTCCTCTCCATGATCTCGGCCTTCAAGCGGTCGGGGTAAATCGATGCGGCTTGACCCTTCGGACTGTTTGCCCGTACCTTTAAGCCATGAACAATAACCCGATCGTGAGACGAAGATTCACCTATAAATACTACAACGCGGCATTTATCCTCATTGGGATCAACGTCCTGATATTCATTATAAACAGCATTTCTCCGGTCAGCCGGGCTTTTCTCTCCATGAACCCGGTACTGGTTACCCAGCAGGGATACATATGGCAGGTCTTCACCTATATGTTCGCCCACGCCAATCTCTCCCACATTCTGTTCAATATGCTCGGACTCTTCTTTTTCGGAGTCCAGATCGAACGGCACATGGGGAGCTCCGAGTTCCTGTTGTACTATCTGGGGACCGGCACTCTGGCGGGACTCTTTTCGCTGGTCATTTATCTCCTCACCGGCCAGTACCAGGTGTGGCTCTTAGGTGCCTCCGGGGCCATCTTCGCGGTCCTCTTGGCCTTCGCGACGTACTTTCCCCAGGCGAGGATATTTCTCTTCGGAATCATCCCCATCCGGGCTCCGGTGCTGGTCATCGGGTATACCCTTATCGAGCTCTTCTCTCAGTTCTTCTCAGCCCGGTCGGGAGTGGCCCACCTGACTCACCTAGCCGGTTTCGGCTTCGGCTATCTCTACTTCCTGATCCGGGAGGGAATTAATCCCATCAAGGTCTTCATGGACAGCAGCCGAAGATATTAGTAGATAACGTTAGTAGATACCGAGAGATGCCCGGAAAGAAAAGTATAATCCTCACGCTCTTTCTCGCCTGCCTCGCCTCTGCCGTGTGGGCCCTGGATACCGCCCCGGCGGACCTCCTGGGAGAGTACTGGACCGTCCTCGATCCCCTTTTCACCCGTAGCCTCGACCTGGCGACCACCCCCGAAGAACTCGAGGAGGCAAAAGATCGGGCCGTGGAAGAGCTCCTCGAAGAGGTCCGGTACCTTCTCTCCGGGCAGATCTACGGCTTCACCTTCGCCTACACCCCTTTAGACCGGGCACGCACCGTGGAAGAGGAGTTTATCCTCGAGCCGACGGCACGGATCATCCGGGGAGACAGGAACCTCCGGGTCCGGGAAGCGGACATTCGGAACGATATCCTGACGATCCTCGTCCGCTACCGTCTCGACGAATTCCAACGGTCCCGAATCGAACGGTGGATGACCAATACCCTTCCCTCGTCCACGGGCGCCGGCTCGGCCGATTTCTTTCTCGAAGGATCCCCGGGACGGCTCAAAGCGGTCGGAGAGGCCGTCAAAGAGGCGGTACGGAATTATTTGCGAAAGCGGGAGTTCAACAAGCCGAAACGGATAGAAGGGAGGGTCCTTCTCCTCGAGGCGCCCCGGATTTTCTTAGACGAGGGCCGGTACGTCGCGCGGGTCCGGGTAAAGCTTGATGTCGAGAACATCCTGCACTACGAGACCTTCTGATTCACGTATCTAGAATACCCACAGCGATAGCACCGAGCTTACCGACCCGCCCACAAGAACCCCGGCGGCGATTTCCACGGGCGTGTGTCCTACCATTTCTCTGAGGTTTTCGTACTCCTCCGGGTGATATTTCGAGGTCAGCCGGTTCAAGAGCTTAGATTGCTGTTGAACGACCCCGCGCAGCCGAAGGGCATCGTACATGACGATGATCGAAAATACGGCGCTGACCGCGAAAATATCGGAGGTAAATCCGTTTCTTACTCCCACCGTCACCGAGAGGGCTGACACGAAGGCCGAGTGGGAGCTCGGGATGCCCCCCGTGGCGGTAAAATAGCCGATCTCGAGCTTCCGGTCCTTGATGGAATAATAGACTACCTTGAAGATCTGACAGGAGACTTGGACCAATGCGGCGATAATCAGCGCGGCGGGAAGGAGACTCATAAGGCACCTCCGACAGGTTCCCGCGGCCGCTCTCCTTCCACGAGCCTCCCCGACGAGACGAGGTCCCGGTACCAGTAGGCGCTCCGCTTCCAGGAGCGCTCGAGGGTCTCGAAGTCGGTCCGTATGAGGCCGAACCGCATCCGGTTACCCAGGTTCCATTCGAAATTGTCCAGGAGCGACCACGCCAGATACCCTCTCACGTCCACTCCTTCGGCAAGGGCCCGGTGTACCTGCGCGATATGCCGCTCCAGATACCGGATCCGCGGCTCGTCGTCGAGAACCGGGCCGTCCTCCTCCGGGAGGGGATACCCGTTCTCGGTAATCCAGCACGGCGGATTCCCGTATTCCTCTTTGAGACGCTTCAACAGCAGGTAGAGCCCCTCGGGATAGACCTCCCACATCTCGCTGCGCTCGGCCCCCGGGGTATCTTTCAGCACGGCATGAGTCAGGGGCATGTACCAGGCGTACTTGTAACTGCGTTTCATGTAATAGTTGATCCCGACGAAATCTCCGGGCTCCTTCATGCGGGACAGGTCCTTGTCCCACCCTTCGGGAAGACGTTTTTCCGCACTCCTCAATACAAGCTCGGGATAAACACCCCGAAATATAGGATCGATATAGAGCCGGTTCGCGATCGCATCCATTGTCAAAGCGGCCCGGATGTCCCGTTCATTTCCTTCCCGGGAGGGTGATATATAGACCTGGGCCTCTGCAATTCCCAGAGATCCCCCTTTTACCTTATCCCTGCACATTCTGACCGATTCCGCGTGGGCGAGGAGGAGAAAATGGGCTGCCCGGAAAAGGCCGTTCAGATCGAACTTATGTCCCGGCGCGAACTCCCCGGTATGGTAGCCGTTGACTGTGAACACCATCGGCTCGTTGATGCTTATCCACCGCTTTATCCGGTCGCCTAAATACGTGAACATGGTCTCGGCGTAGAGGAGGAAGTGATCCACCGATTCCCGGGAGGTAAACCCTCCGATCTCCTCGAGCCACACCGGCGCATCCCAGTGAAAGAGGGTGCACATCGGCTCGATACCCGCTTCGAGAAGGGCGTCGGTCAGACGGCTGTAGAAGTCGATCCCCTTCCGGTTGATCTTCCCCGGCTCGGGGATTATCCTCGGCCACGCCGCGGAAAAGCGGTAGACCCCGATGCCGAGATCCTTCATGTGCCCGATATCCTCGGGGTACCGGTGATAGTGATCGCAGGCGACGTCGCCGGTATCACCGCTATGGGTATTCCCCGGCTTATGACTGAACTCGTGCCAGATAGACTGAGCCGCGCCGTCGGCAAGCGGATGCCCCTCGATCTGGTAGGAGGCGGTCGCCGTCCCCCATGCGAAGTCCCCCGGAAAGATCAATTCATTCATGACGCCCCCATTGACCTCAGATATCGGATAGTCTATAAACTCTACAAAGACTCATTGCAAGAATCAAGGGGAAAGAATATGTCCAAGTCGTACACCATCGCTGTAATCCCTGGAGACGGTACCGGGCCTGAAGTCGTTAGGGAGGGAAAGAAAGTCCTGGACGCCGCCGCGGGTAAGTTCGGTTTTTCCGTCGATACCACCGATTTCGATTTCGGCGGCGACCGGTACCTGAAGACCGGAGAAATCCTGCCCGAGACGGCCGTGGAGGAGCTCAAAAAATTCGACGCCATATACCTAGGCGCCATCGGACATCCCGAGGTGAAGCCCGGAATTCTAGAAAAGGGCATTCTCTTAAAGCTCCGGTTCGAGCTCGACCAGTACATCAACCTCCGTCCGGTCAAGCTCTATCCGGGGGTCTATACCCCGATCAAGGACAAGGGACCGGGGGACCTCGATTACGTGGTGGTGCGGGAGAATACGGGAGGTATCTACACCGGAACCGGGGGTATCTCCATGAAGGGGACCGAACACGAGACGGCGGTCCAGAGCATGGTGTATAATCGATACCAGGTAGAGCGGTGCCTCCGCTACGCCTTCGACTACGCCCGGCGGCGGGGAAAGAAGGCCAGGGGAAAGGGAGATACCGACACCGTTGGCTTGGTCGGAAAGACCAACGTCCTCACCTACGTCTTCGACCTGTGGGAAAGGGCCTTCCACGAGGTGGGAGCTGCCGATTACCCCGACGTCAAACGAGACTACTACCACGTCGACGCCGCCTGCATGTGGATGATCAAGAATCCGGAATGGTTCGACGTCCTGGTCACTTCCAATATGTTCGGCGACATCATCACCGACTTAGGAGCCATGACTCAAGGGGGAATGGGGATCGCCGCGGGGGGAAACATCAATCCCGAAGGGGTCAGTATGTTCGAGCCCATAGGGGGTTCCGCTCCGAAATACACCGGCAAGAACAGTATCAATCCTTTAGCCGCCATCGCCGCCGCATCGATGATGCTCGATATTTTAGGGGAAACCGAAGCCGCCGACGCCGTGGAGAGCGCGGTGATGGAGATTACCGGCACCAAGATCAAGAGCCTCTCCGCCGGACAGATGGGGTACTCCACGAGCGAGGTCGGAGATATGGTAGCCGAACGGGTTTGA
>CAZXMO010000033.1:0-35008 GCA_964641125.1 uncultured Spirochaetales bacterium
GGCGGAACCGCGGCAACCCCCGGCAACGGCGGCAACGGCGGCGAAGCAGAGGCCGAAGCAGGGAACCAGGCCGCCGAAGGCGCAGCGGACGCCGGATCCGGCGCTTCCCCCGCCTGGGAAGGCGGAGCCGAAGGAGCGGGAGAAGCCGCCGACGGGGCGGCGGAAGCCGCGAACCAGGCCGCTCAGGGCGCAGCGGACGCGGGTTCCTGGGCAACCCCGGCAGCCGACGGCGCGGCGGAAGCCGCCGAGGGAGCCGTGGACGCGGTTGCGGCCGCGACCCCCGGCGCCGAAGGAGAAGCCTGGGCGGGAGTGGAGCCCCTGATCAGCGAGCCGTGGGGCATCTATCAATGGTTCGAGCAGACCATTATCGTCCAAGTCCCTTTCGTCTTCCAGGCACTCGTAGTGGTTGCGGAGCTCGGCATCGGACTCGCCCTCATCGGAGGACTGTTTACCTTCCTCTCCGCGGGGGCCTCTATCCTGCTGGGACTCATGTTTATCGTATCGGCCATGACGGGTCCGGAAATCCTTTGGTACATCTTTGCCGCTATCGTTATTATGGGCGGCGCCGGACGCGGGCTCGGCCTCGATCACTGGGTCATCCCGTGGATCAAGAACTGGTGGAACGGAAGAAGGATCGCGAAAAAAACTCACCTCTACATCGACGAGCCGAGAAAAAAGAAGAGGAAGAAGCAATAGGCGGAAAATTTATGAAAGATCTCTGGAACACACCGTTACTCCGGAAAGATTACTTCAAGATACAGGAGGTTATCGAAGAAGCGGTGGAAGACAGCAACAAGGTCATCAGGGAACCCCTGAGGGGCCTTGTTGCCGCCAGGGGTAAGATGCTGCGGCCGATGTTCGTCGTCTTGGCGGCGAAATTCGGAAAGGGGGGAAGTAAGAAGGTTTACAGCGTGGCCGCGGCTATCGAGCTGCTGCACCTGGCTACCCTCATCCACGACGATGTCATCGACGACAGCCCCATCCGGCGGGGCCGGCCGACGATTCACACCCAAGTCGGAAAGAAACAGGCCATTCTCATCGGCGATTATCTGTTCAGTCAGTGCTTTTCCCTGGTCGCTCAATACGCGACCATCGCCAATTCAAAGCTCCTTGCCCGGGCGGTCTCCCACATATGCAGCAGCGAAATCAGTCAGGCCGAAGACAGCTTCTCTTTTGCCACGAGCGTCAGGCGCTACAACCGCCGGATCGCCGGAAAGACCGCCGCGCTGTTTACCTTGAGCTGCTACATCGGGGCATCCGAAGCGGGGTGCAAGCAAAACCTGTGCAATAGGATGAGCCGGATCGGGTACAATCTGGGAATGGGATTTCAGATCATCGACGATATCCTCGATTATACCGGATCGAAATCGGAGCTGGGAAAACCCGTAGGCTCGGACCTGAAGGAGGGCATAGCCACCCTTCCCCTGATCTACGCCCTCAAGAACGACGACGGAGAGCTCAAGGACGCCTTGAGTGAGCGTCCGATCTCGGAGCAGGAAATTGAATGGATAATATCGAGCGTGGTGGACCGCGGGGGAATCCAAAGCGCGGAGGAAGCCGCGGCGACCTATACCCACCGGGCCCTCGCCGAAACAGAGCGGCTTCCTCCGAGCCAAAACACCGAATTCTTGAGTGAAACGGTTTCGAGACTCCTCCACAGAACGGTCTGATGAAAAAGGAGACCCATGGCCCATCCGAGCGATAGATCCTGGAAAGCCCTATTCATAGGGACCGACATCGAGGTCTACGAATCCTTGAAGCGGTTCCTTACAGGGCTCATGTTCGAAAACAGACACATCCGCCTCTACCGCGAAGAATCCCTCACCGACAGTGAAAAATTCCTGAACCGCAACGCAAACACCGCATTGGTCTTCATAGACCGGATCCAGAGCTTTCGGGGAGACGGATTGAAGACCGCCCAGTTCATACGGGAATATTTGCGGAAGGAGAAGCTCCGCATCCTCCTCCTCGAGGATACGGACAGCCCCGCCTACGAGGCGTGCACCATCGAAAATATAGACATCCACGACGCCCGCGGAAGGGATTCTTTTGCCGGCACTGACTATCAATACGTCATCCTCTCCGCTCTCAAAAGCTTTCTCCAGGCGAACACCATCGCCTATCTCCAGACCGAGCTGGAAAAGCGGGTACGCAGCCGAACTCAGGACCTAGAGGAGAGCAACATCCGGCTCCTCGAAGCCTTGAATACCCTTGAGGAAGACCAGGAGGCGGGTAGGCGCATCCAGTACAGAATGCTCCCGGAACAGGAGAAAAAGCTCAGGGATTACCGCTTCAGCCGATACCTCATCTCCTCGACCAGCTTGAGCGGTGATTTTATCGATTACTTCGAAATAAACGAGAACACCCTGGGTTTCTACATCGCCGATGTCTCGGGTCATGGAATATCCTCCGCCTTCGTGACGGTCCTCTTGACCAACTATATTCATACCTACTTACAAAACTACCGCCACGAGGAAGACCAAACCATCCTCGAGCCGGCCCACCTCATGGAAAGGCTCAATACCGAGCTGTTGCGGGAAGGCCTGGGGAAGTATATGACCATATACTACGGGATCATCAGGACCGACACCAACCGTCTCTTCTTTTCTAATGCCGGTCAGTTCCCCTGTCCGATCGTACGTTCCCAGACGGGAATCACCATGAACCTCATCCACGACTGGCGGGCCAAGGATACCCCCTTAGGCACCAAGTACGCGGGGGAAGAGATAATTCCGAAGCACGGCCACAAGAAAACAACCAAGATAGAAACAAAGGGCCCCCCCGTCGGGATGTTCCGCAACGCCCGTTACCGGGAGTATGAATTGATTTTACCGCCGGAATTCACTATGCTCATGGTATCGGACGGAATCCTGGAGATTCTTCCCCAGGAACGCCTCGAGGACAAACTCTCATATCTGGAAGCGCTCATGGAAACCAAACGGCCGTCAATCCAAGAAATCCTCGGCAAACTCGAGCTCACCGAAGAGGCCCAGGTCCCCGACGACGTCACCTTCCTGATGGTGGAAAAGCGGAGGAACGGCTGAATCGTGGAAGGCACCTATCTCTTTGCCCGCCGGGACGACTGCCTGTTCTTCAAGCTGATCGGGAGACTCAAATACACCTTCAGCTCCGGGTTCGACACCTTCCTAGAAGATCTGATCGAGGAAAATGAGTTCACCAACGCCGTATTCGACCTCACCGAAACCGACTACCTGGACAGCACCAACCTAGGGCTCATTGCAAAGCTTGGAGAGCACCTCCTGAACAATCACGATACGCGAATGACCATCATCTCCTCGCAAGAGGACATAAACCGGCTTTTAAAGAGTGTCGGCTTCGACGATTATTTTATCATTATCGACGACCCCTCCCGGATGGAGGAACAGCTCGAGGAAATTCCCTTTCTCGACCAAAACGAGATCGATACCGCCAAGGTTGTCCTCGATTCCCACAAACATCTGATGAGTCTGGACGAGCGGAACGAAAAACCCTTTCAAAACATCGTGGCCTTGATCGAAAAGGAGCTCGAGGAGAAGGAAAAGGGGATCGAGTAGGGACCGGGATCAGGGGAGGGCGTATCCCCGTCCGAAGGCGTTGTACAGGTGGCTGGCGAGCCACTTTTCCCCCTCCGGCTCACCGCGCATCCGCATGGGAGAGTTGATTATGACCACCTCTCCTTCGATCTGTCGCCGGTTGACATCGGACTCCTTGAGATTCATCCTCTCGAAGACGATTCCCTTCCGATAGTTGAGATGAACATAATCGATAGTTCCCCACTTGCTTGTGTGAACCACCATTCCGGTATGGGTCAGGGGATCGTTCCACCTTCCGTCTTCGTTCCGGTCCCAGGTATTGTCCCAGAAGATGATATCTCCCGGCTTAGGATACTCGGTGGTGTAGAGAAGACCCCGATCTGCCAACGCCTTGTAGAGACGGGTTACCCCGTTGCCGGAATATTCGGACATGAGGGGGAGGAGATCGATCCCCGCGTAGTAGTAGACGGCGAGGACGGTTCCCGTACAATCCCAGTTGAAGGTGCGGTCCCGGATTTTCAGACTCTGGGTGTGTTTTATGTGATATGCTCCTTCCACGAGGGTCTTGCTGATCCCGGAGGCCTCCTCCACCGCGGTTTCCTCGTCGTAGTAGGTCGTTGGGATCGAGGCGCAGGAGAAGGCGCCGGCGCAGACGATGAGGAATACGACCGGGAACAAACGGGCCGGTCTTTTCATGCCGATGTTTTTCACACCTCTACTATCGGCCGGAGGAAGGAAAAAATCAATCCTCCCCGGGAGAAACCACCCGGATATGGAGCTCCTCGAGCTGCTTGTCGGAAACCTCACGGGGGGCGTTCATCATCAGATCCTGGGCCTTCTGATTCATGGGATAGGCAACTACCTCCCTCAGGTTTTCGACATCCTTCAGGAGCATGACGATACGGTCGAGTCCCGGAGCGATTCCCGCGTGGGGAGGGGCCCCCATCTTGAAGGCGTTGATCATACCGTGGAACTTTTCGTCCACATCCTCCCGGGTGTATCCGGCGATTTCGAAGGCTTTGTACATGATGTCCGGACGGTGATTCCGCACCGCCCCCGAGGAAAGCTCCTCGCCGTTGCACACGATATCGTACTGATAGGCGAGCACCTGAAGGGGATCGGTGCTTTCCAGGGCGTCCAAGCCTCCCTGGGGCATTGAGAAGGGGTTGTGAGAAAAGGCCGGCCGCTGGTTCTCGGGGTCCCCTTCGTACATCGGGTAATCGACGATCCAGCAAAACCTGTAACACTCCTTTTCCAGTAGGTCCAAATCCAGCCCGAGCTTGATGCGGACCTCTCCGGCGATGCGAACCGCCTCTTTTTCCTTGGCGCACACGAAAAAGACGGCATCCCCGTTCCCGACCCCGCAGGTCTCCGCGATTCTCTCGAGCCGATCGGGGGTCACAAATTTCGTAAGCGGGCTCTTCACCTCTCCTTCCGACCAGATCATGTAGGCGAGACCTTTCGAGCCGATACTTTGAGCGTATTCAATCATTCCGTCGTAGAAGCTCCTGGGCCTCCCTGCGATTCCCCGTACGGGGACGGCGCGGACCACGCTTCCCTTTTCGATTGCCCCGGCGAAGGCCTTGAAACCGGAGCCGCGAAAGGCTTCGGTGACGTCCCGGATCACGATGGGGTTCCTCAGGTCCGGCTTGTCGGTGCCGTATTTGAGCATAGCCTCCCGGTAGGGGATCCGCGGGAAGGGGGCCGAATCGACGGAACGGTCGGAAAATTCGTTAAAAATAGAGGTGAAGAGGTTTTCCACAACAGCGAACACATCCTCCTGGGTAGCGAAGGCGAGCTCCATATCGATCTGATAGAACTCCCCGGGGCTCCGGTTGGCCCGGGCGTCCTCGTCCCGGAAACACGGGGCGATTTGGAAGTACCGGTCGAAGCCGCTGACCATCAGGAGCTGCTTGTACTGTTGAGGGGCCTGGGGGAGGGCGTAGAACCGGCCCGGGTGTATCCGGGAGGGGACGAGATAGTCCCTGGCCCCTTCGGGGCTCGAAGCGGTAAGAATGGGAGTCTGAATCTCCAAGAATCCCATGCCGGTCATCACCTCCCGCACCCGGGAAACGACCCTGGAACGGAATACGATGTTTTCGTGCATTCCACTCCTCCTCAAGTCGATAAACCGGTACCGGAGTCTCAGCTCCTCCGGCTCCTTCTCCTCCGGAAAGACGCTGAAGGGAAGATTCTCACAGGCCCCGAGGATCTCGAAGGAGGCGATGACGACCTCCACCTCCCCGGTTTCGAGGCGGCTATTGACGGTGTCCCCGCTGCGCCGGAGGACCTCGCCTTCCGCAGTTATAACCGTTTCTTTAGGCAGATGGGAAATCTCCGCATGGATATCGGTCCCCGGATTGCTCACCAGCTGGGTTATTCCGTAGTGGTCCCGGAGGTCGATAAAAAGCACCCCGCCGTGGTCCCGCTTGTTGTGGATCCACCCGGAAAGCCGGACCGTTTTTCCCACGTCGCCGGGACGTATCTCATTGCACAGATGTGATCTGTAAGGATTCATGAAATTACTCCGTATGTAATTAATTATTATTGAGCTTCTGAAGGATCAACTCTTTCGCGAGCTGAGGGTCCGCCTGGCCCGCGCTCATCTTCATCACCTG
The DNA here is from genome assembly GCA_964641125.1 of uncultured Spirochaetales bacterium. Classification (GTDB taxonomy): domain Bacteria; phylum Spirochaetota; class Spirochaetia; order SPDA01; family CAZSGZ01; genus JBKHAJ01. The sequence continues at coordinate 6,152 of CAZXMO010000033.1, forward strand.
GCCGACCAAGAAACCCACCGGTTTAAGGTCCCCCGCCTCGATCTGTTCCGCGGCCTTCGGCTGCTCCGATATGACGGTGTCCACGAACTTTTCTACAGCTCCGGTATCCCGTATCTGCTCCCATCCCCGTTCCCGGACAATCTCTTCGGGGCCCGAATCTTCTGAAAAAATGAGCTCTACGACCTGTTTCGCTATCTTGCTGTTGATCCGGTCCGCTTCGAGGAGGCCGGAGAGCTCGGCGAGGCGCGCCGGAGTCATGGGAGACTCTTCCAAGGTAAGACCCTCCCTCTTGAGGATCCGCCTGATGTCCGCGCCCAGCCATGCCGAGGCGGTAGAGGTGTCGGCGCCCATCCGGACGGCTTCTTCGAAGAAATCGGCGGTTTCTTTCTCGTCACAGAGAAAGGCGGCGTGCTCCTCGGGGAGAGAGTATTCGGTTACGAACCGCTCCCTCCGCAGGTGGGGAAGCTCCACGAGGCGGGACTCCACCCTTTTCAAGAACTCCCCGTCGGTCCGAAAGAGGGGAAGGTCCGGCTCCGGGAAATACCGGTAGTCGTGGGCGCTCTCCTTGGTGCGCATCGATTCGGTCGCATTCTTACCCTCGTCCCACCCGCGGGTCTCCTGAACGATGAGTCCGCCGCTCTCTAAGACTTTCTGCTGCCGGCTTATCTCGTAGGAAAGGGCCTTCTTCACGAATTTCGAGGAGTTCAGATTCTTGACCTCGGTCTTGATCCCCAGGCCGGACCCGCGCACGTTGATACTCACGTTGGCATCGCACTTGAGCGATCCCTCTTCCATATTTCCATCGCACACTCCAAGGTACCTGACCAGGGAACGGAACTCCTGAATGAACTGCTCCGCCTCCTCTCCCGTCTCGAGGTCCGGCTCGGTGACGATCTCGAGGAGCGAAGTCCCCGCCCGGTTGTAATCGAGATAGGAGCTGCCCCCCCGGTGGATCATCTTTCCCGCGTCCTCTTCGAGGTGGACATCGTGGATACCGATCCGCTTCCGGGTATCCCCTAGAACAAGCTCGAGATATCCGTCCCGGCCGATGGGGGCGTGAAACTGGGATATCTGGTAATTCTTGGGCATATCGGGATAGAAGTAGTTCTTCCGGTCGAAGAAGGTTTCCGGCGCCAAGGTACAGTGAAGCGCCCGGGCGACGAGGTATCCCATTTCGACCGCCTCCTCGTTCAGGGCGGGGAGAACCCCGGGATAGCCGAGACAGACCGGGCACACGTGGGTGTTCGGTTCATCACCGAAGGCGGTCCTGCATCCGCAGAAGGCCTTTGTCCGGGTCAGGAGGCGGATGTGTATCTCCAGGCCGATAAATGATTGATACTCGGTCATTGCCGACTTTCCCCCCATTTGCCCGTATCTGCGCACCCCGGGCAGCGCGGCGGGGGATACGCCTCTTCCCAACGCCGAGCCGCCTCGAAGAGCCGCCCCTCCCCGAAGGGGGGAGCCATGAGCTGCATGCCCGCCGGTATTCCCCCGCCGGTCAGTCCAGCGGGAAATGCTAAGGCGGGGATACCCGCGAGATTCGCCGCGCCGGTGAACTTGTCCGCGAGCTTTTGCTCGAACGGATCGAGTCCCCCTTCTCCGTGGGGAAAGGCGTTGGTCGGGTAGACCGGCATGAGGATAACGTCGACCTCGCCGAAGGACGCGTCGAATCCGTTGCGGATAGCGGTGCGGATCTTCTGCGCCCTAAGATAGTACTGGTCCTGGAATCCCGATCTGAGAACATAGGTTCCGAGAAGGATACGCAGCTTCACTTCGGGACCGAAACCCTCGCTCCGGGAGCGCATAACCATCTCCTCGTAGGTCTCCGCTCCCTCCGCCCGGTATCCGTAACGGATACCGTTGTACCGGGCTAAGTTGGAGCTCGCCTCCGCCATGGCGATGGTATAATAGGCGGGAACGGTGTATTCCAAGGCGGGGATTTCTATCTCCCGGACATCGAAACCCAGCTCCTCGAACCGCTCTAGGGTCAGCCGGTAGCCGTCGCGGACCTCCTCACGCATATCGAGCTTACTGGGATCGAAAACGCCTACGCTCCGGACCCGCCGTTCTTCGGCTGCCCCAGTTTCGCCCGGCGGATCCAGAGAGCTATGGTCTCGGGGGTCCCTGCCCTTTATACACGCGTAGACCGTTTCCAGGAGCTCCGCCCCGTCGGCTACCACCCCGATCCCCTCTAAGGAGGAGGCGTAGGCGACCAGGCCGTACCGGGAAACCGTACCGTAGGTGGGCTTGAGCCCGTACACCCCGCAGAAGGCCGCGGGCTGCCGGATAGAGCCCCCCGTGTCGGATCCGAGGGCAAAAGGAACGAGCCCCGCGGCGACCGCCGCGGCGGAACCCCCGCTGGATCCGCCGGCGACGAGCTCGGTATCCCAGGGATTATTGGTTTGTCCTAAGGCGGAGTTGTCGGTGGAGGAACCCATTCCGAACTCGTCCATGTTGGTCTTCCCCACGGGAATTGCCCCGGCACGGAGGAGCTTTTCTACGGCGGTAGCCGTATAGGGGCTCTCCAATCCTTCGAGAATTTTCGAACCGCAGGTCAAGGGAAATCCTTCGACCGCTATGTTGTCTTTCACCGCGAAGGGAATATCTTCGAGGCTTTCGGTACAGGCCGTCCGGGCAGGGGGCTCAGCCTGCCGGCCTCGAAACCCCGCCCGCGTCCCGAGCCCCGTATCGGAATCGAATCGGAGGAAACAGCGGATCTTTTCCTCCCATCCGGAGACGTAGGACTCGTAAGCTGAGCGTGCCGTTTCGTCTCGAAATATTTCCTTCCACGCATCCATGCTACAGAACCTGTGGAATAGTCAAGAATCCGTCGTCGGCATCGGGGGCTTTTTCGATAAGGGTGCCGGTCGAGTCGAAGTCATCGGGGGCATCTTCTCTGACGCGGTTATCGCTTTGCAGGGCGTGCGTCGTCGGTTCGAGGCCGGTTACGTCTATTTCCTGCATCGACGAGAAATGCTCGAGCATCCGGGTTACCGCGTCGTTGAGTTTACGGGCGTCATCATCCGAGAGGGCCAGCCGGGCGAGCTGGGCCGTGATGAGGAGCTCCTTTGTATCCATAGAGGGCACATTACCCCCTCGGATTCCCTATGTCAAGGCTGAAACCGGTCCGCACCATTGCCCCGCCTAATATTTGGTTAAATTTGACTTATCTACCCCTTCATCGTATTATAATAAACAGCATAAAAGGTACATTAATATTCTGCATGTGAATTCCTTGAGGAGAAAAAGTGACAAAGAAGAATTTTCCTACGGTTCATTTCTATGACCAAGATTTCGTAGATATCTACGAACGCTCGTGGGCGTGGATCCAGGATTTCTGGAAAAAAGGAACAAAAAAAAACGGCTTTTCCAGCAGGTACTTCAATTACCCCGATAATCCGAATTTAAGCCAATCCGATACCATTCTCTCGACTTTTTTCTTAGTCTACAGCAACAAGACTTATCCCGTGGCACCCCTGCTGGAAAACTTCTACAACAAGCAGGAAGAAAACGGGGCCATCCGGGGAGAGTACTCCGAATCCACCGGAAAGCCGGTTTTCACGGAAGAAAACCCCGAGGGTATTCATCCTCCCCTCTTTTCGTGGGCCGAGTTCAACATCTATCACAAAATCGGCCTCAAGAAGCGGATCAAGGACATCATGCCGATCCTCCAGAGCTACTACGAGTGGGTCGAGGCCTCCTTTATGCAGGAGAACGGCCTGTACAGCGTTCCCGTCGAAACTTCGATGATGCCGGGAGCTCCCCGCAAGAGGGCCTACTACTCGGTGGACTTCAACGCTCAGATGGCCGTCAACGCCCTCTACATGTCCGCCCTAGGGGACGTGCTGAACGACAAAGAGATAAGCTTTACCTTCAAAAAGAAGTACTTCTCCATAAAAACCCGTATCAACACGCTGATGTGGAGCGAGGAGGACGGGATCTACTACGACCTCGACAAGAAAGAGAGCCACTTAGGGGTCAAGAGCGTCGCCGCCTTCTGGACCCTCCTCGCCGAAATTCCCAACGAGGACAAGGCCAACCGGCTGATCGAGCAGCTGAAGGACCCCGACGTCTTCGGGACCGAGAACCCTTTCCCGACCTTAGCTGTTTCGGAGCCCTCCTTCGACAAGAAAGGGAAGGGAGGAAAGGGAAGCGTGTATCCCTCGTTCACCTTCATGATCATCAAGGGACTCGAGAAGTACGGAAGATACGACCTCGCCCGGGAGTGCTCCATCCGGCACCTCTACTTCATGCTCGATACCCTTCATCCGGAGGGAAAGGATAAGGGAGATGTGTGGGAAGCATACATGCCCATGCAGGAGGGTCCCGCCCAATGGACCAATCACCCCGAATTTCCCCGGCCCAAATATCTTTCCTACGTGGGGCTCGCCACCATATCGCTGATGATCGAAAACGTGGTAGGCCTCTTTATCAGTCTTCCCCGGAAAACGGTGGACTGGATCGTCCCGACCTTAGAGATTATGGGGATCGAGAACCTCTCCTTGAAGCGGAATATGATTACCATCCTCAGCAACAAGAGCGGCCGGGGCTGGGAAATACGGTTGGAATCGGAGAAGCTCTACTACTTTACCATCAATATCCTGGGGGAAAAGAAAAAGACCCTTCCCATCCCCTCGGGTAAGTGCTCGATGCTCATCGACAAACTGTAGCGGGGTATCTATGGGCTGGATCGGTAAGATTGTAGGCGGCGCGGTCGGATTTGCCTTAGGCGGTCCCCTAGGCGCCATAGCGGGAGTGGCCCTCGGTCACGGCTTCGACGCCACCCGGGACGCCATGACCCGGGGAGGCAGGGGGACCGCCGGGGGCTTTACAGGGTTCGGCGGACAGATCTTCGGCGAATCGCCCCTGCGCCATGCACAGCTCACCTTCTTCGTCGGCTCCTTCTCGATGCTCGCCAAGCTCGCCGCCGCGGACGGAAACGTAACCCAAGCTGAAGTTCGGACAATCGAGGAGTTCATGAACCGGGACCTCCGCTTAGATCCCCAGAGTAAGAGGGTGGCCACAGACATATTCAACACCGCCCTCTCCTCACCGGAGACCTTCGAGAGCTTTGCCGATCAGTTCTACCAGGAGTTCGCGAACCAGCCCCAGCTCTTAGAACTCATGATAGACGTCCTCTATCGGGTCAGCGCGGCCGACGGGACCATCAGCTCCTCCGAAGAGAATTTGATCCGCCGGGCCGCGGATATATTCAACTTCGGCGCATCACGCCTCGACAACATCAAAAAGCGGTACTCCCGCAGCGACGATACCTACTACGCCGTCCTCGGCTGCTCCCGGTCCGACTCGGACGAAACCATCAAGAAGGCCTACAAGAGCCTAGTCAGGGAGTATCATCCCGACACCATCGCGTCGAAGGGACTTCCCGAGGAGTTTACCGAGTTCGCAAACAAGAAGTTTCGGGAGATCCGGGAAGCCTACGAAACAATCAGGAAAGAACGGGGCTTCTAATCGGGGGCACTTCGAAAATCTATCCTGCTCAAGAATATCGTACTCACAATCACCAAAAAGAGCATGACCCCGAAGACGATCCGGTAGGAGGCCCCGCCCATACCCTCCGCGGCATCGAGAAACATCCCCGAAAAAACCGGGAGCCCCGCGCTGAAAGGGAGCACCATGATCGGGGCGAGGGAAAAGTAGTTGGTCGCGTCCTTGAGACCCGAAATTCTTTTGACCGCGGGAGGGAAGGCCAGGTGGCGTACGGCCCGGGAAATTCCTAAGAGAAAACTCACCAGGAGGAACGCCGGGAGGGACCGGAAGAGAATGATGAGTCCGATCCCGAGCATACTCGCTATCTTCGAGAGGACGAATTTCCTCTTCAGGGCCAGCAGATCGAACCACCCCAGGACGAGGTGAACGCATACCTGTGCCGAATAGTACAGGGCGATGAAGAGCCCCGCGGCGATCGCATCCGAAATTTCGCAGTACCCGACGGCGTAGTTGGCATAAAAACTGATTACCGTTATGACCGCGTAGGTTTCGATATCGCTCAGGAGATAGAAGATGAATCCCCGGTTGCGGATTATCTGCCTTCCCGAACGGTAGAGATGAGCGAAGAAGTTCGAGTGGCGCACCCCGGCCTCTCCGGAGCCTTCCGCCTCCCGGGTTATCAGATACATAAAGGTCCCGATGAGAAAGACACCCCCCACCGAGATGAAGATGATTCCGGCGGCCCGGGGATCCATGGAGTACCGCTTGACGGTGCCTAAGACGATAAAACTCGTAATCAGCCGGGCGATGGTCTGAGTGAACATGATCACCGCCATAGCCGAAAAGACCTTACGCTCGGAAAAGAGCTTCATCAGGTAGTTCTGCCAGATGGGGAGGATCAGCCCTATCCCTAACGAGAAGAGGGAGTAACACACCAGAAACAGAGTCAGCGTGGAATCGGTGTACCCCCCCGCCGTGAGTACTATTCCGAAGATGAACAACGGAATCGATCCGTAGGTGTGAGTGATCAGTATGACCGTTCGCTTGTTTTCGAGATGCGAGGTCAGATATCCCGCGAGAAGGCCGAACAGAGACATCCCCACGAAAAAGAGGGTAGGCACCAGCCCGACCACCGTGCTCGGCGCGCCGAGGTTGCGCAGGAAGAGCTGCAGAAAGGTCGACTCGACCACTATAGGGAGTCCGATCCCCCAGAAGAGCTCGCCTAAGGAGGAGCCTAGGACGTTCCGGAAAAAGAGTGTGTCCTGTTCGCCGTTCTTCATGCCGGGCCTCACTTTATGTAATACATCCTTTTTACTATACTCGAACTATGGTTTCAAATCGTATTTTTGTACAGTACGGGAACGATCCGAAGGAGATGGTCAAGGCGGTCCTCCGTCGTGCCTCGATAGCGGCGGCCCTCGACAAAAACGCTTCCTACGCCCTCAAACCGAATCTCGTCGTCGGTAAGCCGGCGGAAACGGGAGCAACCACAACTCCCGAGATTACGGCGGGAGTGATAGAGTATCTCCAAGACCATGGGTGCACCCGCATATCCATTATGGAGAGCTCCTGGGTCGGTGAAGATACTCGCAGGGCGTTCAAAACGTGCGGCTACGAGATGCTGGCGAAGCGGTACGGTGTAAGCCTCGTCGATCTGAAGCGGGACCGCACGGTAACCGTCCGGGCGGTCGATATGGAGCTCGAGCTGTGCAGATCGGCCGTCGAAACCGACGTCCTCATCAACCTCCCCGTCCTCAAGGGACACTGCCAGGTGGGAATGACCTGCGCCCTGAAAAACCTGAAGGGGTGCATCCCCGACGGGGAGAAGCGCCGGTATCACACCCTAGGCCTCCACGAGCCCATCGCCCTCCTCAATACCGTCCTGAAACAGAATATCATCATCGTTGACGGGCTTCGGGGAGATCTCACCTTCGAAGAGGGGGGAACTCCGGTCCCCATGGATATGGTCGTCCTCGGTACCGATCCTGTTTTGATCGACAGCTTCGCAGCCGGTCTCATGGGTTTCGACCTGGAAAAGATCCCCTACATCCGGCGCGCCGAGGAGCTCGGGGCGGGAAGCATGGACTTACGTTCCGCGGAAATTCTCGAGGAGGGACAGCGGCCGAAACGACGACCCGCTGAAGCCGGCGGCGTTCTCCGCAGGGCGGGGGAAATACGGCGGCTCACAGCATTAGTGGATGACGGAAGCGCCTGCTCCGCCTGTTACGGGGGGCTCATTCATGCACTCTATCGAATGGACAATCCCCGGGGTTTCCTCCCGGAAAAGGGGAAACTCTTTATCGGTCAGGACTTCAGGGGAAAAGGGGGACGGGGAATCGGAATCGGCAACTGTACCTCCGGATTCGATCGCTTCTGTCCGGGATGTCCGCCTAAGGCCGCCGAGATCCGGATGTTCCTAAAAGATCTTCCCCGTATCACCTGATCTCACAGCCGGAGAGCTCGGCAACGATTCGGAGGGTAAGCTCTTCGAGCTTTTGGTTGAACTCCTCCGCACCGTCCGCCGCCGTATACTCTAAGGAAACCTCCCGAAGGGCCCGGGCGATTTCCGCGGGAGCATACCGGATTTCTTTCAGAGCGCTGATGATCGATTCCGTCAGATCGCCGTCCAGGACGTCGGAATAGAGGCGTACATCCTCGATAATCCCGTTTCCGCAGTCCAGGAAAAGCTCGACTCCCCCCCAGTCGAACCGTACGCTCAGCTGTCGGCTGAACTTAGGTGTTTTTCCAAACCGCCAGTCCCAGTCCCGGAGCATCTCATAGTATCTCCTCACATCGTCTAAGAGCTCGAGATCGTCTCTGACGAGATACTCCACGGCGCACTCGGTCCCGTGGAAGCGAAAAAACTCCTCTATAAGGGCGGAGCAGAAAACATCGTGATCGACGGCGGCGTTGAACTCCCTGAGGTTCGCTACTTTCGAGCGGACCGAAGCGATCCCCTTCGTCTCGATCCCCTCCGCCCCGGGATTCAAGTATCGGGTAAGCCGATCCAGGTCGGTGTCGATAAGCATGGTTCCGTGATGGAAACTACGGTCGGAGCTGTTCTTAAAGGCGCTTCCCGACACCTTCCTCCCTCCGACTAATATATCGTTCCGTCCCGATCTCTCGGCCTCGATGGAAAAGCGTTTCAAACCGTTTAAAACGACGGCGAAATTATTCTCCCGCCGGTAGATATCCCGTCCCGACATGAAGGTGAAGTTCGAATTGTTCAGGTCCTGATAGACCGCCCCGCCGCCGCTCTGCCTCCGGACGAGGCTCACCCCGTTCAGCTCCATCTCCTCGACACGGCATTCGGTCCAGGGGTTTTGGAAGCGTCCGATTACTACCGATTCCCAATTGCGCCACAGGAAGAGCACATGCTGACGGGGGTCCATATCCCGGAAGATCCAGTTTTCGATTGCCAGATTGAACCAAGGGTCGTGGGCGTCCGAAACGAGGACCCGAAGGGCCGGCCGGGTCATCCTCCCCCTCCGAGGACGGTAAACCGGGGATCCACGGGAGCAGGGGCCGCGTTTCCCCCGGCGGTCCGCTCGATGATATGCGCGTCCGATTCGAAGGCCAAGGGCGGCAAGGGTCCGTTCAGAGGAAACCAGTCCACCTCTCCTAAGTCGTCCCCCGCCTCGAGCTTACCCCCGGTAGGAACCGCCGAAAGGACGACCACCAGCGTATGCATTCCCGGAAGCAGAAAGTTGGAAACCACGCTCAAGATTCCGGTTATCTCGATCTCGAGCCCCGTTTCTTCCCGTACCTCCCTGTGGGCCGCGCTCAGGTAATCCTCTTCGAAATTGATGAACCCCCCCGGAAGACACCACTTTCCGAAGGCGACGTACCCCCTCCGCTTTCCGAGGATGAGTGAATCGCCCCGCCGGATCAGGGCGACCACTCCCGGTTTGGGATTCTGATAATGAACGAAGCCGCATTCCCGGCACTTGCCCCGCTCATTACCCTCGATCATTATCGTCTTCATCTCTCCCGCGCACTTCGGACAGTAGCGGTACATTTTCTCCCGAGGTAAGGGAAGGGGACCCGAATATTCTTTGAAGTATTGCCGGGGATCCATGGGTCTTTTATCTAACCTCCCGAAAAGCGCTCGTTGTGCAGAAAATCGCACAGGTAATTCCCGAGGAACATGTGATTCCGGGCGTCGAGATGCACTCCGTCGCCGTAGCACAGAACGGTTTGGATTTTCTTGTCGCTCATGACCACTCCTTGTAGGTTTTACTCTCCACCTCTTACTACACCCGCTGCCAGCGAAGCTGCCCTATCTTGGTAACCGGCTCGATCTGTCCCTTGTCCGCGAGATATCCCAAGTGCGACTTGACCGTATTGGACACGAGGACGTACTGGTTCATATCCACCCGGATCCCGTAGTGGGAGCACAGCTTTTCGAATATCGTCTCGGTGGAAACGGGAATTTCGCAGATTTCGAGAATGCGGGTCAGGGTATCCGTTATCTGCTCCCTGTTCTTGAGGATCAGCGGGGAAATGTCCCGGGCCGGCTCGGCATGACTCGGCACGAAGAGCTCCGCCCGGGTCTTTTCCAAAAAGGAGAGGGTCTTCAGATACCGGTCCACGTCGAAGATGTAGAAAAGATGATACTTGTCGATGATCCTCTCCGAAAACAGGCTGTCCGCCACGAAAAGGACGTTGTCGGGAGTGCGCACCCCGATCATATCGAAGAAGTGTCCCGGCAGAGGTACCGCCTCGAGACCGGTGTCGACGATCGGACCCCCGGGTTCGATCTCGTAGGCAACATCCGAGGGCTTCGCCTCCAAGAACTTGTTCCGCAAAAGGGAGAGAGGGAAGCCCCCGTAGAGAAAAGCCGGCTCGAGACGGGGAAAACGGATGAACATCGCCTCTTCCGCCGTCGCCGCAATGGAACATCCGGTCTTCTCCTGGAGATAGTTGTTTCCCCCGATATGATCGGCATTGGAATGAGTATTGACGATGAGACGCAGATTCCACTCCCGTTCGGTAAGGGTCTTCAAGATCTGCCGTCCCGCCTCCTTGTCGTTCCCGCTGTCGATGAGGATTGCTTCGCCGTCGTTCTCGTAGATCCCCACATTGACCGGCGCGGGAATAACGTAGGTGTGATCCCCTGCCTGTGTAATATCGGTGTATCCCATGGCTTACTCGAAGGCGGAGAGCCTTTCTCTTATCTCCGCGACTTTCTCCTCGAGGAGACTTTGATTTTTCGCCTCCACGACCAGCCGGAGATAGGGCTCGGTGTTCGAGGGGCGTACGTTGAACCACCAGTCGGAATATTCGATCCGGTATCCGTCGAAGTCGTAGACCGCGTCCGGGTTTTTCTCCCCGGCATAGATCCGGTAGAGATCGGCCATCGCCTCGTCCTTTGCCTCGATCCGAAAATTGATCTCCCCGGAGAAGGCCCAGGTACGGATCGAATCGATGAGGGAGGAGAAAGTCGTGGAATTCTTCTTCATCCCGCTCAGGACGTTCAATGCGATAATCGCCGCGAGCATACCCGAATCGCAGTGGAAGAAGTCCCTGAAGTAATAATGCCCCGCGAGCTCGCCTCCGTAGACGGCGCCGATTTCCCTGAGCTTCGTCTTGGCGAAGGCGTGACCCACCTTCCACATATGGGGAGTTCCCCCTAACGAGCGGATGTGCTCACTCACCGAGCGGGAGGTCCGGATATCGTGGAGGACATTTCCCTTTTCCTTCTCCAGGAGGTGTATCCCTAACACCCCAATCATGAGATCCGGACTTACGAAACGCCCCCGTTCATCGACGAACATCACCCGGTCGGCATCCCCGTCGAATATAATCCCTAGGTCGAGATTCTTTTCGACCACCACATCTTTGAGGGGTTTCACGTTCTCCTCGATGAGGGGATTGGGCTCGTGGTTGGGAAAGCTCCCGTCGAGGGTATCGTAGAGGTAGATCGGATCCTCTCCGAATATGTCCTTGACCAGGAGGGAGGCCATGCCGTTGGAGCAGTCTATCCCGTACTGGAGCCCGGAAAAATCGGCCCACTTCTTCAAGTACTCGATGTATTCTCCCCGGATATCAATGTCCTTGATGCCGCCGGGCTTCTTTACGGGCCGGGGCTCACCCCCGCCGTTCACCATCTGTTCGAGATCGGCGAGGCCCGTGTCGTAGCCCACGGGAAGGGCCCCGGTACGGGAGACCTTGAGGCCGTTGTACTCCTTGGGATTGTGGGAAGCGGTAATCTGTACCGAGGCGGGAAAACGGTGCTTCGCCGTTCCGTAATAGACCATGGGGGTGGTAGCGAGTCCCATCGAGTAGACGTCGGCCCCCGCATCGGTAATCCCCCGGCATAATGCCTCGAAGATCGCGTCGGAGGATTCCCTCACGTCCCTGCCGACTAAGACCCTGTCCGCATTCAGCAGGGTCGGCAGGAAGAACCCCGCCCGATAGACGTCGTCGGTGTCGAAGTCCCGCCCGTAGACGCCGCGGATATCGTAGGCCTTGAACCCCTTCATGCTTCCGTGCCCCTTTCCTCGAAATATCGATTAAAACCGCTCATCTTCTCCCGGGGTTTACGTTTCTTTTCCCCCGCGGTGTCGGCGGGATACCCGATCGATACGACCAGACTGATCCGCTTCTTTTTCGGAATCCCTAAAAGATCCTTTATTTTCTTCTCGTCGAACCATCCCAGAATGCAGGTTCCCACACCGTCGTCCGCCGCCTGGAGGCAGAAGTTTTCCACCGCCGCGCCGACATCGAGGAGATTGTACTGCAGGTTCTTGATACTTCCTCCTATCTGGGTAATGAGATTCGGTTTTTCGGTAATCACCACCGCGAAGGCCCGGGCATCCAGGGTAAAACGGTTGAAGCCTACCACTGCGGAAAAGGTGGTCCGGGCGATCTGTCCGCGCAGATCCGGGTCGTCCACGATAATGAAGTGCCAGGGTTGGCAGTTATTCGCCGAAGGGGCCAGCCGGGCCGCCTCGATACAGCGGTCGAGCACCTCCCGGGGAACATCCCGGTCTTCGTACTTTCTGACGCTCCTCCGTTCTTGAGCAAGGGATAGAAAACTCACGATCCGACTCCTCTCTTTATTTTATCGGCTCAGCCCGGGGGCCAGGTCATCTGCCGCCCGCCTAAGATATGGGCGTGCATGTATTCCACCGACTGCTGTCCGTACTTCCCGTTGTTGATAACCACCCGGTACCCGTCCGGTTCGAGTCCGAGCTTTTCCGCCACCAAGGCGACCTTGGCAAAGAAGGTCCCCGCTTCGGCGGGATCCGTCCGTTTGAGATGCTGGAACCGTTCGATCTTCCGCTTCGGAATTACCAGAACGTGGGTTGGGGCCTGAGGTTCGATGTCCTTGAAGGCATACACATCGTCATCTTCGTACACGCTCTCGGAGGGAATTTTTTTCGCAAGGATTTTTTCGAAAATCGTCTCTTCGGCCATTTGAACCTCCAGGGATAAAATTGTAATTTGTTATCCGATGAAAAGCAACCGAACCGGGGCCGCCCCATGACCAAGATAATCGCATTTCTCGGTAATCCCGGGCGTGAATACGAGAGGAGCAGGCATAACGCCGGCTGGATGGTCGCCGACCTCCTCACCGAGCGCTACGTCCTGTCCTGGCAGGAGAAATTCAGCGGCCGGCTCGCCCTTTTGACAACGGCGGGACGCAAAGTCCGCCTCCTGAAACCGGCGGCCTTCATGAACCGCAGCGGTATCAGCGTGAGCAGGGCCCTCTCCTACTTCTCGATCGATCCTAAGGAATGCGTCGTGGTTCACGACGATCTGGAGCTCGCCTTCGGACGGGTCGTCTTCAAGAAGGGCGGGGGGACCGGCGGGCACAACGGGCTCAAGTCGATTATCGGGCAGCTCGGGACAAAGGATTTCGGAAGGCTCCGCATCGGGATCGGACGCCCCTCCCGGGGGTCGGTCTCCTCTTACGTATTGAGCCGTTTTTCCGCCGAAGAAGAGGCGGAGCTCCCCGGGATTCTCGAGGCCGCCGCGGATCTACTCATGGATGAGGTTCGTGAATAGAACGAACTTAACCTGCTCCGCCGGAGCAGGCTCGGATCAGGAAAGGGGGATTCTGCCCTTGAGGGAGCGGGACAGGGTGATGCTCCCGGCATACTCCAAATCGCCTCCTACCGGAAGTCCCGAAGCGAGGCGGGAAACGGCGACCCCGGTGTCGTGGAGGGCCCGGGCGACGTAGAGCGCCGTGGTATCCCCCTCCACATTGGGGTTGGTGGCGATAATCACCTCTTTGATCTCACCCTCATGCACCCTTCCGGCGAGTTTGCCGATAGTCAGGTCCGAGGGCCCCACGCCGTCTATAGGGGATACTACTCCTCCTAAGACGTGATAGAGGCCGTGATACTCGTTGGTCGATTCGATGGTGTTTACGTCCTGGGAGTTTTCCACGACGCAGACGATACTCCGGTCGCGGCGAAGGTCGGTGCACACCTCGCAGGGATCGGTTTCGGTATAGTTCCCGCAGACCGAACAGGTCCGGATCTTGGACTTGATGGTGGAGATCTGTCCGGCCAAGCTTTCGAGAAAGCCCTGCTCCTTCTTCAAGAGGTAGTAGGCAATCCGGGTTGCGCTCTTCTTCCCCACTCCGGGAAGGCGCGAGAGGTTTTTGATAAGGAGATCGAGGGTGTTCACTTACATTCCCATGAACCCGGGGGGCAGGGGCGCTCCTCCGGTGAGCGAGGAAATCTCTTCCCGGAGCTTGTCCTTTACCTTGTTGAAGGCGTCGGTGAAGGCGGCGAGGACCAAATCCTCGAGCATCCCCGCCTCCGCGGGGTCCACAGCTTCGGCGGAGATGGAGACATCTAAGACCTGCATCTGTCCGTTCATGGTGACCGTCACCATTCCGCCGCCGCTCGCGCCGGTGACGGTGATGTCCTTCATCTTTTCCTGCATTTCCCCCAATTGGGACTGCATATTCTGAAAGTTCTTTAAAAAATCAAATGGATTTATATTCATATTATTCTCCCTGAAGGATTTCTCCCTTGAAGATCTTCTTGACCGCGTCGATCTGTTCGTTGGGAATTACTTCCGCTTTCTCTCCGGAGGGCTCGTTTCCCTTGGCAAGCTTCATATCGATGGTGACTTGGCGGCCAACAACCTGTTCGACTACGTTGGAAACGGTTTGGATTTCGTCGGCGACGCAGTTCTTGGTATAGGCTGAAGGGAAGGTGAGAGTCAAAACACCGCCTTCCAAGCGTTTATCGACCGCCTTTTCGAGAGTGGAGGACAGGGCCACCTTCGTCTTTTTCAAGACGTTGAGAATCTCCTCCCAGGGGAGTCCGCTTTCACCGCCCGCGGTTCCCGCCGGTCCGGAGGCCGGGACTCCTTCTCCGCCCATCTCTTCCGATTCGTCCTCCCAGGCGGCGGCTTTACCACCCTCGGACCCCACCGTTAGCTGTTCGCCCGCGGCGCCCCCGGCCCCCTGCATGAGCCCGCGCTTGAGATCGGTGATTCGCTTCATGAGCTCGCTTCGGGGGATAAAATCGCTCAAGGCCGCTAGACGGCTCACGACGAGCTCGAGCTCGTAGCGCTGATTCAAGGAATATCTGATGTTCCGATAGAGCTCGAGGAGGAGCCCTATCGCGTATTCGATTTGAGAAACGGTAAAGATGTCCCGGGCCTTTTCGGAAAACCTCCCCGGAGCGTATCCTAAGATACTCTGTCGTTCGATTCCGTTTTTTATGAAGAGGATGTTCCGGAAAAACTCGGTCATATCGATAACGAACTGCTCCACCGAAACACCGTCACGGAGGATCGTGTCGAGAGCTTCGAGGCTTTTCCCGATCTTCCCTTCCGCGAGGAGTTCGGCGAGCTCGTTGATCCTGTCGAGACCGACAAGACCGAGCTTCTTGCGAATTGCCTCTAAGGTAATAGAGTCGCCGGAGAAAGAAACCACCTGATCGAAGAGGGTGTAGGCGTCCCGAAGAGAGCCGGTAGCCTCCTTGGCGATCCAGAACAGGGCATCTTCTTCCGCCTGAATCCCGTTTTCAGTACACACCCTTTTCAGGCATTCACTGATCTCTTCGGCGGGGATGAGGCGGAAATTGAACTGCTGGCAGCGGCTGCGGATGGTGGCGGGAACCTTGTGGATCTCGGTGGTGGCGAAGATAAACACGATGTAGGGAGGCGGCTCCTCGATGGTCTTCAGCAGAGCGTTGAAGGCGCTGTTCGAAAGCATGTGTACTTCGTCGATGATGTAGATCTTGTAGCGGGAGGAGTTCGGCGCGAAGAGTACCTCGTCTTTGATCTCCCTGACGTCGTTTACCGAGGTATTGGACGCTCCGTCGATCTCGATGACGTCTAACGAGGCGCCGCGGTTTATCTCCTCGCAGCAGACACAGTCGTCACAGGGAGTATCGAGGGGACCCTTGGCGCAGTTGAGGGACTTGGCCAGAATTCGGGCGGCGGAGGTCTTTCCGACCCCCCGGGGCCCGGCAAAGAGGTAGGCGTGGGCAATCCGTCCGCTTTCCAAGGAGTTCTTGAGGGTAGAAACGACGAACTCCTGGCCGATCAGATCGTCGAAGGAGCGCGGCCTCCTTTTTGTGGCTGTTACCTCGTAGGTCATCGATTCGGACATATTTGACATAAAAAATCCCCTTTAGCTCCTGCCAAGCCGATCGCGGCTCATCGATCCTTCGCTTACCGCTGCTTCCTTCCGGACCTGACGGGGTTGGGCGACGACCGATAGCGCGGGGCCCGACAATCATCACTAAAGGGGATGTTCGGAGAGAGAGGGATTCGAACCCTCGGTATCCGGATAGGATACATACGCTTTCCAAGCGTACACCTTCGGCCTCTCGGTCATCTCTCCAGTGATGCTGCCTCAGCCGTCAGGCAGCAAGCGCTAACTATTCTGCTATAAAAGAGCGGAGAGAGTGGGATTCGAACCCACGGTACCGACAAGCGGTACAACGGCTTTCGAGGCCGCCCGATTCAACCACTCTCGCATCTCTCCAAAATCCATGCGTGCCCAAGAGGACTCGAACCTCCGGCCTTTAGATCCGCAATCTAACGCTCTATCCAGCTGAGCTATGGGCACAGTGACGGAGAGGGAGGGATTCGAACCCTCGGTACCCGGACAGGGTACAACTCCTTAGCAGGGAGCCCGATTCAACCGCTCTCGCACCTCTCCTAGAGAGTTTATGACGGAGAAGGTGGGATTCGAACCCACGGAGCCTCGCGGCTCAACGGTTTTCAAGACCGCCTCCTTCGACCACTCGGACACCTCTCCATCGCCGTTCGGAAGTACCACTATACAGACCGGAGGGGGTTTTTGTCAATCCGGCCGGCGGCCGGCGGGTGAGCCCTGAAATGCCGGTTAATTCTCGAATACCGTCCTCCTCTGGACACTATAGAAAAATTGAACAGAATTTAACAGACCGGAGGTCGGATATGAAGAAACTTCCTCTTGTCATCCTCATGGCGGCGCTCATCCCGGCGTCGACACTGGTGACGACCGGATGCGGTCCGTCCCTCCCGCCTATCTCCATTATCTCGAGCATAGAAAACGAAATATTCGAACCGATCCTCCGGGATTTCGAGCGCGCCTACAGGACCGAGGTATCCCTGGAGTATCATGACCCGGTGGATATCATGCTGGAGCTCAGGGAGGGGGGCATCCGGCAGGATGCGGTTTGGACGGCAAGCAGCCTGTGGATCGAATTGGGAGATTCCGAGGGCCGAGTGGAGGGCACCACCTCTATCGCGACCTCCCCGGTGGTCTTCGCAATCAGACGGAACCTCGCGGAGGAGCTCGGCTTCGTCGGTACCCCCGTACGAATCGCGGATATCCTCACGGCGATCGAGGCGGGCAGGCTCAGTTTCATGATGCCTTCGGCCACCCAAACGACCAGCGGAGCGATTGCCTATCTCGGTTTTCTCTCCGCCCTTTCCGGAAATCCCGAGGTACTTACCCTGGAGCATCTCCGCTCCGAACCGCTGAGACGAGAGATGGATTCGATTCTCTCAGGGGTTCACCGCTCTTCGGGAAGCTCCGAATGGCTCAAAGAGCTCATGGTAGAATCGAACTACGACGCCATGGTCAATTACGAGGCCCTCGTTATCGAGGCGAACCGGGAGCTCCGGGACCGGGACCGGGAACCCCTCTACGTGGTCTATCCGGCGGACGGGTTTCCCGCTGCCGATTTTCCCCTGGGATTCATCAACCGGGGAGCAAAGGGTAAGAGGGAAACCTTCCTGAAGCTTCGGGAGTATCTCCTTACCCCGAAAATCCAGACCGAGATGACCTCCCTCGGGAGGCGTACCCGGGAGGGAGCCCCCGGGGGTGAGCTTTTCGATCCGGACTGGGGAATCGAAGCAGGGCCCCTTCCTCCTCGCGTCGATTTGCCTGACGCCGAGGTCACGGCGGAGGCCCTCAATCTCTATCAGACCGTCCTCCGCAAACCCTCGCTGACTATATTCTGTCTCGACTACTCGGAAAGTATGGGGGACCGGGGAATCGAAGAGCTCCACGAGGCCATGGATATCCTTCTCGATCAGAAGAAGGCCGGAAGATACCTGATCCAAACGGGAGAAGAGGACATAACCGTCGTTATACCCTTTTCCTCGACGGTACGCGACATCTGGACGGTCCGGGGAAACGATCCCGGCGACCTCAATATCCTTCTTCGGAAGATTATCGAGCTTCCCCCCGGGGGACCCACCGATATTTACACCCCGGTTATAACCGGTTTCAATCTCGTTTCTGAGTTGGAGGACTTTTCATCCTACGTCCCGGCGATACTACTCATGACCGACGGGGAATCGAACGAGGGGCGGACCTATACCCATTTACGGAACGCATGGAATACGTATACTGTTGACGTGCCTGTCTTTTCCATCATGTTCGGGGCGGCGGTTGAGGGCCGGCTCGAAGAGATATCTTCACTCACCCGCGGGCGTGTTTTCGACGGCAGGGAGGATCTCGCTCAAGCCTTTCGGAAGGCAAAGGGGTATAACTAGTGGTGAAACTGGGAAACGGGATCAAATTTATTCTTTCCCTCGTAATAGGAACGGCCCTCGCCCTGGTCTTGGTTTTTTTTGTGACCGTGGGAGTCTTCTTCGCGATCCTCGCGGGGATCGGAGGATTGATAGCGGGTCTCGTGATTTTTCGCGGTACATCGGGTAAAGACGAGTACCTCCCGGGGGTAAGCGGAATAACCAAAGAGATGCACCGGAGGGCCCTCGAGGAGGACCGGGAGAAGCTCGGAAAGCACAGGGCCGCCTCCATTCGTATCGAGGATATACGAAAAGATCCCAAGGATCTTAAGCCTTCACGCCCCTTTCTCACCTACTACCCGGACACGGCTATGACCATCATCCACAGGTACTCCGAAATCACCTCCCGCGCCTGAGAAGAAGGCCTGCTTGACCTGCTATTTCTTTTTGGTAATGACCTCGTAGAGGCGTTCGAGATCGTCCATGGAATAGTAGTAGAGCTCTACCTTTCCCTTCTTTATCCCGCCCCGGATTTCCACCTTGGTACCGAGAGCGTCTATAAAGCGTTCCTCCATTTCATTGAGCTCCGGAGGTTTCTCTTCGGGCGAGCCGGCTGCGGATTTTCCCTTTTCCTTCTTCCGGTTCAGCTTTCCGCTGTTCAAGCGGGCCGCCTCGTTTTCGGCCTCCCGAACCGAAAGGCCCCTGTCGATGATGTGAGTAAAGAGCATATCCTGATGGGCCGGATTGAGGATGGACAGGATGGCCCGGGCATGTCCCGCCGATAACTCCCCCGCGGATATTGCGGCCTGCATTTTTTGAGGCAGCTTGAGGAGCCTCAAGCTGTTGGCTACCGTGGAGCGTTTCTTTCCGACCTTTTTGGCAATCTCTTCCTGATTGAGCCCGGTCTGCTCGATGAGGTGGGAGTAACCCTCCGCTTCTTCTATGGGGGTCAGATTGTCCCGCTGAATGTTCTCGATGAGGGCTATCTCGAGTTTCTCCGCCTCGGAGAGCTGCTTGACTACTACGGGAATCTCTTCGAGACCCGCCCTCTGGGCGGCACGGAAGCGGCGTTCTCCGGCTATGATGACGTAGGCATCGTCCTTCCGCTCGACTAAGATCGGCTGGATAATCCCCTGTTCCCTGACCGATTCGGTGAGCTCGGCTAGGGTTTCCTCATTGAAGGTTTTTCTCGGCTGGTGGGGATTCGGCTTACACGACGCGATGGGGACCCGTATGATCTGATCCCGGGGAATCTCGACCGCTTTATCACCGGCAGGTTTATCTGAAAAAAGGAGGGCGTCTAAACCCTTCCCGAGGGCCTTTTTAGACACGGCGTAATACCTCCTGCGCTAGTTTTTGATAGCTCTTGGCTCCGAGACATTCCGGCTCGTACTGGTTGATGGGAATCGAATGTGACGGGGCCTCCGAGAGCCTGACATTCCGGGGAATGATGGTGCGGAAAACTTTATCCTTGAAATATCCGGTTACCTCCTGGACAACCTCGTTGGCCAGACGGGTCCTCGAATCGTACATGGTAAAGAGAATCCCTCCGACCTTGAGATCGTGATTCAGATTTTCCTGGACCCGCCGTATCGACTGGAGAAGAAGGGATAATCCCTCGAGGGCGAAGTATTCGCACTGAAGGGGAATTATGACATATTCCGCGGCGACGAGACCGTTGAGGGTAAGGATCCCCAAGGAAGGCGGACAATCGACGAAAATGTAATCCCATCGGTCTTTGATGGAGACAAGGGCTTTTTTCAGGAAGCTTTCACGTTCCGCCTGATCGATCAGCTCGATATTCGCACCGGTCAGATTGATATTGGAGGGAATCACCTGAAGACCCTCTACGGAGGTCTTCTGAACAGCCTTCTCCGCGGCGATCGAATCGGATATAACCTCATAAACTCCCTCTCGATCGGTATCCGCTCCGAGGCTGCTGGAAAGATTTCCCTGAGGATCGAAATCGATCAGGAGAACCCTCTTTCCCGCTTCGGCAACATACGCCCCGAGATTGACCGCCGAAGTGGTTTTTCCTACTCCCCCCTTTTGGTTGGCAAAAACAAGGATTCGTCCCATGCGGCTATACTATACGGAAAGAGTGTAAAATGCAATCTTGACTAAAACCTACCAATTGAGTATGTTTTTCCTGCCCGATATGGGTCGAAAGGAGACATATATGTTAAAAGATAAAGTTCAGCAGGCAATACAGGACGTTCGTCCCTCGCTGCAGGCGGATGGAGGCGACATCGAGCTGGTCAACGTGAGTGACGAAGGCAAAGTGACTGTCCGGCTCACCGGAGCATGCAGCGGATGCCCGATGTCCCAAATGACCCTCAAACAAGGCGTCGAAACCTATCTCAAAAAGAAGGTTCCCGAGGTCAAGGAAGTCGTTTCGGCGTAACTCGAAGAACATGGTCAAATTACCCCCTGTCGGTCCGACAGGGGTTTTTCTTCCCTTTTCTCTTCCCATCTTCGCCGCTCCCGCCTCAAAAAGTAGAGAAAATTAGTGAAATGTTATAGATTTAGTATTATCATATGAGCGGTTTTAGCCGTTATATAGTAATAAGTATAATCTTGATCGCAGGAATGTAGAAAGTTGGATAGACAAAAAATACGGGCCTTGATAACACGCGTACCCAAGACCGAAATACACCTGCATCTCGAGGGACTCGCCAGTGTGGACACGATTTGGAACCTCATGCAGAAACACGGCCTGACCCCCGCGGGAATTACTTCGAAAGAAGAACTCCGCGATCGATTCCAGGTGACCAGCCTCGACGAATTCATCGATTTATTCATCAACGTAATCCAAAACTCTTTCAGCGAAAACGATGACATCGAGCTCTTGATCGGGGACCTGCGCAACTACCTCAATTCCAATAACATCGTATACGCCGAAATCTTCTTCGCCCCCTCGAAATTCCTGATGAACGGTTTCTCTTTCGAGAAGATGCTGGGAATCCTCGACAAAGGCGTAGAGAGCATCAAGAAGAAAGATAACAGGGAAGTCAAATTTATCATCGACGTTTCCCGGACCAGCGGCGTCAAAAACGCTGAGAATAATCTCGATCTTACCCTCAAACACCGCAGCGGGAACATCATCGGCATCGGCCTCGGGGGAACCGAATCGAAGGGACCCGCCAAGGATTTCGCCCACATCTTCGAGAAAGCCCGGAAAGAAGGCCTCAACCTCGTCGCTCACGCGGGCGAAGTGGTCGGACCCGAATCGGTATGGGACGCCTTGAACACTCTCCACGCCCAGCGGATCGGACACGGCATCAGCTCGATCTTCGACAAAAACCTCATGGATTACCTGAGGGACCACCGCATTCCCCTCGAGGTCTGCCCGACGAGCAATCTCTTTACCCGGAAATTCTTCCATACCCTGCAGGACCATCCGGTGAAGCCTTTCTTCGATCACGGGATATTCGTGACCATCAACACCGACGATCCGAGCATCTTCGGGAAAGAGTTAGTGGAAGAATATATGAGTCTCATCGATGCGGAAATCTTCAGCATCAACGAGGTCCTGACCCTCATCAAAAATAATCTCTACGCGACTTTTCTGCCGGAGGATAGGAAAAACAGCCTCTGGACCGAAGCGGAAAAATCCATTAACACCTTTATCAAGTAGATAAAGTACCGAAGAATGCTAGAATTGAATCACTAAGCGTTTTTGGGGTGTCTCTTTTCTATGTCAACCACCTTTTAGAGGAGGCATTCCTATGAGTAATTTTTCCTTCTGTCCTAATCCGAAATGTGATTTCCACACCCCAAATCATCCCCAACCCGGAACTTGGTATTCCAATGCCGGAACCTATTCCACAATTGCATTTGGTACGGTTCGCAGGTTCCGTTGCAGCGAGTGCGGTCGATACTTTTCAGAACAGACCTTTTCCATCGACTACTATGCAAAACGGACTCTCGCCTATCGTGAGCTCTTCCAAATGCTCTACACAACTTCGAGTATCCGAGATATGGGCCGTGCCTTCGGTGTTAGATCCGAAACCGTCATGAATAAACTTTCACGCCTCGCTCGTGGATGTTTGAAGCGGCTCGCGGAGTTGCGTATTCTTCTTAAACTAAACGAAGATCTCGTTGCCGATGGGTTCGAAAATTTTACCGTGTCCCAATTCTTTCCGTGTTCCGTCAATATCCTCGTAGGAAAAAGGTCTCAGCTCGTCTATTGGTTCGATCATGTAAATCTGAGGAGAAAAGGTCGGATGTCCGAGGCACAAAAGTCACAGAGAGAAGCCTTAGAGTGCCGTTTTCGAGCAGATCCTAAAGCAACAGCAGCATCTTTTCGTGAATTAATGGGAGAGTGTTTTCATTTACTTTCAACTTCGAAACGAAACACACTCCAGTTATTCACAGACGAGCACAAGACCTACGATTGGGTCTATCGAAAATCCGTTCTCAGACAGACCGAGCAATTTCGAGAAAGGATCGATCACATCCGCATTCCCTCAAAACTCCGAAGAACGGTTCATAATCCACTCTTTTCGGTTAACTACGTAGACAGACAGCTGAGAAAGGATGTTGCCGAATGTGTTCGGGAAACCGTCTGCTTTGGAAGAAATGTCTCACGGAGCATAGATCGTCTGGTGGTCTACTTTACCTACCACAACCTGTTCAAGCCGTATCGAGAGCAAAAGAAAGATTTTCGCTCTCACGCTGAAGCTGCAGGGCTTACGGAGTCGGAGGTCACCGTACTGAAAGAAAACCTCTTTAGTGAGCGTCCCTTTCTTCTTTTCTACGAACTAGACGGACCACTGCGAAATGTCTGGCTGCGTAGCTATCCCACTCCTCTTAAGGAAAAAAATGAATATCTTCCTAAATATGCAGTGGCATAAAATTCACCTGTCTAGCATTCTTCGGTACTGTATAAATGTTTCACGTGAAACAGTAGATCAATCTTCTTCATTGACGACCCTCGCCATACCCACAACAAAATCAGGCTTGTCGATATTGACTACCCGTACTCCCTGAGCTGTCTTTCCCTGGAGGGGGATCTCCTGCATCATGAGCTTGATAGCATTTCCCTGAGAGCCGATACAGACGATCTCGTCGACTTCCCGGACCGAGAGGGCCCCGACGATCTCGCCGGTTCGGTCGTTTGCTTTGTAGATGACTTGCCCTCGGGTTCCCCGGCCGTGGGGAGAAAAATTGGTGTAGGATGTCCGCTTACCATATCCGAACTCGGAAACGAGGAGGATGTCAGCGTCGTCTTCGACTCTGAGTATTCCGGCGAGCTCGTCACGTTTGTCGAGTTTCATTCCCTGGACCCCCCGGGATGCCCGGCCCATTGCCCTTACCTGGTCCTCGTGGAAGCGGAGAGCGTTTCCGCCTCGGGTTATGCAGATGATCTCGTTCGAGCCTGATGTGAGGAGGGCCGAGACCAGCCGGTCCCCGGTATCGAGATTGAGGGCTATGATACCGTGGCTTCGGGCGTTGGCGAAGGCGGCGGTGGTTACTTTTTTGACCACCCCCCGGCTTGTGGCCATGAAGATAAAGTTATCCTCGGAGAATTCTTCCAAGCTTACGATTGCGGTTACTTCCTCGTTTGGGGAAATGGCGAGTAAGGCTTTGACCTGCTGTCCCCGTGCGGCCTTGGAGGCTTCGGGGATTTCGTGGACCTTGATCCAATAGGCCTTTCCTTCGTTGGTAATGAAGAGGATGTAGTCATGGGTGGAGGCGATAAAGATGTGCTCGATAAAGTCCTCGTTCCGGAGGTTTGCGGAGGAGGACCCCTTGCCCCCGCGGCCCTGGTTTCTGTAGGAGGAGAGGGGAACCCGTTTGATAAATCCCCGGTTGGATATGAGGACCACCATGTCCTCTTTCTGGATGAGATCCTCGATATCGATGCTATCCACCTCGTCGGGGACGATTTCGGTGCGCCTGTCGTCACCGTGGCTGGCGGCGATCTGAGCGGTCTCGTCCTTGACCACCTGGAGGATCTTCATCTCGCTCGAGAGGAGATCCTTGAGGTAGGCAATGAGCTCCCGAACCTGTTTGAGCTCGTCGACGATCTTCTGGGTTTCCAGGCTGGTGAGCTTCTGAAGCCGCATGTCCAGAATAGCCTGGGACTGCCGCTCGGAGAGAGCGAAACGGTCCATCAGTCCGGTACGGGCGGTGTCCACATCCTTGGACTTTTTGATAATCGCGATAACCTCGTCGATGTTGTCGAGGGCGATTTTCAATCCCTCTAGGATGTGCTCCCGCTCCTCGGCCTTTTTGAGATCATACTTGGTCCGCCGGATAACCACCTCTTTCCGGTGGTCCACGAAACACTGGAGCATTTCCTTCAGTGTTACGGTTTTGGGCCTGCCGTCGACTAAGGCAAGGCTGTTGACGGAAAAGTTCTGCTGGAGCTGGGTGTGCATAAAGAGCTGATTCAAGACCACCTTGAAAACGCTCCCCTTCTTGAGCTCGATAACGATCCGCATCCCGTCCCTGTCCGACTCGTCCCTGAGGTCGGATATGCCGTCGATCTTCCGCTCTTTGACTAAGTCTGCTATACGCACGATCAGGCTCGCCTTGTTCACCGCGTAGGGAATTTCCGTCACGATGATGACGTCCTTGCCCTTCTTGGTGGTTTCCATCACACACCGGGCCCGGACGGTTACCCGCCCCTTACCTGTTTTGTAGGCGCTCTTAATTCCCCTTCGTCCGAAGATGATTCCCGCGGTGGGGAAGTCGGGACCGTGGATGTGATCCCGAACGATCTCGTCCACGGAGATCTTAGGATTATCGATAACGGCGGCGATCGCGGAGCACACCTCGTTCAGGTTGTGTGGGGGGATGTTGGTGGCCATACCTACGGCTATTCCGCTCGCCCCATTGGTGAGGAGATAGGGGAAAGCCGCGGGCAGGACCAGGGGTTCCTGCATGGTATCGTCGTAATTCGGTCCGAAGTCGATGGTCTCTTTGGTGATGTCCTTGAGCATCTCTTCGGCGACCTTGTGGAGCTTGGCCTCGGTATACCTCATCGCCGCCGGAGGGTCCCCGTCGACGCTCCCGAAGTTGCCCTGTCCGTTCACCACCGGGTAGCGCATGGAGAATCTCTGGGCAAGCCTGACTAAGGCGTCGTAAATCGACTGGTCACCGTGGGGATGATACTTTCCTAAGACGTCGCCGACTATACGGCCGCACTTTTTGAAGGGGCGGTCGGAACGGAGTCCCATCTCGTGCATGGCATAGAGGATCCTCCGGTGCACCGGTTTGAGGCCGTCCCGGATATCCGGAAGCGCCCGGCTCACGATGACCGACATGGCGTATGTCAGGTAGGACTCCTTGATTTCCTCTTCTATGGCAATGGGTATGACTTGTCCGCGTAGTTCTTCCACGTTATTCTCCTCGTAGTTTTCCGGCCGGGGTATCCCGGTTTAGATATCCAGATTGGACACCGCGAGGGCGTTGTCCTCGATGAATTTCCGCCTGGGGGCGACGTGCTCTCCCATCAGGGTGGTGAACATATCGTCGGCTTCGACCGCGTCGTCGAGCTTGACCTGGATGATATTCCGGGACTCCGGGTTCATTGTGGTCTCCCACAGCTGTTCCGGATTCATCTCGCCCAGTCCCTTGTACCGCTGGAGGCTGATCTTTTCTTCGGAGAGCTTGAGCTTTTCGAGGACCGCCGCCTTGTCTTTGTCGGTGTAGGCGTACTCGGTGAGCTTGCCGTATGACAGCTTGTACAACGGAGGCATGGCGATGAAGACGTGGCCCCGTTCGATCATCTCGGTCATGTACCGGAAAAAGAAGGTCAAGAGGAGGGTCCGGATGTGGGACCCGTCGACGTCGGCGTCGGCCATAATGATGACTTTATGATACCGGAGCTTGGTTACATCGAAGTCCTTCCCCGCGCCCGTTCCGAGAGAGGAGATGATGGGCATCAGCTTGTCGTTGGCCATCACCTTGTCCACCCGGGTCTTTTCCACGTTGAGCATCTTTCCCCACAGGGGAAGGATCGCCTGGAACTGACGGTCCCGGCCCTGCTTGGCGCTGCCCCCGGCGCTGTCTCCCTCGACGATGTAGATCTCGCACTTCTCGGGGTCCTTCTCGGCGCAGTCGGCAAGCTTGCCGGGAAGCCCGGTGCTTTCTAAGAAGCTCTTCCTCCGGGTCAATTCCCGAGCCTTTCGGGCGGCATCCCGGGCTTTGGCCGCGGTAACCGCCTTTTCCAAGATCTTGGTAATGACGGCGGGGTTCTCTTCGAAGTACATGGCCAAGTACTCGTGGACCACCGACTCGACGATTCCCTTGACCTCGCTGTTTCCGAGCTTGGCCTTGGTCTGCCCCTCGAACTGGGGATTAGGAACCTTGATGGAAATGACCGCGGTGAGTCCCTCCCGGACATCGTCGCCGCTCAAGTTTTCCTCGTACTTCTTGGTAAGCTTGGAGTTTTTAAAAAAATCATTCATCACCCTGGTGAGGGCCGACTTGTAGCCGACCATATGGGTTCCCCCCTCACGGGTATTGATATTGTTCACGTAGGAGAAGATCGCCTCGTTGTACCCCTCGTTGTACTCCATGGCCACTTCCACGTCCACCTCTTCCCTCTCGGCCTCGAAGTAGATAGGTTCTTTATGGATAGGGTCTTTGTTCTTGTTCATGTGTTGGATGAACTCTTTGACCCCTCCGTCGAATTTGAACTCCTTGGTCTTGGGGTGGGGAAGCCGCTCGTCGGTAATGCGGATTTGGACACCCTTGTTGAGGAAGGCGAGCTCCCTCAAGCGGTTGGTGAGTATATCGAAGCTGAAATCGAGGCTTTCGAAAATTTCATCATCCGGCTTGAAACGGGTAATAGTTCCGTGGCGTTCGCTCTTTCCGATTATTGTCACCGGCTGTTCGGGGATTCCCCGGGTATATTTCTGTGAATAGATATCTCCTTCCCGATGGACGAAGACCTCGCACCATTCGGAAAGGGCGTTGACCACCGATACGCCGACACCGTGAAGACCGCCCGATACCTTGTAGCTGTTCTTGTCGAACTTACCTCCCGCGTGGAGACGGGTCATAACGAGCTCGAGGGCGCTCAAACCCTCGTCGGTATGGATATCCACGGGAATTCCCCGGCCGTCGTCTTCCACACGGATGACGTTTCCCTTTTCGATAACGACGCTGACCTCGTTACAGTAGCCCACGAGAGCTTCATCGATGCTGTTGTCCACGATTTCGTAAACGAGATGATGGAGTCCGTCGGGGCCGGTGGAGCCGATGTACATCCCCGGGCGTTTTCGTACGGCTTCCAACCCTTTAAGGACTTGGATATGTTGCGCTGAGTAAGTTTCTGGCATGTATTTTCCTGGTTCTATTGAATATAAAAAATTATATATTTTTTTCGAAGAAAAGTAAAGATTGAGACCCCCCTGCTCGAGATTTTGCTTGCAAACGGACCGGGAATTCGGTACACTGGACGGTATATCATTTTTCCCGATCCGGCTTGTAAGAAAATGTTGATAAGTTGTGGATAATTTAAGAATTACAATTCCATGGGAAAAAAGCGTCTTCGGCGAAAATGGGTGGGAGTTGAGAACAATATAATTACTTATTCGGTAATAAAATATACTCCCTTTAAATGGATTGGAGATAATATTAGTTATTAAGATAGCTTGAGATTTTTTTTAAGAATGTCCACAAAATGTGGATAACTTGTTCATATTCTGGGACTACAAAGGGGTTAACATATGGATTCGGCGACATGGGACTATTCCGTCTTCTGGAAAGAGGCCTTGAATCAGATCAGAGAGGAGCTTTCCGAACAGGAGTATCTCATGTGGTTCAAGAATATCGAATACGCGCGGTCGGAGGAGAAGTCCCTTATCGTCGCTGTTCCCTCTTCGTTCTATAAAGACCAGATAAAACAGCGTTACCTGCCGATCATGCAGTCGAAGCTCTACGAGCTTTCCGGAAACGATATCACGATCGATTTCGAAATAAAGAAGACATCCGCCAAGGAATCGCCGAAGCCTTCTCCCGTAGAGGTTTCCAAGCCGGCTCCGGCAAAGGAAAAAAGGGTCCATTCCCAGCTCCGCCCGGAGTACACCTTCGATAACTTCGTCATCGGCGAAAACAACTCCTTCGCCGCAAACGCGGCCATAGCCATAGCCAAGAACCCGGGGAAGGCTTACAATCCCTGCCTCATCTACGGCGGTGTAGGCCTCGGCAAGACCCATCTTATCCAATCAATCGGCAACAGCGCTTTTCATCAGTTCGATAATATGAAAATCGTCTACATAACCGCGGAGACCTTTACCAACGAATTCATCCAGTCCCTTCATGTCCAGAAGATGACCCGTTTCAAGAACAAGTACCGGAGTGTCGACATTTTGCTGATCGACGATATCCACTTTCTCCAGAAGAAGCCGGAAACCCAGGAAGAGCTCTTCCACACCTTCAACGCCCTTTATGAGGCGAACAAGCAGATCGTCTTCACCTGCGACCGGCCCGTCTCGGAGCTCA